>DASSUD010000301.1:0-15500 GCA_035707385.1 Acidimicrobiales bacterium
CCCCGGGGTGCCGCTACCCCGCTAGCCGCCGGCTGCGGCGGCTGCGGCGGCGGCCGTGGCGGCCACCACCGCTCCCGCCACCGCCGCCACCGCCGGGACGTGGACCGCGAGCACGTCGGCCACGGTCGGCACCTCCTCGGCCGCCAGGGCGAGCCGGGGCCGCCGCCCGAGCATGGCGTGGAGCCGGTCGGCCACCCAGGCGGGGTCGTCGTAGCGGAGGTGGCCGCCGCCCCGGCCCCGGGCCAGGAAGGCCTCCCACCGGGCCCGGTCCGCCGGGTCCAGCGCCGCGCCCACCCGGTCGCCGGCGGCCAGGGCGCGGTGGAACGCGTCCTCGGCCTCGCCGCCGACCAGGGTCCCGTCGAGCAGCAGCTCCCAGCCGGCGTGGCCCACCGCCCGGGCCGGTCCCGTCCCGAGCCCGCGGGCGGCCAGGTCCCGGCGCAGGGCGCCGCTCCCCCGGCGGAACTCGACCAGGGCATGGAAGGCGGCGTCGGCCCGCACGTGGCAGGCGATGCCCTCACCCAGCCGGCCCCCGATCCGCGCCCGACGCAGCCGGATCCCCGCCATGGGCGCGAGGTCGGGCAGCACCGCCCCGAGCACGAAGTCGGCGTCCTCCCCGGCGGCCAGGGCGACCTGGGCGTGGCCGAGGAAGTTCACGCGGCCTCGGCCACCGGCGGGGGTAGGGGCACCGTCGCCGCGGTCCGGCGGCGGGCGGTCCCCAGGGCATCGGCGGCCAGCACGGCCAGCGCCACCCACACCAGCACGAAGCCGGCCAGCCGGGTGGGCGGCAGCGCCTCCCCCAGCAGGGCCACGCCGCACACCAGCTGCAGTGTCGGCGTCAGGTACTGGAGCAGCCCGAGCAGCGACAGGGGGATGCGGCGGGCGGCCATGCCGAACAGGATCAGCGGACCGGCCGTCACGACGCCCAGCGACAGCAGCAGCAGGTCGCGGCCGAGGCCGCCGTGGCCGAACGCGGCGTCGCCCCGCGCCTGCAGCACCACCAGCGCGGTGAGCGCCACCGGGGCCAGCACCAGCGTCTCGGTGGCCAGCGACGTCAGGGCTCCGACCGGCACCGCCTTCTTCAGGAAGCTGTAGCCGGCGAACGAGCACGCCAGCACCAGCGCCACCCACGGCACACGCCCGTAGGCGGCGGTGAGCACCGTCACCGCCGCCGCCCCGAGGACCAGCGCCACCACCTGCAGGCGCCGCAGGCGCTCGCCGAGCACCACCACGCCCAGGGCCACCGTGAGCAGCGGGTTCACGTAGTAGCCGAGGGCGGCCTCCACCACGTGGCCGTGGGTCACCGCCCAGATGTAGACGAGCCAGTTCACGGCGATCAGCAGGGCGGCCGCCGTCAGCCGGGGCAAGGCCCCGGGGGTGGCCCGCACGCCGGCGAACCAGCGCCAGTCCCGCCGCAGCGCCAGCAGCCCGGCGACCACCAGGAAGGCCCACACGAGCCGGTGGGCCAGGATCTCGCCCGCACCGACCGAGCGGAGCTGGTGGAACAGCAGCGGGAACACACCCCAGAGCGAGTAGGCGACGATGCCGGCCACGGTGCCGGCCCGTTGCTCGGCGCGAGCGTCGGGGAGGGCGTCGGGAGCGGCGGGACCAGGCACGGACCGCCGACGCTACCGGCGATCGGCGCGCGGCCCTCAGGGGGTTTCCCGCGCTCGGGCGTCGCGCGTCGCCAGGGCCGGGCCGCCCGGCGCGCCGGGAACCCGCCCCGCTGAGCGGACCTCAGCCCGCCAGCTCACGCACCGCCGCCGCCACCTCGTCGGGCGCCTCCAGCGGCGGCCAGTGGCCGACGTCGTCCAGCACCAGCAGCGGGACGCCCGGCAGGCGCTCGGCCAGCCGCTCGGCGACGTGGCCGCCCGACACGGGGTCGAGCTCGCCCCACACGAAGCGCATGGGGACGGCCTCCGACTCGAGGGCGGCCCGCCAGCGGTCGGCGTGGGCCCGCCGGTCCGCGACGTAGTGGAGCAGCTCGTGGGCCTGGAGGCGGCCGCCGCCGTGCTCCAACGCCTGCCACATCCCGTGGACCTCGTCGTCGCTCATGGGCCGGCGGGACCCCCACGTCAACCGGATGCCGGCGGCGAACATCTCCTCGGTCATGGCCGCGGCGACCTCGGGCCCGTGCTCGGGATCGAGCAGGAGGGCCTGGCCGGGGGTGGGCCGGTGCAGGTCGGGGTAGAGGCCGCCGTTGGTCCACACCACACCGGTCACGGTGACCGGCCGGCCCGGCAGGTCGAGCTGGCGGGCCAGCAGCTCCTGGCCGACGGACACGCCGTAGTCGTGGGCCAGCAGCACGGTCTCGGTGACACCGAGCGCGCGCCAGGCCGCCTCGACGGCGTCGGTGGCACCGTGGATCGAGTAGGGATGCCCGACCGGCTTGGCCGATGCCCCGAAGCCGGGGAGGTCCGGCGCCACCACCCGCAGCCCGCCGAGCCGGTCGAGCACGGGAACCACGTCGAGCGTCGACGCCGGGTAGCCGTGGAGGTAGGTCACGACCGGGCCGTGGCCCTCGTCGTGCACGGCCAGCCGCACGCCGCTGGAGTCCACCGCGATCGCCCGGGACGCCCACTCCTCGAAGGTGATCATGCGCGGCAGGCTACGCAGCAGCGCCGGGGCCTCGCCCGGCCGACTCTCGCGGCCGACCCGCCCGCTCGGCGTTCGTTCGTGTCGAGAACCGACACGAACGAACGCCAGAACGCGGGTCCCGGCGAGGCGGCGAGGGGAATCGAACCCCTGTACAGGGCTTTGCAGGCCCTTGCCTAAGCCACTCGGCCACGCCGCCGTCGAGTGGGCCACCATACCCGGCGGCCGGACCCGCCCCGAAGCGGGATGGGGGCGGTCAGCCGGCGCCGGCGAACTCCGCGGCCTCCAGCGCCCGCAGCGCGTCGAACCGCGCCCGCAGCTCGGCCCGCCGGGCGGGGTCGTGGGCCAGGTTGACCACCTCGTGCGGGTCCTCCCGGAGGTCGTACAGCTCGTGCTCGTGGTCCTCGAAGGCGGCGTCGGGCCCGTAGAGCATGGGTGTGGGCCTGCCCGACAGGTCATCGTTCGGCAGCCCGCCTCCCACGCCGAAGTAGCGGGCGTACTTGTGGCGGCCGTCGAACGTGCCCCGGATCTGCCAGCGGGTGGTGCGGATGTTCACCGTGTGGGCCGTGGCGTGGCAGAACAGGACCTGGTCCCGCACCGAGGCCCCGGGGTCGGCCAGCACCGGGCCGAGGTCGACGCCCCGCATCCCCGGGTCGGGCTCGGCGCCGGCCAGGCCGCAGATGGTCCGGGCCAGGTCGACGTGGCTGGTGAGCGCCGACGTCGTGGCACCCGCGCTCGTCACGCCCGGGGCCCTGACCACCGCGGGCACCTTCATGATCTCGTCGTAGACGAACGGGCCCTTGGACCGCAGGCCGTGGGACCCGCACATGTCGCCGTGGTCGGAGGTGAACACGACGATCGTGTCGTCCCACGCCCCCGACGCCTCCAGCGCGGCCAGCACCGTGCCGAGCGACTCGTCGGCCAGCTCGTGGAGCCGCACGTAGTAGTCGAGGTGCCGGAGCCAGGCCCGCCGGTCGGACGGGTCGACGAAGCCCCAGATGCCGTGCTGCTGGTCCCAGCGCCACTGCCGCTGGCACGCCGGCTTGGAGATGAGGTCGTCGCCGAAGTTCTCGGGCAGGCGGTCGACCACCTCCGGGAAGTCCTCGGCGTAGGCCGGCAGCACGTCGCCGTCCATCCACCGGGACGCGGCGAGCAGCTCGCGGGCGACCGCCAGCTCCTCGGGATGTTCTGCCTGGTAGCCGGGCTGGTCGATCGGGTACCACATCACGTCGTGGGGGTTGACCAGCGCCACGGTCAGGAACCACGGCTGGTCGAGCGTGGTGGCGTTGCGGGCCAGCCAGTGGGCGGCGTTGGACGCGATGACCGGGTCGAAGTGCACCCCGGTGCCGGCCCAGCCCATGAAGTGCTGGTCGTTGCCCTCCCAGTCGCTGTAGCCGTAGGCCTCCATGGGCGGCGTGGGGCCGTAGCTCAGGTGCCACTTGCCGATGTAGCTCGACCGGTAGCCGGCCGCCCGCAGCACCGAGCCGATGGTGGGCACCGCGGGGTCGAGCGAGGCGTGCCAGGGGAACACCGTGTTGTCGAGGACGCCGTGGTCCGGGACGTGCAGGCCGGTGTGCATGGTGGTGCGGGACGGCGAGCAGGGCGACGAGTGGGTGTAGTGGTTGCCGAGCGTCAGCCCCTCGGCCGCCAGCCGCTCCCGCCACGGCAGCCGCACGGACCGGGGCAGCCAGCGCCGGTCGCGCTCCTGGTCCGAGATCACGAACAGGATGTTCGGCTGTTGCACCCGACCCGTTCCGGCGTCCGTCATGCGCAATGTGAACCATGAGCGACGCCGGAACGCAAACACGTCCTTGCCCATCAAACGTTCGTTTGACAAGCTGCCACCCATGGAGACGCCGGCGCCACCGTTCGACATCGACGTGCTCGACCCCCGGTTCTACGACGACCCGTGGGACGCCTACCGCTGGCTGCGCCGCAACGCCCCGCTGTGGTGGGACGCCGGCAACGAGCTGTGGGTCGTGTCCCGCCACGAGGACGTGAGCCACATCAGCCGCCACCAGGAGCTGTACTCCGCGGCCCAGGGCGTGCGCCCCAAGGTGGCCGCCCCGATGTCGATCATCTCCATGGACGACCCGGAGCACACCCGCCAGCGGCGGCTGGTGAACAAGGGGTTCACGCCCCGCATGGTGCGCCAGCTCGCCGACCACATCCGCGACCTGTCCAACGAGATCATCGACGACATCGCCGAGCGGGGCGAGTGCGACTTCGTCACCGACTTCGCCATGCACGTGCCGCTGATCGTCATCGCCGAGCTCATGGGGCTCGACCCCGCCCAGCGGGACGAGCTCTACCGCCAGAGCGACGCCATGATGGCCGGCGACGGCCACACCGACCCCGACGACCCCGTGCTGGTGGCGGCGGCCGATGCAGGCGGCCAGTTCGCCGCCACCTGCGTCGGGCTCATCGAGGCCCGCCGGGCCGACGGCACCACCGACGACATCATCGGCATCCTCACCCACGCCTTCGACGAGGGCGAGCTGGCCCCGGCGGGCGGCGGCACCCGGGGCGGCGAGCTCAGCCACGACGAGCTCATCATGTTCCTGATCCTGCTGGTGGTGGCCGGCAACGAGACGACCCGCAACGCCCTCTCCGGCGGGCTGGTCGCCTTCACCCGCTTCCCCGACCAGCACCGCAAGCTGGTCGAGCACCCCGAGCTGATGGACCTGGCCGTCGACGAGATCGTCCGCTACGTCAGCCCGGTCATGTCCTTCATGCGGACGGTGACCGCCGACCACACCTACCGGGGGGTCGACCTGCGGGCCGGCGACCGGGTCTTCATGCTCTACCAGTCGGCCAACCGCGACGAGGACGTGTTCGACGACCCCGACGAGTTCCGCATCGACCGCGACCCCAACCCCCACCTCGCCTTCGGCGTCGGAACCCACTACTGCCTGGGCGCCAACCTGGCCCGGGCCGAGATCGGCGTGGTCTTCGGTGAGCTGTTCTCCCGCCTGCGGGACATCCGGGCCGTCACCGACGGCCCCCTCGACCGGGGCGACTCCAGCCTGGTGCTCGCCCTCAACAGCCTGCCCGCCGTGTTCACGCCCGAGCGTCGCCGGGAGCCGGCGGCGACGGCGTGAGCCTCCCCCACCCCACCGACGCGGGGACAGCCGGCCAGCGGGGACGGATCCTCGACGCCGCGCTCGGCCTGGTGAGCGAGCTGGGCGGCGCCGGCACGTCGATGCGCCGGCTGGCGGCGGCCTGCGGCCTCAACGTCGCCACGATCTACCACTACTTCCCGTCCAAGGCCGACCTGCTGCGGGCCCTCATCGAGGAGCGGCGCTACGGCGAGCGCATGGCCGCCGAGGACCCGCCCGCCGATCGGGGGCTGGCCCCGGCCCCGCGGTTCGTGGCCCTGTTCCACTGGCTGGCGGACCGCACCCTCGGGGAGCAGGCGATCCTCCGGCTGCTGCTCGGCGAGGGCCTGCACGGCAACCCCACGGCCCGGCAGTCCGCCCGGGCCCTCGTCGACACCCTCGACCCCGCGCTGGCGGCGTGGCTGGCCGCCGGCTTCCCCGAGCTGACCGTGCCCCCGGCGGTCGCCGCCCGGCTGGTGCGGGGCGCGCTGCTGGCGCTGGTGACCGAGCACCTGGCCACGGGCCGGGCTGACGCGGCCTCGCCGGCGCACGACCTGGCGGCGGCCCTGTTCGACCCGCCGGGGGTGGACGGTCGCTCGCGCTGAGCCCCGGCGCGGGCCGGGCGGGGCGGGCGGCTCAGGGCTTGCGGCCGACGCCCACGTACAGCGGGTTGGTCCACCCCGGCGGCGGGGGCGGCGCGTCGGGGTTGCGCCACTCGTCGACCTGCACCACGCCCGGCTCCACGGGCTCGAGGCCCTCGAAGAACCTCGCCACGGCCGCATGGGTGCGCGGGATCCACGGCTCCTCCATCGCCTCGTTGAGGTGGACCGCCGCCGCCTCCATGGCCTCGGGCATGATGTCGATCGCCAGGTGCGACATCGCCAGGTAGCTGCCGGAGGGCACCGCCTCCATCAGCCGGGCCACGAGGCGGTAGGGGTCGTCCACGTCGCGGAAGTGGTGCAGCAGCCCGACCAGCATCACCGCCACCGGCTGCGAGAGGTCGAGGAGCTCCGCGGCCTGGTCGACGATGCTGCCGGTGTCGCGCAGGTCGGCCTGGATGTAGCGCGTCCTGCCGGGCTCGACGCTCTTCAGCAGGTAGTGGGCGTGGGCGAGCACGATCGGGTCGTTGTCCACGTAGACCACCAGCGACTCGGGCGCCTCGCCCTGGGCCACCGCGTGCACGTTGTTGGCGTTGGGGATGCCGGTGCCGACGTCGAGGAACTGGCGGATGCCGGCCTCGTTGGTCAGGTAGCGCACGGCGCGGCCGAGGAACGCCCGGTTGGCCTGCACCTCGGCCCACACGTTGTCCATCCCGCCGACGGCGGCCGCTGCGGCCTCGGCCGCGGCCCGGTCGACCGCGAAGTTGTCCGTCCCGCCGAGCATGTAGTCGTAGACCCGGGCGGCGTGGGCGACGGTGCTGTCGATCTCGGCGGGCAGGGAGCGGCCCTCGGCATTCGTTGTGAACTCGGTCACGGGAACCTTCCGTCGGTCCTGGTGGGGGTGCTGTTGGAGGCGGGTAGCCCTCCTACGTTACGTGCCGCGAGGGGTTCGGATGGGCCCTGCTAGCCGAACCGCACGGTGACGTCGGCCCGGCCCCGGAACAGCGCCACGACGCCGGCGGCCTGCTCGATGGCGGTGCGCTGGCGGTCGCCCAGCGAGGCGAAGGCGTCGACGGTCACCTCCAGGCTCGGGCCGGCCACCCGGGACCGCCACGTGCCCACCGGATGGCCGGTCATCAGCACGAGGCCGGGGCTCCCGACCGGCCGCCACACCGCCCGCTGCACCGTCCGGTCGGGGATCAGGGTCGAGTGGTCCCGCTGGGCGAGGAAGGGGTCACCGGGCGGCAGCAGCCGGGCCCCGCCGGCGGGCGGCGGGTCCCGCAGCTCGTCCAGGTCGGCGGCCAGCACCCACCCCGGCGTGCCGTCCAGCCGCACCTCCACCAGCTCGTCGCCGAGGTCGAGGAAGCGGTCCCGGGCCTCGGTGGCGCCGATGCCGGTCCAGGAGGCGAAGTGGCGGGGAGCCACCGGCCCGTAGGCGTGCACGAAGCGTCGCGCCAGCTCGACCCGGCCGGAGCGGACGTCGCCGCCGAGCGGCTCGCCCAGCCAGATGTCGGTGGCCATCAGCATCTGGCGGGTGCCTTGCGGCCAGCCGTAGCAGAACGTGCCGGCCATGCCGGCCAGGCGCAGGAGCGGCTCGGGGACGTGGTGGACGTCGCACACGTCGCACCACGGCTCGAGCTCCGGCGACACCCGGCCGTGCAACGCCTCGCTCAGCTCGCCCTTGGTGCGGGGCTCGGCGTCGGCCAGCACCGCGGCCAGCACGCCGATGACCGCGCCCAGCGCCTCGCGGGCGGTCCAACCGGGGGCGTCGATCGCCGTCCACGCCGAGCCCAGCTGCTCACGCAGGGACTCCTCGTCGGCGGCCAGGCCGCCGGGGCCGAACACCCCGGCGTCGCAGCGGGGCGCCAGGTGGGGGACGCCGCGCAGGCCCGCCATGCGCAGCAGCGACCGCTCGTCGTGGAGGGCGCAGTCGACGTCGCCGGGGGTGAGCTTGGCCACGCGGGCGGCCAGGGCCAGGGCGGCCGTGCCCGGCGGGGCGTCCTGCATACCGACCACGGCGGCCGCGTCGAGCAGCCCGCCCACCGGGAGGCGCTCGTGGAGGTGGTGCGCGGCCACGCGGTACCCGACGGCCTGCTCGGCCGTCACCTTGCCCCCCGTGCGTGCGCGCATTCGGGGCGACGATACGACGCCCCCGCCAGCGGTGCGCTCGCTCTCGCCCGCTGCGGCGGTCCGACCGCGCTCGGAGCGCGGCAGGCCGGTTCAGCCCCCGCCCGCCACCCGTGACCGCACGTGGCGGGCGAGGGCGTCGGCGTAACCGCGGATGGCACGGGCCTGCTGGTGACGGGCGACCGGCCCGCCCAGCCGCATCAGCGGGTGCCGGGGCCGGGAGAAGGCGCGGACGTCGATCCGCACGCCGCCCGCGTCCCGCTCCACCACGAAGGCCTCCTCCCCGCAGGCCGGGTGGACCGGCAGGGTGCCGTAACCGAAGCCGACCCGGTCCGGCCCGTCGACGGCCCACACCACCCGGCAGGTGGCGATCACGTGCACGCCGGGGACCAGCGGTACGTCCACCAGCACCTCCGTGCCCTCGGCCACCGCCGCCCCCGCGGGCAGCACCCGGAAGCCCTGCCCCCTGTGCAGGGCCCAGGTGCGGATGCCCTCGGCGGCGGCGGCGAACACGGCGTCGCCCTCCCCGAGCGACCGGCCGTGGTGGGCGTGGTGGTAGCCCGCGGGCAGCCGGTCGGGGTCGGCGGTCGCCCCCACCTCGGGGTAGGTCAGCCCGGCGCCGGCCACGCCGTCCAGGATCCGCGCCAGGCGGGACTCGGGCGGCCGTCCGATGAGGAACATCGCCCAACGCTGTCACAGGAGGCGCCTGTAGGGTCAGTCCCCATGAAGTGCCCGGTGTGCGACGTCGCCCTCTCGATCTCGTCCCGCGAAGGCGTGGAGATCGACTTCTGCCCCCAGTGCCGGGGTGTGTGGCTCGACCGCGGCGAGCTCGACAAGGTGATCGAGCGGGCCTCGGCCGCCATGGCACCGGCCGGCGGTCGCAGCCCGGTCGAGGACCGGCCCCCGCCGCGCTACGAGGACGAGCGCCGCTACGACCGCGACCGCTACGACCGCGACCGCGACCGGGACCGGGACCGGGACCGCGAACGGGACCGCGACGACGACCGCTACGGCAAGCGCCGCAAGAAGCGGTCGTTCCTGGACGACCTCTTCGAGTTCGACTGATCGGCGGCGCGCCGGTGGGCCCGGCGCGGGTTCAGCCGAGCTCGTGGAGGGCGGCCCGCAGCGACTCCAGCTCGGCCACCACCCCGTCCATCTCGGCGCCCAGCGCGTCGCCCCCGGTGGTGCCGAGGGCCACCTCCGCGGCGCCGGCCACCGCCGCCCCCAGCCGGGCGTCGAGCAGCCGCAGCCGGTCCTCGGTGTCGTCGAGCGCGTTGAGCAGCCGCTGGACCGAGGCGAAGCGCTGGGCCAGCACGGCCTCCAGCTCGTCGTCGCCTGCGACCCGCTTGGCCCGCTTGTAGTCGTCGGCCACCCGGTCGGGGTCGAGCGTGGCCAGCGTGTGCTCGACGTCGGTCGCCCGCCGGGCCGTGTCCCACACCGCCAGCACGCCGGCTTCGAGCCGCTCGCCGGCGGCGGTCAGCCGGTCCCGCACCGGGCCCTCCCGCACGCCCGCCAGCAGGCCGGCGAAGCGGCGGCGGGCGTCCAGGGCGTCGGCCACGGACCCCGCGAAGCGGGCCGACACGGCGGCGGGGTCGACGTGCGCCAGGGGGTCCGGGGGTGGCCGCCGGCGTCGCAGCATGACCCCGGACCCTACCGAAGCGGGATCCGCGCCGGGGTCAGTCGGCAGCCGCGTCGTAGCGCATGGCCCCCACGACGTTGCCGGACGGGTCCGCGAACCACACCAGGTCGCCGACCCCCGAGATCGTCGTCTTCTCCATGAGCACCTCGCCGCCCCCGGCCCGCACCGCGGCCAGCACCGCGTCCACGTCCTCGACGGCGACGGTGCACTCGAACCCGGTGGTGCGCAGCCCCGGGGCCAGGTCCCGGCGGGCCTGGAGGGCGGCCTCGGCCGCGGGGGCATTGCCGTCGGCGGTGCGGACGTGGAAGAAGTCGGGTGGCCCCCAGGGCGTGAAGGTCCAGCCGAAGACGGCCCCGTAGAAGCGGCGGGCGGCCGCGGTGTCGTCGGCGTTGATGGCGAAGTGGGCCAGGTGGCCGGGTGCCGGTGTCATGGGGCGACTGTACGGACGGGGGGCCTGGCGCACCGCCGCTGGTGCGGCAGATGATGTCGCGCATGCGACAGGACGAGCCGCTGGCCCGCGGCTACGCCGTGACCCACCCGCCGGGGGAGGTCGTGCTGCCGCAGCCGCCGGGCTGGCACCAGCTGCTGCTGGCCACGCGGGGCGTGCTCACCGTCGAGGCCGGGACGGGCACCTGGGTGGTCCCGCCCCAGCGGGCGGTGTGGGTGGCCGACGGCGTGCACCATCGCCTCGTCATGACCGGGCGGGTCCGGGTGCGGGCGCTGTACCTGGCCTCGACGGCCCCCGTCCCCGCTGGCCTGGCGACCGGTTGCCGAGCGGTGAACGTGCCGCCGCTGCTGCGGGAGCTGGTCGACCACGCCGTGCGCCGCGCGCCGCTGTGGGCGGACCACCCCCCGGACGCCCGCCTGGTGGGCGTGGTGCTCGACCTGCTGGAGGCCCTGCCGGCGGCGCCCCTCCAGCTTCCCCGGCCCCGGGACCCCCGAGCTGCGGCGGTGGCGGCCGCACTGGCCGCGGATCCCGCCGGCGATGCCCCCGTCGACCGCCTGGCCCGAGACGCCGGCGCCGCCCGCCGCACGATCGAGCGCCGGTTCCGGGCCGAGACGGGGATGAGCGTGGGCCAGTGGCGCCAGCGGGCGCGCCTCGTCGCCGCGCTGCGGCTGCTGGCCGCGGGCGACCCCGTGAGCCGGGTGGCGGTGGCCGTGGGCTACAGCACGCCGAGCGCCTTCGGGGCCATGTTCGCCCGCCAGATGGGCACGAGCCCCGGCCGGTACTTCGCCGCCGAGAATGCGGCCGGACTAGCCTCTAATGCGAATGCATGAGGACACCGCCATTCCGACCGCCGACCGGCTGATCAGCGCGGCCGAGCAGCTGTTCGCCACCCACGGCATCGAGGGCATCAGCCTGCGGGAGATCAACCGGGTCGCCGGTGCCCGCAACGGGTCGGCGCTGCAGTACCACTTCCGCGACCGCGACGGGCTGCTGCGGGCCGTGATGGTCAAGCACGGCCGCGAGGTCGAGGCGCGCCGCCACGCCATGCTCGACGCCTACGAGGCCGAGGCGCTCCCCGACGTGCGGGCCCTGGCGGGCGCGCTGGTCCGCCCGCTGGCGTCCAAGCTCGACGACCCCGACGGCGGGCCCCAGTACCTGCGGATCCTGGCCGACCTCATGAACCGGCCCCGGCCACCGATCAACCCCGCCTCCCTCGACGACCCCCGGTCGAGCATGTACCGCTGGCGCACGCTGGTCGGCAGCCTGCTGGAGGACGACGCCACCCGGCTCCACCGCCGCTTCACCGCCATCCGCTTCGCCGCGGTCGAGCTCGGGCGCCGGGCCCAGACCGCGCCCCACACCGACGACCGCCTGTTCACGGCCCACCTCGTCGACCTGGTGGCCGGCGTCCTCACCGCCCCGCTGTCCGACGAGACCCGCCGGCTGGCCGCGCGGCGCCCCCGCGGCACACGATCGACCGCATGAGCGATCAGGACGCCGGCGTCGGCACCGACCTCGTGGACCTCGCCGCCCTCGGGGCCTGGATGGACGGCGAGGGCCTCCCCCCGGGTGACATCGCCGGCACCGAGGTGCTGGCCGGCGGGACCCAGAACCTGCTGCTGCGGTTCCGCCGCGGCGGGCGCGAGTACGTCCTGCGCCGGGGTCCCCGGCACCTGCGCCGCAAGAGCAACGACGTCATGCGGCGCGAGGCCCGGGTCCTCCAGGCGCTGGCCGGCAGCGACGTCCCCCACCCCGGCTTCGTGGCCGGACCGGGCGGGCCCGGGACCGGGGTGGCCGGCGACGCCGTCTTCTACCTGATGGAGCCCGTCGAGGGCTTCAACCCGGCGGGCGGGCTGCCCCCGTCGCTGGCCGGCGACCCGGCCGCGGGCCACGCCATCGGCCTGCACATGGCCGACGCCATCGCCGCCCTGGGCGCCGTCGACCACGTGGCGGTGGGGCTGGCGGACTTCGGCAAGCCCGACTTCCTGGAGCGCCAGGTTCCCCGCTGGCAGGGCGAGCTGGAGTCCTACGGCGAGCTGGACGGCTACCCCGGCCCCGACATCCCCCACCTGGACGAGGTGGCGGCCTGGCTCGACGCCAACCGGCCCGTGGAATGGCGGCCCGGCATCATGCACGGCGACTACCACCTCTCGAACGTGATGATCTCGCCGCACGCCCCCGAGGTCGCCGCCATCGTCGACTGGGAGATGTGCACGATCGGCGACCCGTTGCTCGACCTCGGCAACATGCTCGGGACCTGGCCGATCGGCCCCGACGGGGGTGACGGGTCGACCGGCTTCGGCGGCATCGGCGGCGGCGTCCCCGGCCTGCCCGGGCCCGCCGAGATCGTGGCCCGCTACGCCCAGCGCTCCGAGCGCGACACGTCCGCGGTTCCCTGGTACACCGCCATGGCCTGCTTCAAGCTCGGCATCGTGCTGGAGGGCACCCACGCCCGGGCGTGCGCGGGCAAGGCCCCCAAGGTCACCGGCGACCTGCTCCACGCGACCACCCTCGGGCTGCTCGCCCGCGCCCACACCGTCATCGCGAAAGGCTGACCCCACCATGTCGATCGACTTCACCCTCACCCCCGAGCTCGAGGACATCCGCCTGCGGGTGCGGGCCTTCGTCGACGACGTGATCAAGCCGGGCGAGGCCGAGATCGGCGACACCGAGAACATCGGCCGGGAGGACTACCTGCGCATCCTGCTCGGCATGCGGGCCAAGGCCCAGGAGGCGGGCATCTGGCTGCCCCACATGCCCGAGGAGTGGGGCGGCATGGGCCTCGGCCACGTGGAGCTGGCCATGGTCCAGGCCGAGGCGGCAAAGACCCGGCTCGGCCCTTGGGTGTTCAACTGCCAGGCCCCCGACGAGGGCAACATGCACACCCTGCTCCACTGGGCCACCGAGGAGCAGAAGGAGACGTACCTCGAGCCGCTGTGCAAGGGCTACAAGTCCAGCTGCTTCGCCATGACCGAGCCCGAGGTGGCCGGCTCCGACCCCACGCTCATCCAGACCCACGCCTACCAGGACGGCGACGAGTGGGTCGTCAACGGCCACAAGTGGTTCATCTCCAACGCCCACCGCGCCAACTTCGCCATCCTCATCGCCCGCACCGAGGACGACCCCGACCTGCCCCAGGCGGCGAACTCGGCGTTCATCGTCGACATCCCGTCCGCGGGCTGGACCGAGGTGCGCGAGGTCGAGACCATGCACGGCTCCACCGGCCACTCCGAGATCCGCATCGAGGACCTGCGGCTGCCGGCCGGCGCCATGCTGGGCGGCCGGGGCCAGGGCCACCTGCTCGGCCAGTACCGGCTCGGCCCGGCCCGCCTGGCCCACTGCATGCGCTGGATCGCCCAGGCCGAGACGGCTCTCGACATGATGGTCGACCGCTCGCTCAACCGCTTCGCCCACGGCTCGCTGCTGGCCGAGAAGCAGGGCATCCAGTGGATGATCGCCGACTCCACCATGGAGCTGTACCAGGCCAAGCTGATGGTCCTGCACGCCGCCTACCGCATCGACAGCAAGCTCGACTTCAAGTCCGAGGTGTCGATGGCCAAGCACTTCGTGGCCAACGCGCTGGGCCGGATCATCGACCGGTCCATCCAGGTCCACGGGGCGCTCGGCTACTCGACCGACACGCCGCTGGCCAGCATGTACCAGCACGCCCGCTGGGCCCGCTTCGCCGACGGCGCCGACGAGGTCCACCAGATGCGCATCGCCCAGCGGACCATCGCCGCCTACAAGGACACGGGGTCCACCCGCGTCGCCACCGGCGACCTGCCGCTGTAGGGCGCCCGACGACGTTCTGGCGTCCCGCATGGTTCACGTTGCGGACGAGGGACGCCGGAACGACTAGGCCGACGCCACCGCCTCCTCGTCGTCCTCGTGCTCCTCGTCGTCGTCATGGGTGTGGCGCCGCAGGAACCGCGAGAGCCTCTTGTGGACCACCGCGGGCTCCGGCTCCGGCATCTGGCCCCGGGCGTCGAGGTAGATGGCCTTCACGGCGCCGATGAGCGGCGTGGCGACCAGGGCCCCGGGCACCCCCGCGGCGGCGCCGCCCACCAGCGCCGCCAGCATGGTGGCCGGCGGCGACAGGTTCACCGCCCGGCCCACGATGGCCGGGCTGATCACGTGGTTCTCGAGGTTCTGGTAGGCGAGCACGAAGGCCAGGGCGACGGCGCCCTGGACGGGCCCCTGCGTCAGCGCCAGCAGCACGAAGAACCCGCCGCCGAGGAAGCCCCCGATCTGGGGGATCAGGTTGGTCAGCGTGGTCCACAGCCCCGCCACCGGCGCCAGGGGCACGCCCAGCAGCAGGCCCACCGACAGGGTGACCAGGCCCGCCAGCACGGCCACGAACAGCGAGCCGGCGAAGTAGCTGCCGAAGGTGGCGTAGACGATGCGTCCCAGCCTGTCCGCGTACCTGCGCCGCGAGGCCGGCACCAGGGACCGGAACCGCCGCACCGCGATCTCGCCGTCGACCATCACGCCCAACGCCGTGACCAGAACGACGATGGAGCTCACCACACCGCCCAGCAGGCGCTCGCCCAGGTCGGCCAGGGTGGCGTCGTCGACGTTGGCCGGGGCGTCGTCGATCCACTTCTCGACCCGGCCGGCGGCGTCGGCCTCGCGCAGGCGGGGGCCGACGATCGGCCACGAGTAGAAGTCGCGCACGGTCGAGGGCAGCTCGTCGCTGAAGTCCTGCGCCTGGCGGACGGCGGCCGGGGCCACCAGCAGGACGACGGCGGCGATGGCCAGGGCCAGCGCGGTCCCCACCAGGACCACGGCGCTGCCGCGGGTGGTCTTCCAGCGGCGCTGCACCGCGCTGACCACCGGGGACAGGGCCACGCCGACCACGGCGCCCACGCCGATGCCGGTCAGCACGTCGTCGGCCACCGAGACCACGGCGAACACGGCCACCGCCACCGAGGCCGCCAGCGCCAGAGCGACGAAGGACCGGCTGTCGATGTCGACCACCACCAGGTCGCCCGGCTCGT
>DASSUD010000302.1:0-3212 GCA_035707385.1 Acidimicrobiales bacterium
GCGCCGACGGCCGCCCACACCGCGTCGATGGTCGAGCGGATCTCGTCGTCGCGGGGCCGCTCCCAGCCGTCGGGACGGCCCCCGTCGCCGCCGCAGGCTGCGCCGATGCCGGAGCCGATGACCATGGCGGCGACCATAGCGATCCGGATCGCCCGGGGGCCGTCAGCCACGGGGCAGGGCTCCGTCCTCCAGCCAACCGACGTCGTCGAGGTCCACGCCGATGCGGTCGGTGTTGTACAGCTCGGGGGTTGGTGTGGTTCTGCTCGAACAGGTGGAGGATGTAGTTCATCCGCTCGCTCCAGTCGGGCCAGCTGGTGGCGTTCGAACCCGCCAGGCTCTCGGGGTCGCCCTCCCCGCCGCCGGTGCCGTCCCGCCACCAGTCGGTGGTCGAGCCGGAGAAGTCCGGCTGGAACGCCTCGTGCCCCCGGATCTCGCCCATGTTCACCACGCCGTCCACGTTCTCGCCGCCGATCTGGAACCGGTGGTCGTCGCCGACGTAGCTCGCCGCGGTCCGGTCGCCGGTGTCGAACGACAGCAGGTCCTGGGGGATGATCAGGTTGTTCGTGGTCGGTCCCGGGGGCACGTCGTCGGTCACCGCCAGGCGCGTGTTCCCGACCTGCAGCTCGACGAAGCGGGTGGCGATGCCGTCGGGCCCGAAGGAGACGTCCTCCAGGTAGGGCTGCACACCCGCCTGCTCATGGGTGGCGACCAGGGTGTTGGCCTCGAACATCAGCCGCTGCCTGCGCGTCGGGTCGTCCTCCTCCATCGCGGCCACGTAGGCGGCGAAGCCGTTGCGGATCGTGCCGTCGCCGTCGCCGAAGTTGTCGGAGAAGAAGCTCTCCAGCTGGGCCTCGGTCGGATGCGGGTTGGCCTCGTACATCTCGATGAAGGCGGCGTAGCGCCCGCCGATGTCGTTGAAGATGAACTGGTTGCCGTCCGCCGCCGCCTGCTGGATGCCGGAGGTCGTGAAGCCGAGCGGCCCGGTGATGTCGCCGGTGATGACCCCGTGCACGCCGTTGGACGCCCAGGGCGCGAACATCAGCCAGTTGGCGCCCGGGTGGCCCGCCAGCTCGGGGTGGCCCGCCAGGTCGCCCGCGAACAGGGCGTCGGCCCGCTTGGCCAGCAGGTCGTAGTAGCCGTTGATCAGCGTGTTGCGGACGCCACCGGCCTGCTCGACCGCGCCCCGGGACCCGTTCCAACCGGTGGTCTCCGGCAGGTGGGCGATCACCGCGTGGCTGTCGCTCAGGTCGCCCCGGGCGTCGACCAGCGCCGAGTTGGCCAGCGCCTTGACGCCCTCGTCGGACACCAGGCTGAGGGGCAGGCCGCCGTGGCCGTAGGCGTCGGACACCGGCAGGTCGAGCACGAAGCGGCGGGCGTCGCCCGGGTCGGGGAACGCCTGCTGGTCGATCGCCAGGGCGATGACGCCGTTGCGGTTGAAGCCGGCCACGTCGTCGGTGAGAGTCTGGCCCCCCAGCATGTGGTCGTAGGTCATGCGGGCCAGGTTGGCGCGCTCGTAGCCCTGGATCCGCTGGGTGAGCATGCCGTTGGCCAGCAGGAAGGACGCCGCGTCCCGCAGCCCGGCCGGGAGCGACATGTCCTCCGCCGCGGCCCGCAGGTCGTTGGGGGACACGTAGCCGTCGGGGTCGCCGCCGTGCGCCGCGATGTCGAGCAGGTCGAAGTTGAGCGCCACCTCGTTGACCGAGTGGTTGAACTGCAGGAACTGCCGGATGCCGTCGGCGGTCAACCGGCCCTCCTCCGGCTCGACCTCGAACGCCTGGTGATCGTCGACGATGCTGGCCATGCTGAGCAGCAGCCGGTTGTCCAGCAGGTACCGCGCCGCGTCACGCAGGTGGGCGGGCATCGACGCGTCGTCGGCGATGGCCTCCAGGTCGGGCAGCCCGACGAGGCCGTCGCGGTCGCCCCGGCCCCCGGCCTGGTCGAACAGGCCCAGGTTGGCCAGGACCAGCGCCAGCGCGGCCTCGCCCGTCATGCGTCCGTCGGGGGTCAGGCCCCCGGCGAAGTAGCCCGCCACCTCCGGGTGGTCGAGCAGCAGCTGGAGCAGGCCGGCGTCGTCCTTCTCGAACGCGTACGCCACGGCGGTGACCCAGTCCGCCAAGGCGTCGGCGTCGGATTGGACGGTGGCGGCCTGGCCGGACAGGTCGGGCAGGCCGAAGACCTCGCTCACGGGGCAGGGCTGCGGGTCGCCCCACACCGTCATCTGCTCGATCTCGAAGTTGGGGGTGCCCGCGTCGCGCTGCTCCTGGCGTTCCTCCGAGGTCAGGCTCCGCTGCACCGACACGTCGGCGGTGAGGTCGGCGGTCGTCACCGCGGCAGCGGCCCGGCCGAGCAGGCCCGCCTGCTCGCCGGCCGCCGTCACGAAGCCCCGCAGGGCGCTGGGCGTGGCGCTGGACGTCGAGGGCTCGTCGTCGGTCCAGTAGATCTGGGACCCCTGGTAGATGTAGTTGTCGCCGTAGCTGCTGCCGCGGACCTCGCCGGGCCACCACTCGCAGGTCGAGGCCGCGTCTTGCGCCGCCAGCTGGAACGTCACCGTGTCGCTCAGGAGGCCGTTGGCCCGCTCCACGAACGCGGCGGCGTGCCGGCCGTGCCAGCCGTCGAGGGCGAGGCGCGCCGCGTCGATACGACCCCCCGTCGCCTCCGACACCTGGCGGGCCGCCCCCCTGATCTCCTCGGCCAGCGCCTGGAGCCCGTGGACGCGGTACTCGCGGCTGCCGATGCGGTGCACGGCCATGTCAGCCACGGGCGCGCATCGTAGGGCCCCCACCCTGCCGAGCGGTGTCGCCTCCGGGGCTCAGCTGCGGTAGCGGACCCAGCGGCCCCGGCCGGTGATCTTGGCCTCACGCATGGCCTGGTCGACCCGGGCCAGCGTGGCGTCCACACCCTCGTCGGGGTCCAGGTCGGTGACGCCGATGCTGGCGTCGACCCGCACCTCGGTGGCCAGGCCGGCCCGGGGCTGGATCGGCTCCCGGATCACGCCCAGGAGCCGCTTGGCCACCGCCTCTATGTCGTCGGCCGCCGTCAGGCGCTCGCACAGCACGGCGAACTCGTCCCCGCCGATGCGGGCGACCAGGTCGCCCGGCCGGAGCACGCCCCGCAGCCGGTCGGCCACGATGGCCAGCACCCGGTCGCCCACCGGGTGGCCGAGCGTCTCGTTGATCGGCTTGAAGTGGTCGAGGTCGAGGAACAGGACCGCG
>DASSUD010000303.1:0-3637 GCA_035707385.1 Acidimicrobiales bacterium
GGACTACGCCTTCGGCGAGAAGGCCTACCTCGTGCTGAGCTTGGGAGCCAAGTCGGTGTTGGCCTGGCAGATCTACGCCGGGTCGCTCTCGACCTGAGCCCAGGCGACGGGCGACAAGAAGCCTCGATCCGTCGTGGCGGAGGCCCCCCTTAGTGACGGTGCCCGTGAGCCAGTCGTTCTGGCGCAACTGCCCGAGCTGCGGTCGTCTCAGATCGGCGCGTGGGTGACGAGCCGAGGTGTTGCGCCCTGGCGGCGCGCCATGCCTCCACAGTCCACGGTCTAGTGATGTCCGGCCTGTAGAGCCGCTTCCGGCAACGCAGCGCTAGTCACCTCGTGTCGGTGTCCCAACGTCGGGACGGTGACCTAGTGCTGCGCCGGGCCTGGCACCCGGCGACTATCGCCGCCGGCCTGGGCGAGATGGTCGAGGACGCGGCGACCGCTCGACGGCGGTAGAGGGGCTGGGGTTCCACGACCTGCGCCGGGCATCGGCCACCGGGCTCGTGGCTGCCGGTGTCGACGTGAAGACGGCGCAGTCGCTCCTCGGACACACCGACGCCCGGGTGACGCTCGACCTCTACGCCCAGGTGGTCACCGGGCAGCAGCAGGCGGCCGCCGATGCCATGGCGGCCCGGTTCCTCGATCCGACCCCGCGGGATGATCGCGGGATCGAGGCCCCAGAGGGTGACTGAGCCGGCCCAGCCCGAGACGCGGCGAGAGGGCCTGTGAGCAGGCCCTCTCTGTGGTGTCGGGTGGGGGAGATTTGAACTCCCGACCTCTGCGTCCCGAACGCAGCGCTCTGCCAAGCTGAGCCACCACCCGGTGAACCGGAGAGACGACTCTATCCGCTCGCCCCGGCCGCTTCGACTCGAGTATCCGGCGCCCGTGGCCGGATGCGCCGGTCCGGCGCCGGCGTCATTCCAGCGGGACGAGCGAGGGGCGCTCCGGGCTGCCGGGGACCCAGCCCAGCACCGCGTCCAGGTCTCGGTCGACGACGCGTTCCGCCAGCACCTCGATGGTGACGATGCGGTCGAGCCGGAACAGCCGTCCCGCGTCCCGGAGCCTGCACCAGCCGACCAGGTACCAGGCCTGCACGCTCCCGTACAGCCCGTGGCACTCGACCTGGCGCCGGCTCGTGCGGCCCTCCCGGTCGCGATACGACAGCTCCGCCACCCGGCCCTCGGCCACCGCCCGCTCGACGGCCGCGACGACGTCGGGCGGCCCTGGTGGGGGCGACGGTGTGACCCGGATGCGGGCGGCCATGTCCGGGTCGGCGCCGGTGGCGGTGAGCACGGCGGCGACCTTGGCCGCCGCCGTGCGGGCGTGGAAGGCGTAGGGGGCGTCGCCGGCCGCCGCCAGCGCGACCGCCACCGCCGTGGCCTCCAGGCCGGTCAGGTTGAGCGGAGGCAGCGTGTGCCCGGCGTCGATGCCGTAGCCGCCCTCGGGCCCCGGCTGCGACCAGATCGGCACCGCCGCCTGCTGCAGGCTGGCGATGTCACGCTCGACGGTGCGGACGCTGACCTCGAAGTGCTCGGCCAGCCACCGGCGTGACACCGGCCGAGGGGCGCGGGCGCGCAGCTCCTCGACGATGGCGTACAGGCGGTCGGTCCGGTTCACCCCGGTAGGCGACCGTAGGCGGTGAGCACCTCGAGCGCGCCGACCGTCCGCACGCCCCGCCACTCGGACACGGCCGTGGGCCCCGGCGCCGGCCAGTCGATGGGCCAGCCACCGTCGTCCTCCTGCGCGGCCGCCAGCCGGTCGAGGAACAGCTCGATCGTGCCGTCGGGGAACGCGGCGCGCAGCGGGTGGTCGGGGGTCGGAGCGACGTCGAGCGGGGTGTGGGTGTCGGGCGCGTCGCCGGACCCCGGCGTCAGCGGGATGACCCGGCCGGCGGCCAGCAGCTCCCTCAGGACCTCGACCGCCCGCTCCGCGGCGGCCCGGTCGGCCGCCCGCTCGCACAGCTCGGCCAGGTCGTCGACGTGGTACTGGGAGGGCGCCTCGCCGGCCGCCACGACCCGGTCGAGCTCGGCGAAGCACCAGGCCTCCGCCCGGTCGAGCCAGGGCGCGTCGACGCCGCCGCCCCGCAGCTGCGCGACCAGCCCGCCGGTGGGCGTCACGTTGGCCGGGGGCGGGTCCCCGCCCGGATCCCACCACGGCGCCCGCGGGTAGCCCGCCACCGTCGGCAGGCAGAACGGCACGCCGCCGTCGGCGGCCAGGACGGTCTGCACCCAGGACGCGGCGCCGGCGGCGACGTCGCGGTCGAGCCGGCCCACGGCCGCGAGCGAGCCCAGGGCCAGGCGGGTGGCCTGGGGCTGGCTGTGCGGTGTCCGGCAGTCGGGCTCGAACGCCTGGCCGAAGCCGCCGTCGGCGTTGCGGTAGGCGAGCACCGCGGCGGCCACGCCGTCCGTGTCCGGGCGGTCGAAGCGGTGGGCGAAGCGGCGCCGCTCCACGAGGCGCCCGTTGCGCCACAGGAAGTCGGCGGCCGCGCCGACGTCGGCGGTGGTGGTGGCGGTGGTCATGGGACGACCGTCGCCGCCCGTTGCGACAACCCTATGGCGACAATTCCGCGCCGTCCGAGGCGTCGGCCTCGACCGCCCCGAACAGCGGCAGCGCCGCCTCCACGCCCGACAGCTCGATGTCGTCGCGCCGCGTGGGCTCCCACGCCTCGCGGTCGAGCGTGAAGCGCAGCTCGCGCCGGCACCGGTCCTCGACCGCCATGACGTGGTAGCCGTTGGCGGCGTAGCCCAGCGAGCGGGTGACGCCGAGGCTGCTGGGGTTGTCCTCGAACGCCCCGGTGGTGGCCAGCACGGCGCCCAGGCCGGCGAACGCGAAGTGCAGCATCGCCGCCCGCATCTCCTTGCCGATCCCCTGCCCCTGGTGCGCCATGCCGATCCACGACCCGGTCTCCACCGTCCGGCACACACCGAAGTCGACGGCCTGGATCCCCTGGGTGCCGACGACCTGCCCGTCCACCACCGTGACCGACGACCAGCTCCACCTCCTCGGCTCCCACGAACCCCACGTCCCCCAGCTCCACTGCAGGACGCTGCGGGCCCGCTCCTCGGGCGTCCCCCGGGTCCACGGGGTGAGGAACGGCATCGTCGCCTCGTCGTGCACTCCGGCCGCCGCCACGACGGCCAGGTCGCACAGGTCGTCCGTCGTGGGCCACCGCAGCTCCAGCCGCGGCGTGCGGATCACGATGCCCGCCGGTGGGAACAGCTCGGCCAGGTCCGTCATGCCTCCCATCGTGACGCCGCCGCCCCCGCGGCGCCCGTGGATTCGGCGGCCGCGGTCAGCTCGCCAGGCCCGACGGCTCGTGGTACGTCCCGCCGGCTCGCAGCGCCCTGGCCGCCCGCCGCAGGCGGAAGGCGTCGAGGGGCTTGGTCAGCCACCCGTCGACGCCCCAGCGCCGGGCCAGGGGGACGTCGGCCGGCCGGTCGAGCAGCAGCAGGATCGGGGCCTCGGGGGTGGTGCCGGCTTCGAACTCCTGCTCCAGGTCGAGGGCGGTGGCGATGCCGCCCATGTTGCCGATCTGCATGTCCAGCACGATCAGCACGGGATCGGTGCGGCGGGCCGCTTCGCTGACGTCGCGACCCGCCCGGACGCGCACGACCCGGGTCTCGTCGTCGGCCAGCGCGGC
>DASSUD010000304.1:0-2156 GCA_035707385.1 Acidimicrobiales bacterium
CGGCCGAGATCGAGGTGACCGTCGAGACCCTCGACCTCGACCACGTCGAGCGGGTGGTGGCCGCCCTGGAGAAGGCGGGCTACGCCGTCCAGGTGGGCCGGTTCACCCACCCCGACTGACAGGTCGTCTCGGCGTTCGAACGCCGAGCTCAGCGGACCCGGCGGCGCCGGCCCCGCTCGATGAGCGAGACCACCTCCTCCTCGATCTCGCTCAGCACGTCGGGGTCCACCCCGTCGAGGGCGGTGTCGTCGTCGATCGACTCCGCCAGGTCTTCGCCCACGGTCTCACCCCGGTTGAACTCCTCGATGACCCGCGGGTCGACGTAGGAGCCGCGGGCCACGGCGGGCGTGTTGCCGAGCTGGGAGGCCACGCCCTTGACCACCCGCACCACCGCCCGCCGGCGCCGGGTGTCGGACAGCTCGCCGTCCACCTCGGCCTCCTCGGCGGCCAGCGCCACCGCGGCCAGGACGGTGGCGGCCCAGGTTCGGAAGTCCTTGGCCGAGAAGTCGGACCCGAGAACCTCCTGCAGGTAGGCGTTGATGTCGGAGGACCGGACGTCGTGCCACCGGCCCCCCTCGTCCTTGTAGGCCAGCAGCTCGGGCCCGCCCCGGCGCCGGCGCTTGAGGGCCCGGACCACGTCGATCACCTCGGGGTCCCGGATCTCCACCACCCGCCGCTGGCCGCCCTTGGCCGGGTAGTCGAAGCGCAGCTGGCCGCCGACGGCCCGCACGTGCCCCTTGCGGACGGTGGCGAGGCCGTAGCTGCCGTTGTCCTCCACGTAGGACTCGCCCCCCACCCGGAACAGGCCGAGCTCGAGCAGCCGGACGGCGCAGGCCAGGACCCGGTCGCGGCCCAGGCCGTCCCCGGCCAGGTCGCGGGCCAGGCGCTCCCGCAACCGGGGCAGGGCCCGGGCCATGTCCAGCATGCGGTCGTACTTCTCCCGGTCCTTCCGCTCCCGCCACTCGTCGTGGTACCGGTACTGGCGCCGGCCCCGGGCGTCGGTGCCGGTGGCCTGGATGTGGCCGCGGGGATCGGGGCAGATCCAGACGTCGGTCCAGGCCGGAGGAACGGCCAGGGCCCGGATGCGGTCGACCACCGCGGGGTCGTCGACCCGGTTGCCGTCTTGGTCCTGGTAGGTGAAGCCGTTGCCGGCCCTCCGCCGGGTGATCCCCGGCCCGGCGCAGTCGATCACCCGCATCGGGCCGTCCGCTTCCCGGCCGCCGCGGCCCGAAACCGGCCGGCGTGCGCATCTCGGCCCGCTCCGGCGGGAATGGTGCGGGCATGAGCACCCCCCTCGTGCCCGACGACGAGCGGCCGGCCACTGCGGACGGCACCGAACCGGCGACCCACCTGGTCCCCGACGAGGAGCGCGCCGTGCCTGACGATGCCGCGCGGCCGGGTGACGAGCCGGGGGCCCTCCCCGACGCCGAGCGCCCCGTCACCGACGACGAGGACGCCCCGTTCGACTGACCCGGTGACGGTCAGGCCCGGTCCCGGAGGAGGGGCCGGCGCAGGCGGTCGAGGGCGGTCCGCAGCAGCCGCGACACCTGCACCTGGCTGACCCCGACCAGGGCGGCGATCTCGGACTGGGTGAGGCCGTCGAGGAAGCGCAGCTCCACGATGCGGCGGTCGCGCTCGCCCAGGGTCTGCAGCAGCCGGCCCACGGTCAGGCGGGCCTCCGCCGCGGCGAAGCCCGCGTCGAGGTCGCCGACGCCCGGGCCTTCCGGCCGCTCGTCGTCGCCGGGCGGAGCCAGGGGCACGCCCCGGTACGAGGCCCGGACCTCCAGCGCCTCCAGCGCCTCCTCCACCGTCGTCCCCGACCGCTGGGCGATCTCGGGCACGGTCGGCGACCGCATCAGCGTCTGGCTCAGCTCCTCGGCCACGCCGCTGACCGACTGGTACAGCTCCTTGGCCCGCCGGGGCACGTGCACCGACCAGGTCTTGTCCCGGAAGTGGCGCCGCAGCTCGCCGGTGATGGTGGGGACGGCGAAGGTGGTGAACACGAACCCGTAGGAGGGGTCGAAGCGGTCGACCGCCTTGAGCACGCCGACCATCGCCACCTGTACGAGGTCCTCCAGGGGCTCGCCCTTGCGGGCGAACTGCCGGGCGCAGTGCAGCGCCAGCCACCGGTGGTCCTCGACCAGCTCGTTGCGGAT
>DASSUD010000305.1:0-21464 GCA_035707385.1 Acidimicrobiales bacterium
CTGAACGACGTGCGCGTGCTGATCCTCACGACCTTCGAGCTCGACGAGTACATCGTCGATGCCCTGCGAGCCGGCGCCAGCGGCTTCCTCATCAAGGACACCGAACCGGTCGAGCTGGTCCGGGCGCTCAAGATCGTGGCGGCGGGCGACTCGCTGCTCTCGCCCAGCGTCACCCGCCGGCTCATCGGCGAGTTCGTCAACCGGTCAGGCCCGCGGGTGGCGCCGAGCCCGGCGCTCGACTTCCTGACCGATCGCGAACGCGAGGTGCTGGCCCTGGTCGGCCGCGGCCTGAGCAACGAGGAGATCGGCGCCCAGCTGTTCATCAGCGTCGCCACCGCACGGACCCACGTGAGCCGGGCGATGACCAAGCTCCACGCGCGCGACCGGGCCCAGCTCGTCGTCGCCGCCTACGAGTCCGGACTCGTGACGCCCGGTCAGCGCTAGGAGCGTCGTCACGCCAGAGACGCCTCGAGCGTGGAGCTAGTGGGAATCGAACCCACGGCCTCGTCCATGCCATGGACGCGCTCTACCAACTGAGCTATAGCCCCGAGAGGAAGAGCAACACTACCAAATCGCCCCGCACCCTCAAATCACATGGGTCGCCGCCGGTCACCCCAGCACGAAGTTGACCAGGCGGCCGGGGACGACCACGACCTTGCGGACGGTGCGGCCCTCCAGCAGGGCCGCCACCCGCTCGTCGGCGCGGGCCGTGGCCTCGACGGCGGCCGCATCCGCGCCCGCCGGGACCACCACCCGGCCCCGCACCTTCCCGTCGATCTGGACCGGGATCTCGATCGTCTCGTCCACCAGGTAGGCGGGGTCGGCCTCGGGGAACGGCTCGGTGGCCAGGGAGTCCGGATGGCCCAGCCGCGACCACAGCTCCTCGGCCACGTGCGGTGCCAGGGGCGCGAGCAGCAGCACCAGCGGCCCGACCACCGAGCGGGGGACCCCACCGGAGGGATAGCGGGCCGTCAGGTGGTTGTTCAGCTCGGTGATCTTGGCGATCGACACGTTGAACCGCATGTTCTCCATGCCGTCGCGGACCGCCTCGACCGTGCGGTGCAGGACCCGCAGCGTGTCGTCGTCGGCGCTGTCGCCGGACACCGTGACCTCGCCCGTGTCCTCGTCGATCACGTTGCGCCAGATGCGCTGCAGCAGGCGGTAGACGCCGACGACCGCCTTGGTCTCCCACGGCCGGCTCTGGTCCAGCGGCCCGGTGAACATCTCGTACAGCCGCAGCGTGTCGGCCCCGTAGCTCTCGTACATCTCGTCGGGCGTGACCGAGTTGCGCAGGCTCTTGCCCATCTTGCCGAACACCCGCGTCACCGGCTGGTCGCCGTGCCAGAAGCCGCCCTCGCGCTCCTCGACCTCGGCCGCCTCGACATAGAGCTGGCGGGCGTCCTTGTAGGCCGCCGCCTGGATCATGCCCTGGTTGAACAGCCGGCGGTACGGCTCGGCCGAGGACACGTGCCCCAGGTCGTACAGCACCTTGTGCCAGAACCGGGCGTACAGCAGGTGCAGCACCGCGTGCTCGGCACCGCCCACGTACAGGTCGACGCCCCCGGGATCGCCGGGGAAGCGGGGGCCCATCCAGTAGCGCTCGTTCTCGGGGTCGACGAACGTCTTGTCGTTGTCCGGGTCCAGGTAGCGCAGCTCGTACCAGCACGAGCCCGCCCACTGCGGCATCGTGTTGGTCTCACGCCGGTAGGTCTTGGTGCCCTCGCCCAGGTCCAGGGTGACGTCGACCCACTCCGTGGCCCGGGCCAGCGGCGGCAGCGGCTCCGATGTCTCGTCGTCGTCCGCGAAGGTGGCGGGGGCGTAGTCCTCGACGTGGGGCAGCACCACCGGCAGGTGCGACTCGGGTAGCGCCCGGGGCAGACCGTCGTCGGGGTCGTAGACGATGGGGAACGGCTCGCCCCAGAACCGCTGCCGGCTGAACAGCCAGTCCCGCAGCTTGGTCGTCACGGTGCCGGTGCCCAGGCCCTTGGCCTCCAGCCAGCCGATGATGGCGTGCTTGGCCTCCTCGACGGCCAGGCCGTCCAGGCTGATCTCGTCGTTGGCGCTGTTGACGGCCGGGCCCTCGCCCACGTAGGCCTTGCCCTCGAAGCCCTCGGGTGGCTGGACCGTCCGGACGATGGGCAGGTCGAAGGTCTCGGCGAACTCCCAGTCACGCTCGTCCTGGCCGGGGACCGCCATGATCGCCCCGGTGCCGTAGCCCGTCAGCACGTAGTCGGCGATGAACACGGGGATCGGCTCGCCGGTGGCGGGGTTGGTGGCGTGGGTGCCCAGGAACACGCCCGTCTTGGCGCGGGACTCGGCCTGGCGCTCGACGTCGGACCGCCCGGCGGCCTGGCGGCGGTAGGCCGCCACGGCGGCCGCCGGCGTGCCGTGCCCCCCCGTCCAGGACGGCGTCACGCCGTCCGGCCAGTCGGCGGCGGTCAGCTGGTCGACCAGCGGGTGCTCCGGGGCCAGGACCATGTAGGTGGCGCCGAAGGTGGTGTCGGGACGGGTGGTGAAGACCTCGATGCCCGGCCCGCCGGGGACCGGGAAGGTGATGCGGGCGCCCTCGGACCGGCCGATCCAGTTGCGCTGCATCAGCTTGATGGCCTCGGGCCAGTCCAGGCGGTCCAGGTCGGCCAGCAGCCGGTCGGCGTAGGCCGTGATCCGCATCTTCCACTGCTTCAGCGGCCGCCGGAACACGGGGAAGTTGCCGCGGTCGCTGCGCCCGTCGGCGGTGACCTCCTCGTTGGCCAGCACGGTCCCCAACCCGGGGCACCAGTTGACCGGGGCCTCGTCCACATAGGCCAGCCGGTGGTTGTCGACCACCACCCGGCGCTCGGTGGCGGACAGCTCGGCCCACGGCCTCCCGGTCGGGTTGGTACCCTCGCCGGGCTGTCGGGAGCCGGCCTCCAGCTCGGCCACCAGGTCGGCGACGGGCCGCGCCCGGTCGGCATCGGTGTCGTACCAGGCGTTGAAGATCTGCAGGAAGATCCACTGCGTCCAGCGGTAGTAGCCCTCGTCGATGGTGGAGATCGACCGGCGGGGGTCATGGGCCAGGCCCAGCCGCCGCAGCTGGCGGCGCATGGTGGCGATGTTGGAATCGGTGGTGACGCGGGGGTGCTGGCCGGTCTGGACCGCGTACTGCTCGGCGGGCAGCCCGAAGGCGTCGTAGCCGATGGTGTGGATGACGTTGTGGCCGGTCATCCGCTGGTAGCGGGCGTAGACGTCGGTGCCGATGTAGCCCAGCGGGTGCCCGACGTGTAACCCCGCACCGCTGGGGTACGGGAACATGTCCAGCACGTACAGCTTGGGGGCGTCGGCCACCTTGTCGAAGCCCACGCTCAGGTCGCCGACCGGGTTGGGGGTCAGGAAGGTGCCCTCCCGCTCCCAGCGGTCCTGCCACGCCGTCTCGATCCGCCCCGCGAGCGCGGCCGTGTACCGGTGAGGCGGGGTGTCGTCGGTCGGGGGCGTGGGAGGCGGCGCGGCGTCGGCCATGACTGCGAAGGGTACCGGCCCGGCGACATCTCCCTGGCAGCAGATAGTCCAGGCCGCCGCGCCGGCCCCATGGCCGGGCGCCGACGGGGCCACTTTGTGTAACCCGGGTGTTCACCGGCAAGTCCTAGCTGTGATGCCCACGCTCCTCCGCCGCCTGGAGCGCGCCGCCGAGCGCGACACCGCCCTCACGTTCGTCGTCGGTGGCGTCGAGGACGTCGTCACCTGGCGCGAGCTGCACGCCGACGCCCGGCGCTACGCCGCCGCCCTCCAGGCCCGCGGGGTCCGCGCCGGCGACCACGTGGCCCTGCTCTCGCCCACGACCCGCGAGCTCGTCACGGCCATCCAGGCCACCTGGCTGGCCGGGGCCGTGATCGTGGTGCTGCCGCTGCCGATGCGGCTGTCCTCCATCGAGGAGTTCGTGGCCCAGACCCGCCAGCGCATGCGCAGCGCGGACGCCAGGATCTGCGTGGTCGATCCCGAGCTGGCCGCCTTCGTGACCCCGGAGCCCGGCGACCCGCCGATGGTCGGCTTCGCCGAGCTCGCCGGAGGCGACCCCGCCATCTACAGGCGGCCGGCCGACGACCCCGACCGGCTGGTCATCCTCCAGTTCACGAGCGGCTCGACCTCCGACCCCAAGGGCGTGATGCTGCCCGACAGGGTGCTCCGGGCCAACCTCGACGCCATCGGCACGGCCGCCCGCCTGGACCCCGACGACGACGTGCTGGTGTCCTGGCTGCCCCTCTACCACGACATGGGGCTGGTGGGCCTGCTCACCCTGCCCATGTCCACGGGCACGGCCCTGGTGCTGGGCGCCCCCCAGGACTTCACGTCCCGGCCCGCCCGCTGGATGGAGTGGCTGTCCGCCTACGGCGGCACGGCCACCGCCGGCCCCAACTTCAGCTACGTGCTGGCCACCCGGGCCCTGAACCGGAGCGAGCGGTACGACCTCTCGCGGCTGCGCATCGCCCTCAACGGGGCCGAGCCGGTCGACCCCGACCAGGTGGAGGCGTTCGTGGAGGCCGGCGCCCGCCACGGGCTGCGGCCCGGGGCCGTGTTCCCGGCCTTCGGCATGGCCGAGGTCGCCATCGCCGGCACCTTCCCGGAGCCGGGCGCCGGCCTGGTCACCGACTGCGTCGACCGCCGGGTGCTGGAGACCGAGCGCTACGCGGCCCAGGTCGAGCCGGGGACCGCCGGCAGCCGCCGGCTGGCGCTGCTCGGCCGGCCCGTGCCCGGCCTGGAGATCCGCATCGTCGACCCGGACAACGGCACCCCGCTGCGGGACCGGGAGGTCGGCGAGCTGGAGATCCGGGGCACGTCCGTGACGCCCGGCTACTACCGGCGCTCGTCGGCCAACGCCGCCCTGTTCCACGACGGCTGGCTGCGGACCGGCGACCTGGCCTACACCCTCGACGGCCAGCTGGTCATGTGCGGCCGCATCAAGGACGTGATCATCGTCGGCGGTCGCAACGTGTTCCCCGAGGACGTGGAGCGGGCCGTGGGCTCGCTCGACGGCGTGCGGGCCGGCAACGTCATCGCCTTCGGCATCGAGGGCGACCGCGGCCGCGAGTCACTGGTGGTGGTGGCCGAGTCCAAGAGCGACGACCTGGCCCTGGTGCGCCGCGCGGTCCACGACAGGGTCCGGGATGTCGTCGGCGTCCCGCCCAAGGACATCGTGCTGGTCACGCCGGGGACCCTGCCCAAGACCAGCTCGGGCAAGCTGCAGCGGTCGCTGTGCCGCCGCCGCTACCACGACGGACAGCTCACCCCCGCCACGGTCTGACACGCCCGCCGGCGGTCATGCCGCCCGGAGGGTGGCGACGATCGCGTCCCACTGGCCGGGGGCGGTCTCGTACGGCGTGTAGAAGCTCATGCGGGTGATCACGTCGCCCCACCGCTCGACCAGCCTCGTGGCCACCTCGTCCAGGGGGGCCACCACCGCGAACGTGTCGAGCATGTCGTCGTCGACGAGCGCACCCATGTCCGCCCAGCGGCCCTCCTTCGACAAGCGGTTCAGCTCGTCCTGCAGGTCACCCCAGCCGTGCAGCTCCAGCACCTTGCGGTAGGCCGGCGTCGACCCGTAGAAGGCGATCTGGCCCCGCACCCCCGCCGCGGCCCGGTCCATCTCGGCCTCGTCCCGCCCGGTGACCACGAACATCGGGCCGGAGATGTCGAAGCCCTCCAGCGTCTTGCCCGCCTTGGCCCGCCCCTTCTCCAGCGCCGGGACGGTCACCTCGGTCATGTACTGGCGGGTGGTGAAGCCGTGGCAGATGAACCCGTCGGCCACCTCGCCGGCCACCTCGGTCATCATCCCGCCCACGCCGGCCAGGTAGATGCGGGCGTCGCCGTGGGGGTTGGGGCCGGGGTTGAAGAACGGCGTCATCAGCGTGTGCTGGTAGAAGTCGCCCCGGAAGTCCAGCTTGGCGCCGGTGTTCCAGCAGTCCCAGATGGCCCGGATGGCCAGGATCATCTCCCGCATGCGGGGCGCCGGGTGCGACCAGGGCATCGAGAAGCGCCGGGTGATGTGGGCCTTGATCTGGCTGCCCAGCCCCAGGATGAACCGGCCCCCGGAGGCGGCCTGCAGGTCCCACGAGGTCTGGGCCAGCGTCATCGGGTTGCGGGCGAACGCGACGGCGATGGCGGTGCCGAGGTCGACCCGCTCGGTGCTCCGGGCGGCCAGGATCAGCGGGAGGAACGGGTCGTGGCTGGTCTCGGCCATCCACACCCCGTCGTAGCCGCGCTCCTCCTGGCGGGCGGCGTCCGCCGCCGCGTGGTCGAAGCCGCCCCTCATGCCACCGTCGATCTTCATGTCCCCGACCGTAGCCGGGTCCTTGACCGCGCGGTCAAGGATGCGGGGCGGCTGGTCAGCCGTCCGGGCGCTGGTCGCGGAGAAACTGCTCCAGCTCCGCCATCAGCTCGTCGCCGCTCGGCAGGTCCGACGCCGCGAACGGGGTGTCGGTGGCCGGCTCGGCCTGCTCCCACGCCTGCTCCAGCTGGCGCAGCATGGCGGCGTGCTCGGGGTTCTGGGCGATCAGCTCGTCGAGGCGGGAACGGGTGGCGGCCGCCATCGACGGCAGGTCGCCCACCGGCAGCGACAGCTCGCCCACCCGGGCCAGCGCCTCCACGAGAGCCAGGCTGCCGGCCGGGAACGGCATGGTGGCCGGCACGTAGTGAGGGATCTGGGCCCACAGCCCCAGCGCGGGCACGCCCCTCTCGTCGCACCCCTGCTCCACGGCGGCCTGCGCCCCGGCCGGGAAGTCGAGCGAGGCCCGCAGGAACCCGGCGTCGGCCAGCCCGACGGTCGACGCCGTGCAGGCGATGCGGGGCGCCCGGGTGTGCGGCGCCGCGAACGGGTAGGCGCCGAGGCCCACGCACATGCGCACGCCGAAGTCGAGGGCCAGGCTCACCACCTCGTCGGTGAACTGGTGCCACAGCCGGTCCGGCTCCGCCCCCACCAGCAGCAGCAGCTCGTTGCCGCTCTCGTCGGCGGCGGCCCGGAGCTCCAGCGACGGCCAGGTCATGCCCCGCAGGACGCCGTCGTCCAGGTGGGCGATGGGCCGCCGGGCCCGGTAGTCCAGCAGCTCGTCGGTGCTGAACCGGGCGACGGTGATCGTGTCGAGCTGGTCGCACAGCACCTCGGCCGCGCCGGCGGCCGCCAGGCGGGCGTCGATCCAGCCGTCGAGCGCGAGGACGAGCAGCGGGTCCTCGAGGTCGGGTCGTTCGATGAGCTCGTACAGCGGCAATGCACGCTCCTGGAGGTCAGGGCGGGGAGGTCAGGCCCTCGACGGCGGCCTTCGCCTGGTTGGCGAGCAGCTCGACCTGGAGGGCGAATCCCTCGAAGCCGGACGTCTCGCCCATGACGCCGCCCTTGTAGCGGGCGTAGACGCCCTCGATGATGCAGGCCAGCTTCCAGTAGCCGAAGGCCCGGTAGTAGTCGACGGCGGACAGGTCGCGACCCGACTGCGCCGCGTACATCCCGATCAGCTCCGCCCGCGACGGGAAGCCCTCCAGCGTGGTCGAGGTCTCCATCAGCGCGGCGCGCGTGTCCTCCCGGTCGTTCCAGTACACGAGCAGCAGGCCCACGTCGGCCAGCGGGTCGCCGAGCGTGCACAGCTCCCAGTCGAGGACCGCGGCGATGGTGCCGTCGGGGGTCAGCAGGCAGTTGTCGAGGCGGTAGTCGCCGTGCACGATCGCCGCCGGCCCCTGCTCGGGGATGCGGGCGGCCAGGGCGTCGTGGACCTCGTCCACCACCGGCAGCTCGCGGGTCCTGGAGTTCTGCCACTGCTTGTACCAGCGGCGGAGCTGGCGCTCGATGTAGCCCTCGGTGCGGCCCAGGTCGCCGAGGCCGACTGCCGCGGGGTCCACGGCGTGGATGCGGGCCAGGACGTCGGCGACCTGGCGCCCGGCACGGGCCCGGGCCTCGACGCTCAGGGCCCGGGCGGCCTCGGCATTGCGGGCCACCAGCCCGTCGACGAATCCCATGACGTAGAAGGGCGCCCCGTTGACCGCCTCGTCCGTGCACAAGCCGAGCGCCGGCGCCACCGGCACGTCGGTGCCGGCCAGCGCGGAGATGATGCGGTGCTCGCGGCCCATGTCGTGGGCGGTGGCCAGGACCTGGCCGAGCGGCGGGCGCCGCAGGACCCAGGCGTGGCCGGCGGCGTCGGTCACGCGGTAGGTGAGGTTGGACCGGCCGCCGGCGATGAGGGCGAAGTGGAGCGGGGGCGCCACGTCCGCCACGTTCGCCTCGAACCACGTGGTGACGCGCGGCACGTCGACGCCCCGGGGTGCCTCGGTGGGGCCGTCGGCGGTGCCGGTTGCGGGGGCGTTCGTCATCGGGCGTTCAACCTAGAGGGCGCGGCGTCGGCCGCGTCGAGGGTCGCCGGTAGCCTGGTCGCCGATGACAACCGACGTCACCGATGCCAGCTTCCAGACCGACGTGCTCGACCGGTCCACGACCGTGCCGGTCGTGGTCGACCTGTGGGCCCCGTGGTGCGGTCCGTGCCGCACGCTCGGCCCCATCCTCGAGAAGGTGATCGGAGCCACCGGCGGCAAGGTCGAGCTGGTCAAGGTCAACGTCGACGAGAACCCGCAGGTGTCCGCCGCCTTCCGGGTGCAGGGCATACCCGCCGTCTACGCGGTGGCCGGGGGCAAGGTGGTCGACGGGTTCGTCGGCGCCCAGCCCGAGGCCCAGGTGCAGGAGTTCGTCGACCGGCTGCTGCCCAGCGAGTCCGACGAGCAGGTCGCGGCGTTGGTGGCGGCCGGCGACGAGGCGTCGCTCCGCCAGGTCCTGGAGGTCAAGCCCGACCATCACGACGCCATCGTCGCCCTGGCCGAGCTGCTGGCCGAGCGGCGCTCCAACGGCGACACCGACGAGGCGCTCGCCCTGATCGGGCGCATCCCCGAGACCCCCGAGACCCGGCGGGTGGCCGCCCTGGTCCGCACCGGCGCCGGCACCGGCGACGCGGGGGCGTCGGGCGACGAGATCACCGGCAAGCTGGACGCCCTGCTCGACCGGGTGAAGGGCGACGACGACGCCCGCCAGCAGTACGTCGACCTGCTCGAGGTGCTCGGCGCCGACGACCCCCGCACCGCCGACTACCGCAAGCGCCTCACCAGCCGCCTGTTCTGACTCCGGCGGGCCGCGCGAGGCCGGTGCGCATCGAGCGCAGGACGGGACATCCCGCGAGCGCAGCGATCGATGACCTCCTGACCGCTAGCGTCCTGGGGATGAGCCGGTGGCAGCGGTACGCCTTCCGCAGACGCGTGCAACGAGGTGACGCGACGAACCGAGCCGGAGGGGTGGTTCGGGTCGTCGAGCAGCTCGAGGCGGAGGATCGACTGCTCGAGGCGCTGGACCTGCTGCGGTCGGTCGACCGCGCCGGCGCGGATCCCGACCTGGAGGAGCATCTGCTCCGGCTCCACTGTGCGGCGTTCGCCCATCTCGACAGCCCTCGAGGCCGCGACGAGTGGCTGCCTCCCGCCTCCGACGCCCTGGCTGCTCCGGACACGGTCCCGGAGGTCGGCGCCGACGACTTGACGCCGGCAGTCGTCAGCCGGGCGTTGGGGGACCACGGATGCCTGCTCGTGCGCGGACTTGTCCGGCCGGACCAGGTGCGACTCCTGAAGCAGGACATGGACCGCGCGTTCGATGCACGGGACGCCGTGGTGGCCGGAGTCCCACCGGAGTCGACTCGACCGTGGTTCATGCCTTTCATGTCCGCGGTGCCGCGGAACGCCAAGTACAACCGGGATGGAAGCGTCCGAACCGTGGACTCACCCCGCACGTTCAACGACGTCATGGAGGTGTTCGGTGACGCTGGTGTGGGTGCCCTCGTGGCCGAGTTCTTCGGCGAGCGCCCCGCCATGTCCGTGAACAAGTGCGAGCTACGGCGGATCCCTGGTGGCCCGGCTCGAACACCTGACTTCCATCAGGACGGCAGCTTCCTCGGCGAGGACATCAGGACGCTCAACGTCTGGCTGGCGCTCACCGATTGTGGCGTCGACGCGCCGAGCCTCGACGTCGTTCCTCGTCGCCCCGCTGGGGTGCTGCCCACCGGCGTCAATCGGGCCTGGCAGTCGTGGACGGTGTCGAAGTTCACGGTCGCCGAGGTCCTCGACGACCCACCGGTGGTGCGACCGGTGTTCGAGCCCGGGGACGCCCTGCTGTTCGATCACCTGCTGGTGCACCGGACGGGCACCTCCGAGGGCATGCAGGAGGTGCGGTACGCCGTCGAGAACTGGTTCTTCGCCCCGTCCGCCTATCCCCAGGTCGGCCCGGGCCAGAAGCGGGCGCACCTGCCCCTCGTCTACTGAGTCTGTCCTCACGGCCTGCTCACGCAGTCGAGCCGTCGCTCAGCCGCCCTCGAGGGCGTCCAGGATCAGCCACCACGAGGCCAGGCCGTGCTGGCACCAGGCGTCCGGCGCCACCAGGCACTCGTCGGGGCAGCGGCACACCCCGTCGCCGACCCACTCGGCCAGCGTGTCCTCGTCGGGGGGCGCCCACCCGCCGTGCCGCTCGAACCAGGCGTGGGCGTTGGCGATGGCGAGGGCCGCGGTGAGCTGCACACCACCATGATGCCGGGGCGCGCGCCGAAGGGGGTCGGAAGGGGCTAGGGTGCGCTCACCGGACCTCCGGGCCCGGGTCTCGCAGGCGCTCCCGACAGGGCCGAGCGCAGCCGCACCGGCCGCCACCCCACGGCCCCGGTGACTCCTCTCGCCGCACGACGGCCTCTGTCCTGCTCCCGCGCGCTCTCCCGGAGGACGGCGATGTCCGACCCCACGCCCCCCATCCCCGACCTGTCCCGTCCCGTCCCGCCTCGCACCTGGCGTGATCACCTGGCTGCGGTGGCGGGCGGCCTCGATCTGTCGACCGGCCGGCTGATGGCCGGGGCGGCCGCCCTGGGCGTGACCGCCGTCGTCTGCTGGCGGCTGCTGGCTCCGCCCGCTCCAGCGACCGAGATGCAGCTGCCCTACGCGCGGCCGCCCGCCGCCGCGTCATCCGCGCCCGACACCGGGGCGGCCGGCGGCACCGCCCCCGGGGCGGGGCCGGCGACGGCCGCCGACGGTCACGGTGACGGTGCGGGCGAGCAGGTGGTCGTCCACGTGGCCGGGGCGGTGGCCGGCCCGGGCGTCCAGCGGCTGGCCGCCGGCTCCCGGGTCATCGACGCCGTGGACGCGGCGGGCGGACTCGCCGCCGATGCCGACCCGTCGCGCCTCAACCTGGCGGCCGAGCTGGTCGACGGGCAGCAGGTCTATGTCGTACGGGTCGGCGAGGTGGCGCCCGCGGTGGCCGCCGGTGGCGCCGGCCCGGACGGCGGGCCGCAGCCTTTGGTCGACCTCAACACGGCGTCGGCCGCCGATCTGGAGGAGCTGCCGGGGGTGGGCCCGGCCACGGCCGCGGCCATCGTCGACCACCGCGAGCAGCACGGGCCGTTCACGTCCGTCGACAGCCTGCTGGACGTGCGGGGCATCGGCGACGCCAAGCTGGCCGAGCTGCGCGACCGGGTGGCGGTGTAGCGGTGTCCGACCGCTGGGCGGTGGTCCTGGCCGTGGTCACGTTCGCGTCGGCGCTGGCGGCCGTCGACGGCCACGCCGGGCGGGTCCCGCTGCCCGTCGGGCTGGGCGTCCTGGCCGCGGCCTGGCTGCTCGGGCGCCTGCGCAGGCTCCGGCCCGAGGTCCTGGTGCTGGCGGCCGGCCTGCTGGCCGTCAGCCTGGCGCAGCGCTCGCTCGACGGGCTGGGGGCCCCGCTGGCCACCGGACCGGTGACGGCCGAGGTGACCCTGGTCGGCGACCCCGTGCCCGGCCACGGCGGCATCGTCACCGCCGACGTGCGCCTCCGCGGCCGGCGGCTGGCGGCCCACGCCCGCAACGCCGCCGGCGCCGCCCTGGACGGCCGGCTCGTGGGCGAGCGGGTAACGGTCGTGGGCACCGTCCTGCCACCGGGGTCGGGGGAGGCCCGGGCCCGGCACCGCCACCTCGCCGGGCGGCTGGAGATCACCACGGTGACCGGCTGGCGGGTGGGCGACCCGGTGACCCGGGTCGCCAACGGCCTGCGCCGGACCCTGGCTGCCGGCGCCGCCTCCCTCCCCGAGCGCCAGCGCAGCCTGCTGGCGGGCGTCACCCTGGGCGACGACCGCCACCAGCCGCCGGACATGACCGACGCGTTCCGGGCGGCCGGCCTCACCCACCTGTTGGCCGTGTCGGGACAGAACGTGGCGTTCGCGCTGGTGATCGCCGCTCCGGTGCTGAGCCGGCTGCGGTTCGGCCCCCGGTTGGTGGCCACCCTGGCGGTGCTGGCCGGGTTCGCGCTGCTCACACGGTGCGAGCCGTCGGTGCTCCGCGCCACGGCCATGGCGTCGGTGGCGGCCGTGGGCTCCGCCGTCGGGCGCCCGGCGTCCACGCTGCGGGCGCTGGCGCTCGGCGTGGCCGGGATGGTCCTCGTCGACCCGCTGCTGGTGACATCGCTGGGCTTCCGGCTGTCGGTGGCCGGGGCCGCGGGCATCGTGGTGGGCGCCGGCCGCCTGGCGGCCCTGCTGCCGGGGCCCCGGTGGCTGGCCGGCCCTCTGTCGGTGACGCTGGCCGCCCAGGTCGCGGTGTCGCCTCTGCTGGTGGCGACGTTCGGCGAGGTGCCGGTGGCGGCCGTTCCGGCCAACCTGCTGGCGGTGCCCGTGGCGGGCCCGCTCATGGTGTGGGGGCTCACCGGCGGGCTGGTGGCGGGGATGGTGGGCGGGGCGCCGGCCACGGTCCTGCACGTGCCGACGCGGCTGCTGGTGTCGTGGCTCGACGGGGTGGCGACGGCCGCCGCCGGCTGGCCCCTGGGACAGCTGGGCCCGGTGCACCTGGCCGCCCTGGCGGCGATGGCCGGCGCGGTGTGGTTGGCCCGCTCCCGCCCGGCGGTCTCGGGCCCCGCCCTCGCCCCCACCCCCGCCCGTGCCGGTCGCCGGCGTCGCTACCGGCAGGTCGCGTTCGGCGGCGCCGGACCCCTGGCGGCACTGGTGGTGGCCGCCGTTGCCACACCGGCGGCCGGCGGTCCCGCCGGGTTCTCCCGCCACGCCCTGGGGGCGGGCGCCACCCTGTGGCAGGCGGGCGGCGATGCGGTGGTCGAGATGGACGGCCGGGCCCACGAGGACACGATCCTCACCGGCCTGCGGGGCCACCGGGTACGCCACCTGCGCCTGGCGGTCCTGCGCACGGAGGCCCGGGCCGGGGCCGCGGTGGCCGCCGCGTTGCGGTCACGTTGGCCCGGTCTGGTGATCGTCGCCCCGGGGCCGGGCTCACCCCCCACCGGCACCGAGATCACCGCGGGCGGCCTTCTCGTCACGGTCGTGGACGCCTCTGCGGGCCGCCTGGAGATCGACGTCGCCCAGCCCTGCCGGGCGGCGTGCGGGGTCGCCCCGCCGGCTCCGATCGCGCCGCCACGGCGGGGGGTGAGCCCGTTCCGCCGAAGTCGCGGTGGGCTCGTCGCTCGCCGGGCGCGGCCCAGGGCGTCAGCTCGGCAACGCGACGTGGCTGGCCTGCTCGCCGGCCACGATGGCGACCAGCTGGGCCCGGCTGCGCAGGCCGAGCTTCCGGTAGATGCCCTGCAGGTGGTAGTCGACCGTCTTGACGCTGATGAACAGCCTGTCGGCGGCGTCCCGGTTGGAGGCGCCGTGGCCGACGACCATCGCCACCCGCAGCTCGGCGGGGCTCAGCCGGGAGTCGAGCGACGCCCACGCCCGGCTGGCCTCGCCCCGCAGGCGCGACGCCCGCTCGCTCCAGGCCCGGGCGCCGATCCGGTCGAAGATCGTGCGGGCCCGGGCGATGTCGGTCGCGCCCGCGCGGCGGTCACCGGCAGCCACCCGGCGCTCGCCCCGGGCCAGCAGGGTGCGGGCCTCCTCGAACGGTGCGTCCAGTGCGGCGAACCCGGCCAGGGCCCGGTCGAGGCGGGCCTCGGGGTCGAAACGCACGATCCCGCCCGTCCCGCCCGGCCCGCCCGGCTCGCCGGTGTCACCGGTTCCGCCACCCTCGTCATCCGCGGCCGGGCCGGCGCCGAGCAGGGCCGCGGCCCGGTCGGCCGTCGCCTGGGCCCACGGCCGCCGGGAGGCGGTCGCCAGCCCCTGCAGCCTGGTCAGCAGGTCGGCGGCGTCGGCCTGCCGGCCGCAGCCGTGGTACGCCTCGATGGCGTCGCCGTGCCACCACAGGAACCCGGGCTCGCCGATGTGGCCGGCGAGCGCCGCCACCTCGTCGAAGTGGCCGGCGGCCTCGGCGAACCGCCCGGCGCCCAGCTCCAGCAGGCCCACCCCGCTGTGGGCCCAGGCGGTCAGGTGGTCGATGCCGAGCGGCACCGACGCGGCCCACGTCTCCTCGGCGTGGTTCCGGCAGGCGGCCTCGTGCCCCAGCCCCGCCTCCAGCCGGGTGAGCACGGCCGAGGTGAACGAGCGCGACACCGGGTTGCTGCTGTCCTGCTGGAGCGACCGCAGGTGGCCGAGCTGGGCGAGGGCCTCGGCCCACCGGCCCCGCCGCCACAGCGCCTCGGCCCGCAACATGCGGGCCAGGACCGACCGGCCCAGCATGCCCGAGGCGTCGCTGTGCTCGATGACCATCGACAGCAGCTCGACCGCCCGCTCGTTGTCGCCCCGTGTCAGGTAGGCGTAGGCGCAGAGCTGGATGATGGTGGCGACGCCCTGGTCGTCCTTGTCGTCGAGGTTGGCCACCGCCAGCTGGCCGATCGGCTCGATCGCCACCTCGGCGGCGGGGCCGCCGCCCGCGAAGAACGACGCCAGTGCCCGCACGGCGTAGGCGCCGAACAGCACGCCGGGCTCCCCGGCCCGTTCCGCAGCCGCGGCCGCGGCGCCGGCCGCCTCCAGGGCGCCGCCGATGTCGAGGCGCATGAGCCGGGCCATCGTGGCGTGCAGCATCAGCACCGCAGCCAGGTCGGGCGCGGCCGCCGCCGCGGCGCGGGCGTGGTCCTCGAAGATCTCGACCGCCCGCCCGGCCCCCGACAGCCAGGTCTCGGCCTGGCCCAGGATCACGGCCATCTCGGCCCGGGTCACGACGTCGTCGACCCGCCCGATGGCCGGCCGCAGCAGCGCGGCAGCCCGCTCGAAGTCGCCGCCGGCCCAGCGCACGTCTGCGGCCCCGAAGATGTGGCGCGCCCGCTGCGGTCCCGACGGAGCGAGCCGGGCCGCCTGTTCGTACGCCTCGGCCGCCGCCACGACCGCACCCCGGCGGTAGGCGAGGGCGGCGGCGTCCGCCAGCCGCTCGGCCACCGCGGCGTCGGGCCCGGCCACGCTCTGCGACAGGTGCCACACCGCCCGGTCGGGGTGGCCCGCGGCGTCGGTGGCCAGGGCCAGCGCGCCGTGCAGGTCGCGGCGCTGCGCGGCCGCCAGCACCTGGTGGGCGGCGCATCGCAGCAACGGGTGGCGCCACGCCACCCGACCGCCGTCGAGCGTCACCACCCCGGCCGCCTCGGCGGGCCCCAGGTCGTCGGTGCCGGCGCCCAGCTCGCCCAGGGCGGCGCCGATGACGTCGAGGTCGCCGTCGGGTACCAGCGCCGCCGTGCCCAGCGCCTGCAACGAGGCCGGCGCCATCCCGGCCAGCATGGTGCGGAAGCCGTCCAGCAGCCGCTCGTCGACCGGCAGCACCGGGGGCAGCGGCGCCCCGCCCTCCCGCTGGGCGGGGGAGAGACCCCGCGCGCCCTCGATCAGCGCCAGCGGGTTGCCGTGCGTCAGCTCCCGGCAGCGTTCGGCCACGACGGGTGCCACGCCCTGGCGGGCGAGCAGCTCGACGGCGGCGCCCGTGTCGAGGCCGGGCAGCTCGAGGCGGGGGAACCGGGTCTGGTCCAGCAGGCACGGCACGCCGGTGCGCTCCGCGAAGACGATGCCGACCCGGTCCGCCGAGCAGCGGTGGGCGGCGAACACCAGCGCCTCCAGGCTGGCGCGGTCCATCCACTGGGCGTCGTCCACCAGCAGGGCCACCGGGCGGTCGACAGCCGCCTGCGAGATCAGCGACAGCGCGGCTCCGTAGACCGTGAGCGCCGGGCCCTCGGACTGCTCGAGCCCGAGGGCACCCCGGAGCGAGCGGGCCTGGACGTCCGTGAGGTCCTCGACGCGGTCGATCAGGGGGCGCAGCACAGCCGACAGGCCGGAGAAGGCCAGCTCGCTCTCGAACTCGACGCCGGTGGCCCGCAGCACGGTGAGGCCGCGGCGGGCGGCCTCGGCGGCCGTCCAGTCGACGAGTGCGGTCTTGCCCTGGCCGGCCTCACCGCGCACCACCAGCACGGACGCCCGTCCCGCCGTGGCCGCTTCGAGCAGGCGCGTGAGCGCGGCCAGCTCGGAGCCCCGCCCCAAGGGGGCGCGGGACGATGTTCCGCCGTGGTCGGGCATGCCTGCTCCCGGAATGTTGGGCCCTACCCGGTGCAGATGTTAGGCGCCGCGCCGAGCGTGAGAGCGCTTTCCCGGGCCGGAAACCCGGGAATTCCCCTGGGGACTCGGCCACGGCGCTGGGCGCACCATCCGCGGATGCTCACCCCCTCGGGCAAGATCGTCGCCGTCGCCGCGGCCGGCTTTGCCGTCGCGGGGACGGCGACGAATTACCCCGAGCTGCTGGCGGTGGGCATCGCCTGCCTGCTGGCCCTGGTGACAGGCCTGTGGTGGATGCTGCTGCGCCCCGAGCTGGTGGCCTCCCGCTCGGTCACCCCGCCCCGGGTCGCCGAGGGCGAGCCGGCCCGGGCGGTGTTGACCCTCACCAACGGGGGAGCGCGGCGCAGCCCGCCGATGCTGGCGATCGAGGCCGTCGGCCAGCGCCGGGTGGCCGTGCCGCTGCCCAGCCTGGCCCCGGGCACCACCACGACCGCCCGCTACGAGCTGCCCACCGATCGCCGGGGCCTCTACCGGGTCGGCCCCCTGACGATGGCCCGCTCCGATCCTCTGCGGTTGGTGTCGGTGGCCCAGGAGCACGTCGCCTTCTCCACCCTGGCGGTGCATCCCCGCGTGCACCAGGTCGACCCGGTGCCGACCGGCCGCGCCCGCGACATGGATGGCCCCACCACCAGCACGTCGCCCCAGGGCGGCATCGCGTTCCACAGCCTGCGCGAGTACGTGCCCGGCGACGACCTGCGCCTGATCCACTGGCGCTCGACGGCCCGGCAGGGCGCGCTCATGGTGCGCCACAACGTGGTGCCGAACGAGCCGCGGCTGATGGTCGTGCTGGACACGAGCGAGGCGCCCTACGGCGGCGACTCGTTCGAGGACGCCGTGCGGGTGGCCGCCTCCCTGTGCGTGGCGGCATGCGAGGGTGGCTACCCGCTGGCGTTCCGCACGACGGGCGGCGCGGTCACCGCCGCCGACCGCACGGGCGCCGGCCGGGCGGCGATCCTCGACCTGCTGGCCGGCGTCGAGCCGTCCGGGGACGACCCCGGGCTGGCCGCCCTCGTCGGCATGGTGCCCGAGGAGGCCGGGGTGTCGATCGGCGTCGTCACCGGCCAGGCCCCGAGCGAGCAGGTGGCGAGCATCTCCGCCGTCCGGTCCCGGTTCGACATGGTGAGCCTCGTCATGGTGGGCGAGCAGTTCGAGCGGCCGGCGCCGGCGGTCTCCGGGGCGTACGTCGTCAACTGCCGCACCAGCGAGGACTTCGCCCGCGCCTGGAACGCGGGGGTGCGGCGATGACGCGACGGTCCCGCGGCCTGTCGCTCGAACTGGCCCTGTGCGGGCTGGTGGCCGGGCTGACCGGGCTCGTCTACGCCCGCTTCTACGCCGGCTGGCGGGCGGTCCCGGTGATCCTGGCCGCCGCGGCCCTGCCGGTACCGCTGGTGCTGGCCTGCGTGCGGCGGACCTGGCCGCCCGCCCGGGCGGCGTTGGTGGCGGCGGCCGGGCTGGCGCTGTTCACCGTGCTCGCCGTCTACTGGGGCACCACCAGCGCCGGGCTCCCCGTGCCCGCCGCCTGGGCCGCGCTGGGGCGCGGCCTGGTCGACGGCTGGGCGCAGATGCTGTCGGTGGGGCTGCCGGCCGACCCCGCTGGCGACCTGCTCGTGACGCCAGTCGTGCTGACAGGGGCGGCCGCCGCGGCCGCCGCGGTGCTGGCGGTGCGCACGTCCTCACCCCTGGCGCCGCTGGCCCCGCCGGCTCTGGCGTTCGTGGCGGCGCTGGCGCTGGTGGCGGCGGCCGGGCCCCCGCACCCGCTCGTGACGGCGGCCGTCCTGGCCGCCGGCCTGCTGCTCGTGCTCGTTCGTGCCGGCCGCCTGGCGGCCGCCGGCGTCGAGCTGGCACGGGCGGGAGGTGGGCCCCCGGGCCCCGATGTCGACGGCGACGCGGCGGTCGCCGTCGAGGACGGCGCGGACGCGTCCGCCGCGCCGCCACCCGGTGACGGTCGGCGCCGTCCGCGGCGGCTCGGCCCGCTGGCGTTCGGCGCGCCGGTCGTCGTGGCGCTGGCCGTCACCGGGACCCTGCTCGCCGGGGCCCTGCCCCTGGCCGCGGGAGACCGCTTCGACCCCCGCGAGCTGCGGGACGTGCGGCTCGACATCGACGAGTCCCTGAGCCCGCTGGTGGAGCTCAAGTCGCAGCTGGGGGCCGAGACTCCCGACGCGCTGTTCACGCTGGAGGCCACCGGCCTGCCCGAGGGCGTCGACCGCGTGCGGGTGGCGGCCCTCGAGGCCTACGACGGCGCCCACTGGACCACCGCCGCCGAGTACCGGCTGGCCGGCGCCGAGCTGGCGGAGGACCCGCTGGCCGTGGGCGAGCCCCAGCCCACCGCCACCGTCCGCCAGCGGGTCACGGTGACGGGGCTGGACGGGCCGTTCCTGCCGGTCGTCGGTCGCCCCGTCACGGTCGACGCCCGCAGCCCGGTCGGCTACGACCCGGCCTCGGGCACCCTGGTGCGCACCGGTCCCCCGACGCGCTCGATCTCCTACGACGTGGTGAGCGAGGTGGGGGCGCTGTCCCTGGTCGACGAGCCCGCCGACCTGGCGGGGACGCGGGCCGCGGCCGACCCGGTGCTCGACGCCTACCGGACACCGCCCCCGGCGGTGCCGCCCGAGCTCGGCGATCTGGCCCTGCTGTGGGCCAACCTGGCCGACACCCACGCCGGCGAGCTGCTGGCGCTCCGGGACCAGCTCCTGCAGATCCGCTACGACGACTCGCCGGATGCCCCGCCGGGCCACTCCTACGGCGCCCTGCTGCGCATGCTCACGGGCGAGCCGCCCGAGCGGGAGGGGTACGCCGAGCAGTTCGCGGCCGCCTACGCGCTGCTGGCCCGCGAGCGCGGCTTCGCCACCCGCGTGGTGGTCGGTTACCTGCTGCCCGAGCAGGGCGCCGACGGGTCCTACACCGTCACCGAGGCCCAGGCCCACGCCTGGCCGGAGGTCAACCTCACGGGGCGCGGCTGGGTGGCGGTCGAGCCGACGGACCTGTCCCGCATCGGCGCCCCCCACGACCCCGGGGACGACGCCGCCGAGCCGCCGACCGAGTCGCCCGGTCCCGACGGCGAGCAGGTCGAGGCCCGGGAGCCCCGGGTGGTGGTCGACGAGGCCGCCCGCTCGACCGGCGGGGGCGAGCGCCTGCGCGAGGGCGCGGCGGTGGGCGGGCTGGTGGCGTTCGGCGTCCTGGCGCTCCTGCCGGTGGTGTCCGTGGTGGCCAAGGCCCGGCGGCGGCGCCGGAGGCGGCGGGCCGGTCGCCCGGCCGACCGGGTGGTGGGCGCCTGGGACGAGACCGTCGACCGGCTGAGCGAGCACGGGGTGGACGTCGGCGCCGCGTACACGTCCAGCGAGGTGGCGGCCCGGGCCACCGCCCGGTTCAACGGGTCGCTGACCGCCGTCGGCCCGCTGGCTTCGCTCGTGGCGGTGGCGGTCTACTCCCCGGTCGAGCCGAGCGAGGAGGCCGCCCGCCGTGCGTGGGAGCTGGAGCACGCCGCCCGGGGCGAGCTCGACGCGGTGGGCGGCGCCCGGCAGTGGTTGAGGTCGCGGATCGATCCCCGGCCCCTGGTGCGAACGTGGAGGAAGCGATGATCGCCCGGCTGCGCCGCCCCGCTCTGTTGACGGCGTCGCTGGCGCTGGGCCTCGCCGGCCTGGCCGTGGTGGCCACCGGCGACGGCACCCCACCGGCCCGGGTCGACCTGCGGGCCGGCGGCGCGTGGGTGGGCTCGTCGGTGGGCCTGCTCACCCTCATCGACGGCGACTCCGGCGAGGTCGTGGCCCGGGTCGACGTCGGCGAGCCGTCGGCGGCCCTCGTGGCCACCCAGCACGGGCCGGTCGGCTACGCGGTCGACGGCGACCGGGGCACGGCCGTGCGCGTCGACCCCCGCACGTTCGACACCGGCGACGTCACCGAGGTGCTCGACTCGCCGTCCGGGCAGGTCTCGGTGCACGCCTCCCGCCGGGGGCTCTACGTGCTCGACACCGAGCAGGGCCGGCTGGTGGTGGCCGGACCGGACGACCTGTCGGTCGGCGACGGTTCCGCCCAGTCGCTGGCCGAGACGGTCGGATCGAGCGTGGTCGATCGCGCGGGGCGGCTGTGGTTGCTCGGCGGCACCACGGGCGACCTCGTGTGGTTCGACGGGGCCGAGCGCCACGAGCGGGCCCGGGTGGTCGACGACCCGGCAGGGGCCGAGCTCGTCGTCGCCGACGGCGTACCGGTCCTGGTCGACCGGGCCGCCCGCCGGGTGCGGGGCCTCACCCCCGGCGGTGGCTTCTCCGGGGAGGCCTGCGTGGACGTGCGGACGGGTGACGACTCGGTGCGCTTCGGCGGCTCCGCCGAGCGGGCACGCGTGTACGCGGTGTCCGGCGACCAGGGCGTGCTGCGGGCCAGCGACATCGGCTCCGGGACGTGCGCCGACGTGGCGGTGCCGGTGTTCCCGGGCGGCGACCGGTTGGGCGCGCCGCTGGAGTCCCGGGGCCGGGTGTTCGTCCCCAACTACACGGCCGGGACCGTGGCCGTGGTGGACGTCGAGGAGGGCACCGTCGCCGTCACGCCCGAGCCGGTGGCCGAGGGCCGGTTCGACCTGTTCGCCGAGGACGGCATCGTCTTCTACAACGACCCCGACAGCGAGAAGGCCGGGGTCATCCACCTCGACGGCTCGTTCACCTCGGTCTCCAAGTACAACCCGGCCGATCCGTCGGAAGGCGTCGACAACCTCCCGCCCGCGGACGAGCCCGAGGACGAGGTGGCCGCCCCGACCCCGGCGCTGGCCGCACCCGAGGCTCCCGCTCCGCCCGAGGCCCCCGCCCTGGCGCCGGCCCCGCAGGCCCCGATGCCGACCGTGCCCGCCTCGCCCGGGCCGCCGGACACCCGGCCGGCGCGCCCCGACGAGCAGGCGCCCCCGCCGCCGCCCCCGGTCGAGACGACGACGACCACCACCACCACCGAGCCGCCCCCCGGCTCGACCACGACCACGACCAATCCTCCCACCACTCCGTCGCCGCCACCGCCGCCGCCGCCACCGCCGCCGCCACCACCGCCGCCACCACCCCCGCCGCCACCACCTCCGCCGCCACCCCCGCCGCC
>DASSUD010000306.1:0-3704 GCA_035707385.1 Acidimicrobiales bacterium
GTCGCACATCCTCGGCCTGCTCAACCTGCTGGCCGCGGCCGAGGCCGGCGCCACCGTGCGCCTGCACCGCCGCTTCGACCTCGACGAGGTCCTGCGCCGCATCGCCAGCGACCGCATCACGCTGGAGATGGCCGTGGCGCCCATCGCCCTCGCCCTGGCCAACCACCCCGGGCTGGAGGACCACGACCTCTCGTCGCTGCGCTACATCATGTGGGGCGCCACCCCGGTGACCGAGAGCGTGGCCGAGGTCGTCACCCGGCGCACCGGCGTCCGCTGGCTGGCCGCCTACGGCGCCAGCGAGCTGCCGGTGATCGCGGCCAACCCCGTCGGCGACCCGGCTGCGTGGCGCCTCGACTCCGCCGGGCTGCCCCCCGCCGGCGTCGAGCTGCGGGTGGCCGACCTCGACAGCGGCGAGGTCCTCGCCACCGGCGGGACCGGCGAGATCCAGGCCCGCAGCCCGTCGGTGATGGCCGGCCACCTGCCCGACGAGGCCAACGCCGACGCGTTCGCCGGCGGCTGGTACCGCACCGGCGACGTCGGCTGGCTCGAGCCGGACGGCTGGGTCCACCTCACCGACCGGTCGAAGGAGATGATCAAGGTGAACGGCTTCCAGGTGGCGCCCGCCGAGGTCGAGGCGGTGCTGCACGGCCACCCGGCGGTCGTCGACTGCGCCGTTTTCGGCGTCGCCGACGAGCGGGCGGGGGAGGTCCCCGTGGCCGCGGTCCAGCTCGATCCCGGCCGGCCCGTGGCCGAGGGCGAGCTCGAACGCCTCGTGGCCGACTCGCTGGCCACCTACAAGCGGCTGCGGCGGGTCGTCGAGGTCGATGCCATCCCCCGGCTCCCCTCCGGCAAGGTGCTGCGCAGGGCCCTGCGCGACCAGTGGGGGGTGGTGTGATGGACGTCCGCCTCTCCCCCGAGCAGCGGGCGCTGCGGGACTCGGCGGCCCAGGTGGCCGACCGCCTCGGGCCCCACGCGGTCGGCGAGCTCGACGACAGCGAGCGGGCCGCGAAGCTGGACGCCGCCGTCGCCGCCTCGGGCTGGCGCGAGCTGCGGGCGGCCACCGACCAGGGGGCGCCGTGGGCCTCGGGCGTGGAGGTCGCCCTCGTGGCCGAGGAGCTCGGCCGCGGGCTCGCCGACGCCGCCTTCCTGGGCCCCACGCTGGCGGCCGAGTTGCGCCGGCTGGCCGGCGCTCCCCCGGCCGGCGCGCCCGAGACCGTGGCCCTGTCCGGCGACCTGACCGCCGTCGCGTGCGGGACCACCCGCGGCACGGTGGCGGTGGACACGCACGGCGCGGCGTCGTGCCTCCTGCTGGCGCCGGCGCCCGGCGGCCACACGCTCGTGCAGGCGCCGCTGCCGGCCGGCACCGGGCTGGTCGATCTCACCCGTCCCTCCGTCGCCCTCGACCCGGTACCCGCCTCCCCCGTGCCCGGCCTGAGCCGGCGCGTCACCGACGGCGACGAGGCACGGTGGACGGCCCTCGGGCTCGCCGTGACCGCCGCCGACCTCGTCGGCACCATGCGGGGCGCGGTGCAGCTGGCCGCCGGCTACGCCACGGAGCGCCGGCAGTACGGCCGACCGATCGGCGCCTTCCAGGCCGTCCAGCACCTGCTGGCCGACGCGTTCGTCGCCGTGGAGGGCGCCCGCAGCGCCACCCTGCACGCCGCCTGGGCGGTCGACGCCCTGTCCCCGGCCGACGCGCTCGCGGCCGCCGCCGTGGCCAAGGCCTACGGCGCCCGGGCCGCCCGGACGGTGTGCGAGACCGCCATCCAGGTCCACGGGGGCATCGGCAACACCTGGGAGTGCCTCGCCCACGTGTACCTGCGGCGAGCCCTGCTGTCGAGCGACATCCTCGGGGGCGTGGGCACCAACCTCGCCCGCGTCCTCGACCACCACGGGATCGGAGGCACACGTGGACTTCGGTGACTCGCCCGACGAGGCCGCGTTCCGCTCGCGCCTGCGCGACTGGCTGCGCGCCAACAACCCCGGGCTGCCGGCCTCGTCGACCTCGGACGACTACTGGGCCGGGCAGGCGGCGTGGCACCAGGCGCTCTACGACGCCGGCTTCTTCGGCCTGTCGTGGCCCACCGACATCGGCGGGCGGGCGCTGCCCAGCGTCTACGACGTCATCGTCGACGAGGAGATCGCCGCCGCGGGCGCCCCGCCCCGCCCCAGCCTCGGCTACCTGGTCCAGGGCATCCTCGAGCACGGCAACGACGACGTCCGGCGCCGCTTCCTGCCCGGCATCGTCAACGGCCGCGACCGCTGGTGCCAGGGGTTCAGCGAGCCCGACGCCGGCTCCGACCTGGCGTCGCTGCGGACCCGGGCCGAGCGCGACGGCGACGACTACGTGATCACCGGTCACAAGGTCTGGACCAGCCACTCCGACGTCGCCGACTGGTGCCTCGTGCTGGCCCGCACCGACACCGAGGTCCCCCGGCACGAGGGCCTGTCCGCCTTCCGGGTGTCGATGCACCAGCCCGGCATCGAGCAGCGGCCGCTGCGGATGATCAACGGCATCACCAGCGAGTTCGGCGAGGTGGTCTTCGACGGCGCCCGGGTGCCGGCGTCGGACATGATCGGCGCCCCGGGCGAGGGGTGGCGGTTGGCCATGACGGTCGTCAGCCACGAGCGCGAGCCGGGCGAGCTGGGCTACGTCGCCCGCTACAAGAAGCTGGTAAAGGAGCTCACGGCCATGGTGCGCGCCGACCCCGAGCGCCACGGGCCCGAGCAGGTCCGCGACCTCGGCTGGGCGATCGTCGAGGCCGAGATGCTGCGGCTGCACGTGTGCCGGCGGCTGTCCGACCGCCTCGACGGGATCTCGCACGGACCCGAGGGCTCGGTCGACAAGCTGTTGATGACCCAGGTCGAGCAGGCGGTCGGGCACGCCGCCCTGACCGTCGGCGGGGCCGCCCACGGCGACGGCGACGACACGTGGCTGAAGGTGTACCTCTACAGTCGGGCCCAGAGCGTCATGGGTGGGACATCGCAGATCCAGCGCAACCTGGTGGCCAGTCGCATCCTGGGTTTGCCGGCGTCATGACCCACTACGACCTTCCCGACGTGCTCCAGGTCGAGGTGGACGGCCCGATCCGGGTCGTCCGGCTGAACCGGCCCGAGCAGCTCAACGCCACGAACCACGAGCTCCACCAGGGGCTGGCGGCCCTGTTCCCCCAGCTCGACGCCGACGCCGACGCCCGGGTGGCGGTGATCACGGGCAACGGCCGGGCCTTCTCGGCCGGCGGCGACTTCGCCTACATCGACGAGCTGGCCGGCGACGCCGGTCTCCGGCGCCAGAGCCTGACCCACGGTCGCCAGATCGTGACCGGCATGGTGGCCTGCCGCATCCCGGTCGTGGCCGCCGTGAACGGGCCGGCGGTCGGTCTCGGCTGCAGCCTCGTGGCCCTGTCCGACATCGTGTACATGGCCGAGAGCGCCCACCTGGCCGACCCCCACGTGCTCGTCGGGCTGGTGGCCGCGGACGGCGGCCCGGTCACCTGGCCCCTGCTCACCAGCCTCCAGCTGGCCAAGGAGTACGCGCTGACCGGCGACCGGATCCCGGCCCGGCGGGCGGCCGAGATCGGCCTGGTGAACCACGTCTGCCCGGACGGCGAGGTGGTGGAGCAGGCCCTGGCGTGCGCCCGGCGCATCGCCAAGCTGCCCCGGCGGGCCACCGAGGACACCAAGCGCATCCTGAACATGCACCT
>DASSUD010000307.1:0-3371 GCA_035707385.1 Acidimicrobiales bacterium
GTTCCAGGCGCCGTCCGGCGGCGCCTCGGCGGCGTCGCGCGGCGGCTCGCACGGGAGCGTGACCACGAGGCGGGCCCCCCGGCGGGACCGGGCGGCCACCAGCGTCCCGCCGTGGGCCACGACGATGCCCCGGGCGATCGACAGGCCGAGCCCCGCGCCGGCGACGTCGCCCCCGGCCCGCACCCGGGGCTGGAACACGCGCTCGGCCAGCCGGGGCGGGATGCCGGGGCCGTGGTCGGCCACCTCGACCACGACGCTGCCGGCGGTCCGGCTCCGGCGCAGGGTCACGTCGACGCCGTGGCGCGACGCCCCGTGGGTCACGGCGTTCTCCAGCAGGTTGACGAACACCTGCTCCAGGCGATCGTGGTCGCCCCACACCGGATCCAGGTCGCGGGCGGCGTGGAGCCGGATGGCCTCGCCCCCGGCCACCAGGCGCCGGGCGGTCTCGACCACCAGCGCCAGATCGCACCAGTGGCGCTGCAGGCTCAGGACGCCGGACTCGATGGACGAGGCGTCGAGCAGGTCGCCGACGAGGCGCTCCAGGCGCGCCCCCTCCGCGGCGATGGACCGCAGGAACCGGTCGGTCGACGCCGCGTCCCACGTGAGGTCGGGCTGCAGCAGGGTGGAGGCGAAGCCCTGGATGGCGGTCAGCGGGGTGCGCAGCTCGTGGCTGAGCGAGGACAGCAGCTCGCGCTGGATCGCCTGCGAGCGGCGCAGGGCGGCCGCCTCCCGCCGGGCGTGCTCCAGGGCCTCGCCCTCCATGGCCAGGGCCAGCGAGCGGGTGGCGTCGTCCAGCAGCTCCAGGGTGTCGGCGGGCGTCGGGGTGGCGGGGAGGTGGGCCACGAGCACGGCCCGGCCCTCGGGGTGGCGGAGGGCCACCGCCGCCAGGTCGGGCTCGACGAAGCGGGCGCCCCGGCCGGGGTCGTCCGCCAGGACCAGCCGCGCCGCGTCCCGGAACCGTGCCCGGGTCGCCGGTTCGCCGTCGCCGTCGGCGACGAGCAGCGCGGGGTCGTCGCCCTGCTCGATCAGCACACCCACGGCCGCCGCCCCGAGCGCGCCGCGCAGCGCCCGCGACGAGGCGGCCAGCCCGCCCACCACCCGATCGGGCCCGGCCAGCGTCTCCAGCATGTTGCGCAGCGACTCGAGGATGCGGTTGCGGCGGGACACCTCGGCCAGCAGGCGCTCGCGCTCGATGGCGGCGGCCACGTAGCCGAGGTACAGGCGGGCCAGCTCGAGTTGGGCCGGCTCGGGCCCGCCGACCGAGGTGGCGAAGCCGGACACGGTGCCGAGCACGCTGTGCGCCCCCACGATGGGCGCCGCCCACTCGCTGCGGATGCCGGACGCGGCGGCGGCCCGGCGGTACCGCTCCGGCCCGGGCTCGGCCCACAGGTCCTCGACCACCACCGACGCGGCCCGGGCCGCGGCCAGCCCGGCGCACCCGCCCTCCGCCCCCAGCTCCAGCCGCTCGTTCACCTCCAGCAGCGGTGGCGGCAGGCCCACCGCGGCGGTGCGCCGCAGCCAGGCCTCGCCCTCGCCCGGCGCCTCCAACAGGTGGACGCACAGCATCTCCTGGTCGAGGGCGGCGGCCATGGCCGAGACGATGAGGGGCAGCGACGCCGCCGGCTCGACGTCGGAGAGCTGGTCGACGAGGCTGCGCAGGCGCTGGAGCTGGCGCCGGGCCATCGAGTCCATCTCGATGCCGGACATGAGCGCCACGATGTCGTCGCGGTGGACCTCGAGCGGCGAGACGTCCGCCATCACGCGGCCGTCGCGCAGCACCACCACCCGGTCCGCCAGCGCGAAGACGAGGTCGAGGTCGTGGGTCACGAGGAGGATGCCCGCCCCGGCGTCACGGCGCTGCCGGATCACCTCCCGGACCCGGCGCGTCTCGATGACGCCCAGGGAGGCCGTGGGCTCGTCGAGCAGGAGCAGGCGCGGCTCGCTCCACAGCGCACGGGCCAGGGCGACGAGCTGGCGCTGCCCGCGGGACAGCCCGCGCACCGGGCGGTCGAGCGGGAGGGTGTCGGCGCCCACCCGCCGCAGCACCGACGCCGTGCCCTCCCGCATGTCGCTCTCGGCGATCATCCAGCGGCCGGGCTCCCGGCCCAGGAAGACGTTGGCCACCACGTCGAGGTCGTCGCACAGCCCGTGGTCCTGCCACAGGACCTCGAGGCCCGCCCGGCGCACCTGGTCGGGGGTGGAGGGGAGGGGGCCCCCGTCGACCCGGACGTCCCCCTCCTCGGGCTCGATGATCCGGGCCAGGCACGACACCAGGGTCGACTTCCCGGCGCCGTTCTCGCCCACCAGGGCCACGACCTCGCCGGGGCCGATCCGGAGGCTGACGTCGCGCAGCACCGTGAGCCGGCCGAACCGCTTGGTCAGACCCCGGGCGTCGAGGCGCGGGTCGCCGTCGCCTGGCTGCCGCCGTCGCTCTGCGTTGACTTCCGTCACGCCCACCTCCCCGGCGCGCTCCGGGCGCCGCGCCGCTAGTTTGGCCTGCGAGCGCAGTCGCAGGTCGGAGGAGGGCACGCCATGACCGACGACTACACACCCACCCCGGCCGACCGCTTCACGTTCGGGCTGTGGACCGTCGGCAACCGGGGCCGCGACCCGTTCGGCCACGAGGTGCGGCCCCCGCTCGATCCCGTCGACGCGGTCCACCGGCTGGCGGACCTCGGCGCCCACGGGGTCAACTTCCATGACGACGACCTGGTGCCGCCCGGCTCGTCCGCCGCCGAGCGCGAGGCGATCCTCAAGCGGTTCCGCCGGGCCCTCGACGACACCGGCCTGCGGGTGCCGATGGCGACCACCAACCTGTTCTCGCGGCCCGTGTTCAAGGAGGGTGCGTTCACCGCCAACGACCCCGCCGTGCGCCGCTTCGCCATCGCCAAGACCCTCGACGCCGTCGAGCTGGGTGTCGAGCTGGGCGCGACCACCTACGTGATGTGGGGCGGGCGGGAGGGTGTCGAGGCGGACGCGGCCAAGGACGTGCGGGCAGCCCTCGACCGCTACGCCGAGGCCGTGAACATCTGCTGCGCCCACGTGCGCGACCGGGGCTACGACCTGCGCTTCGCCCTCGAGCCCAAGCCCAACGAGCCCCGGGGCGACCTGTTCCTCCCCACGGTGGGGCACGCGCTGGCGTTCATCGGCGAGCTGGAGTGGCCCGACATGGTCGGCCTCAACCCCGAGTTCGCCCACGAGACGATGTCGGGCCTGTCGTTCCGCCACGCGGTGGCCCAGTGCCTGTGGCAGGGCAAGCTGTTCCACATCGACCTCAACGCCCAGCGCATCGGCAAGTTCGACCAGGACTTCCGGTTCGGCAGCGAGGGCATCCGCGACGCGTTCTACCTGGTCAAGCTGCTGGAGGACGC
>DASSUD010000308.1:0-5210 GCA_035707385.1 Acidimicrobiales bacterium
GGACCAGCACCGACAGCTCCAGGCCGGCGAAGCGGTCGCCGGCGTGGTGGCGGACGTGGGCGATGCGCTCGGCCAGGCCGTCCCACCCGAAGTGGGACAGCTCCGTGTGGGTGCGGCCGGTTCCGGCGGTGAAACCGACGAAGCTCACGGTGTCGGCCTCGCGGGCGGCCAGGGCCAGCAGCCTGTCCCCGTTGCCGCCCACCATGAACGGGATGCGGTCCTGGGCGGTGGCGAGGTCCAGCGAGGCGGCCGCCAGGCGGTAGGCGCCGTCGTGGTCCACGGTCTCGCCCGCCAGCAGGCGGCGGACCAGCGGAACCGCCTCGGCCAGGCGGGCGATGCGGACCGCCGGTCGCTCGTAGGCGATGCCGGCCGCCGCGAACTCGCCTGCGTTGTGCCCGGCCCCGAACCCCAGCTCCAGGCGGCCGCCGGTGAGGACGTCGGCCGCCGCCACCTCCCGGGCCAGCAGGACCGGGTTCCAGAACTCGTTGTTGAGCACCTGGACGCCGAACCGCAGCCGGTCGCTGACCGAGGCCGCGGCCACCAGCGGCGACAGCGGGGGCCACTGGCCCAGGTGGTCGGGCAGGAGCAGCACGTCGTGGCCGAGGTCGTCGACGCGGCGCACGCGGTCGTCCCACTCGGCCCGGGTGGTGGGGGCGGCGCGGGCCACGACGCCGGTGCGGAGGCTCACGCGTCCCCCCGGAGAGCCAGCGTGCCGGCGGCACGGGCGGCGCGGACCGCGGCCACGGTCTCGTCCACCGTGTGCGCGGTCGTGTCGACGACGTGGCGCTCGTAGCCGCCGAGGTCGCCGAACGACGCGTGCATCTTGCGGATCGGCTCCTCGTCCACCAGCGCGCCGTCGTGGGTGCGGCCGACTGCCCGGGCCAGCGCGGTCTCCTCGTCGGGGCGGAGCACGACATAGTCGATCCCGCCCGGCGGCAGCTCGGCGAGGAAGGTGGGCAGGAACCAGGGGCCCACGATGCCCTCGACGACCACGTCGTAGCCGCCGTCCGCGAAGCGGGCCACCGCGGCACCGAGCGCCCGGGTCATCGTGGCGTTCTGGTCCTGCGAGCCGGGCAGCCACGGCGCCACCCAACCCCGCACCACCCGCTGCCAGAACCAGTCGGCCTCGATCAGCACCGACCTCTCGGCGTCGGCGGCGAGCACGCGGGCCACCGTCGACTTCCCCGCCCCGGGCGGGCCGGTGACCACCAGCAGGACCATCCCGCCATGATTACTCCCAGGATGCCAGCAGCGCCTTCAGCAACTCGTCGGACTGGTGGCTGGGCAGGCCGGCGCCCCCGTCGACCACGAGGTCCTGCCCGGTGAGGTAGGCGGCGTCGGGCCCGCACAGGAACGCCACCACCCCGGCCACGTCGGCCACCGCCCCGATCCGCCCCAGCGGGATGCGGCCCTCGACCCGGGCCCGCAGCCGGTCGTCGTCGACCACCGCCCGGGTCAGGCGGGTGGCGACGTAGCCCGGCGACACGGCGTTGACCCGCACGTCGGGGGCGTACTCGACGGCCGCGGTCCGGGTCAGCGCCACCACGCCCGCCTTGGCGGCCGCGTAGGGCCCCTCGCCCCGGGTGGGCCGAGACGCCGTGGTCCCGGCGATGCAGACGATGCTGCCCGCCCCCGACGCCCGCAGGTGGGGCACAGCCGCCCGGATGCCGTGCCACGTGCCGGTGAGGTTGACCCCGACCAGCCGGGCCCACTCCTCGTCGGTGTAGCGGTCGAGCGGCTTGGCCGCCCCGAAGCCGGCGTTGTTGACCAGGATGGCCAGCCCCCCGAAGCGCTCGGCGGCCGCGTCGACGGCGGCCGTGAGCGCGGCGCCGTCGGCCACGTCGGCCTGCCAGGTCGGGTGGTCCCCGGCGACCGGGTCGGGGTCGACGTCCACCACGGCCACCTGCGCCCCGTCGGCCGCCAGCCGGTCGGCGATCGCCCGGCCGATCCCCCGGGAACCGCCGGTGACCACTGCGCCCCGGCCCGCCAGGGGCCCGCCGGCCATCAGAACCCCTGGAACCACTGGCCGGCGTTGACCCCGATGGCCTGGCCGGTGATCGGCCTGGCCATGTCCGAGGCCAGGAACACGACGGCCTCGGCGATCTCGGCGGAGGGCGGCAGGTAGCCGAGGGCGGTGTCGCCCGCCACCTCCCGGTACTGCTCCTCGGGGGTGATGCCCTTCTGCTCGGCGAGGTAGGCGAAGTACCGCTCGACGCTGTCGCCCCAGATGTAGCCGGGGTGCACGCCGTTGACCCGCACCCCGTGCCCGCCCAGCTCGGCGGCCAGGATCTTGGTCACGGCGGCCAGCGCCGCCTTGGACCCCGTGTAGGCCCCGAACCCGGGCCGCATGCGCACGGCCGACATGGTGTTGACCATCACGATGCGCCCGTCGCCCTGGGCCACCATGGGCGCGGCCGCGGCCTGCGTGAGCTGGAGGGTGCCGAAGTAGTTGACGTCCATGGCGGTGCGCCAGCGGTCGAGGTCGGACTCCAGGAACGACCGGCGGCCGCCGTCGTGGAAGGCGTTGTTGACGAGGACGTCGAGCGTCCCGAACGTGTCGACGGCCGCCGCCACCGCCGCCCGGCAGGAATCCGGGTCGGCGATGTCGAGCCGCACGGCCAGTGCGGTGGTCCCGCGTCCCTCGATCTCGGCGGCCAGCGCCCGGACGCGCTCCTCCGTGCGTGCCGCCACCACCACGGTGGCGCCCTCGCGGGCCAAGGCCAGCGCCACGTCGCGACCCAGCCCCGGCCCGGCGCCGGACACCAGCGCCACCTTCCCTTCGAGCAGGCCCACGCGCGCCCTCCCCCTCCGTCACATCTGACGGAGCGTCAGGCTAGGCGCCTCACCGTCAGTCGTCCCGCTCGCGCCGCCGCCGGCGACGGGACCACAGCGCCTCGGCCAGCTGGCCGAGCAGGACGCCGAGCGCCACCGCCACCAGCAGGCTCACCCACAGGCGGGTCTCGACGTCGACGAAGACGAAAGTGGTCTCGACCTTCTCGTTGTTCTGGGCGATGAACAGGACCGTGATGACCACGATGACGGCGACGGCGACGAGGCGGCCCACCCGGCGGCCCTCGGCGCTCTCGCTCGTCTCGTGCAGGGGGACGTCGCTGCGCCCCGGCTCGTACGCCATGCGGCGCACAGTACCGGCCCACCGGCGCCCGGGCGGGCAGCCCCGGCGCCGGCGGGGGGCGGCGATCACCTGCTGATGCTCTCGCTGATCGGCATCACGATCGCCACGATCGCCATGGCCAGATGGACGGCCAGCGAGCCCGTCCTGTGACGGCTCCGGATCGCGGCGTACGCGTAGAGGGCACCGACCACGAACGGATCCACCACAGCAGTCGGAGCGACCGCCGTGCCTCCGGACCTACCGGCGGCGCTCCAGCGCCGCGATCCAGGCCGGCCCGTGCCATGACCCCAGCATGGGCGCTCCGGGACCCGGCGGCAGGGCCGTTCGGCCTCCCGGGCCGGTCACCGGGATGACGATCCACGCGGCTCGTGCCCGCGACCCCTCAGCGCCGCTCGTAGCGGGGCTCGCGGTCCTCGGCCTTGGCCAGGCGGTGCTCGCGGTAGTCGTGGGAGGCGAGGACCATGGCCTGGCCCACCACCTCGCGGCCGAGCGTGGCCCGCACGTTGCCGGCCGCCAGCGCCTGCACGTGCTCCCGCAGGAAACGCACCACCAGCGGGGAGCGCTCGGCGATGCTGCGGGCCATGTCCAGCACCACCTCGTCGAGGTCGTCGTCCGCCACCACCTGCGACACCAGCCCGAGCCGCAGGGCCTCGTCGGCGTCGATGCGGCGCCCGGTCAGCGCCAGGTCGAGCGCCAGGCCGGAGCCGCCGATCTCGAAGAGCTTGGCCAGGCCCGCCGAGTCGGGGATGACGCCGTGGTCGACCCCGGGGAGGGCCATCTTGGCGGACTCGCCCGCCACCCGGACGTCCGCCAGCAGGGCCCGCTCGAACATGGTGCCGAGCGTCCAGCCCTTGAGGGCGCACACGATCGGCACCGGGAACTCGTAGATCAACCGCGTGCCCCAGGCGCTGCGCTCGAGCAGCTCGAACTCGCTGGCGGTGCCGTGCCCGTTGGCATGGCCGTTGCCGTTGCCGCTCCTGTCGTTCAGGTCGCGGCCCACCGAGAACGAGGGGCCGTTCCCCCGCCACACCACCACCCGCACGTCGCGGTCGGTGCGCAACAGGTCGAGGTAGCGGAAGAACAGGGCGTCCACCGCATCGCCTGTCGCGTTGTGCTTGTCGGGCCGGTTGAGGGTGATGACCGCGACGCCGCCCTTGACCTCGAGCAGCACGGGATCGTCGTCCACGCTGGAACCTCCAACGTCAGGGCGGCGCATTCGGGGAGATCGCCGCCTGAACGCCTACCACGCTATGTCGTAAGTCAGACGCACGACGGGAGTTCTTGGCCGCGGTGGGTCAGGTCACCTCACGGGCTGCACGTTCCGCGCCTGCTGCCCCCGGCGGCCGGGCGCCAGCTCGAACCGGACCCGCTGGCCGGCGCGCAGCCCGGCGTCCGGGCCGTTCAGCCCGGACACGTGGACGAACACGTCGGACCCGCCGGGCCGGGCGATGAACCCGTAGCCCCGGCCGGCGTCGTAGGACTTGACCGTGCCCGACAGGCCGCGGTCGCCGCGGTCGCGCCCCGCCCGCTCCCGCGGCTCCGCCCGGCGCGGCCGCTCGGCGCCGCCGTCCCGCGAGCGACGCTGGCGGCGGGTGGGCCTCGCCGGGGCGGCGTCCCGTGCGGGCTGCGCCGTCTCGGGCACCGGCTCCACCGCGATCTCGACCGGGGCGAGCGGGACGTCACCCAGGCGGCCCAGGTCGGGGTCCTCGACCGGCTCGGGGCGGCCCAGCTCGCGCTGGAGCAGGCGGGCGGCCTTGTGACCGTCCTCCGGCACCAGGGCCACGACGAGGCCGGAGGCGCCGGCCCGGCCGGTGCGGCCGGAGCGGTGGACGTAGTCCTTGGGGTCGTCGGGCAGGTCGAAGTGGACGACGCTGGCCACGCCGTCGACATGGATGCCGCGGGCGGCGACGTCGGTCGCCACCAGGGCAGGGGCCCGGCCGGTGCTGAACTGGCGGAGGGCCTGGTCCCGCTGGGCCTGGGTGCGGCGCCCGTGGATCGGCACCGCCTTGACGCCGGCCTGGCCCAGCTGGCGGGCCACCCGGTCGGCCCCGTGGCGGGTGCGGGTGAACACGATCGT
>DASSUD010000309.1:0-5733 GCA_035707385.1 Acidimicrobiales bacterium
GCCGAGATCGTCGACGAGATCGCCGAGCGGGGCGAGGCCGACTTCGTCACCGAGGTCGCCGCCCGGCTGCCGCTGCGGATCATCCTCGACATGATGGGCATCCCCCGCAGCCAGGAGCGCTTCGTCTTCGACCGCACCAACGTCATCCTCGGGTTCACCGACCCCGAGTACGTGGCCGACATCGAGGACCCGATGGCGGTCACCGCCGCCATCCTCACCGCCGGCGCCGAGCTGGCCCAGCTGGTCAACGAGCTGGGCGAGGCCCGGATCAAGGACCCGGGCGACGACCTGGTCTCGGCCCTCGTCGTCGGGGAGGTCGACGGCGAGAAGCTGACGCCCCAGGAGCTGGCCTCGTTCTTCGTCCTGCTGGTCGTGGCCGGCAACGAGACCACCCGCAACGCCATCGCCCACGGACTGTGGGCCCTCACCGAGCACCCCGACCAGCGGCAGCGGTGGCTCGACGACATCGACGGCCTGGCCCCCACCGCAGTCGAGGAGATCGTCCGCTGGTCGTCACCGGTCATCCACTTCCGCCGCACGGTCACCACCGACGGCGCGCGCCTCGCCGACCACGAGTTCGTGGCCGGCGACAAGGTCGTCCTCTGGTACTGGTCCGGCAACCGCGACGAGGCCGTGTTCGACGCCCCCGAGACCTTCGACCTGGGTCGCACCCCCAACGACCACATCGGCTTCGGCGGGCCCGGCCCCCACTTCTGCCTGGGCGCCCACCTGGCCCGCCGCGAGATCACCGTGATGTTCTCGGAGCTGCTGCGGCGCCTGCCCGACATCCACGCCACCGCCGAGCCCGCCCGGCTGCGGTCGGGCTTCATCAACGGGATCAAGCACCTCCCGGCAGCCTGGACGCCGGCCTGACCCGGTAGCGCAGGTACACGACGCCGCCGGCGAAGCGGCGCTCGTCCTCCAGGTCCAGGTCGATGCGCGTGCCGGGCGGCAGCGCCGCCTTGCCGCCGCCGACCGCCACCGGGTGCACGAACAGGAGGCACTCGTCCACCAGCCCGGCCCGGAAGGCGTGGGCGGCCAGCGTGGGGCCGCCGATGCTCAACCCGCCGGTGGTGGACGACTTCAGGTCGCGCACCGCCGCCGGGTCGAACGCGGGCACGATCCGGGTCCGGGCGGTCGACGGCTCGGCCAGCGTCGACGAGAAGACGACCTTGTCGGCCTCCCGCCACAGGCGGGCGAAGTCCCGCATCACCGCCGGCTGGTCGGGGCCGGTGTCCATCGTCTCCCAGCCGGCCATCGTCTCGTACATCCGCCGCCCGTAGAGGTAGGTGGAGGTCGACCGCTCCAGCTCGTTGACGAAGGCGTGCACCTCGTCGTCGGGCTCGGCCCAGCCGAAGCCGCCGGACGCGTCCTCGATGTAGCCGTCGAGCGAGGCGATGGCCCCGTAGACGAGCTTGCCCATCAGGTCCGGCCCACGTCGGGGGACAGCGAGGCGTGGTCGCCGGGGACCTCCACGATCGGCTCGTCCCGGTCGTCCCACTCGGTCCGCAGCGCCCGGCTCATGGTGGCGTGCATCTCGTACAGGCAGGTGATGTAGGTCAGCTCCAGGATCTGCTCGTCGCTCAGGTGCTCGCGCAGGGCGGCGAACACGCCGTCGGACACCCGCCCGCCCTCCAGCACCAGGGCGTCCGTGTAGGCCAGCACCGCCCGCTCGGCCGGCGACCAGCAGTCGGCCACCGGCCAGTGGGGGATGGCCGCGATCTTCTCCTCCGGCATGCCGAGGGCCCGGCACGACTTGGCGTGCTGGGAGAACACGAACTGGCTCTGGCGGGCCCAGCCGGTGCGGATCTGGCCCAGCTCCCGCAGATCCTCGGGCACGGTGCGGGCCGACGACCGGTAGAGGGCGAACCCGTTCACGCAGTGCTCGAGCACGTCGGGGACGAGGGCGAACGTCGTCCACCAGTCGCCGGGTGTGCCGGTGGCGGTCCCGGGGTCGGCCACGGGGTCCCGGCCGGGGCCGAACATGAAGTCGTACATGGCGGTGACGATCGGCGCGGTGGCGTCGTCCCGGCTGACCTGGCGCAGGCGCGGCATGGCCGCAACGTAGTCAGGGGACGCGCAGGTGCGCGGCGAGGCCGGCCAGCAGGTCGTCCCAGCCGGTGAGGGCGAGGTAGTGGGCCGCGCCCGCCACCAGGTCGAGCCGGGCGGCGGGCAGGTGCTCGGCGTACCACCGGCCGAAGGCGGGCGGCGTCACGCGGTCCTCGGACCCGTAGGCCAGGCGCACGGGCACCCGGACCGCGCCCAGGTCGACGGGCAGCGGCCGGGCCTGCGCCTCGACGTCGGCCTCCACCCCCGCCAGGCCGTGGCGGACGGCCTCCACCAGCCCGGCGGCCAGCGCCTCGGCCCCGCCGGGTACCGAGGCCAGCTCGGCGGCGCCGGCCGGATCCCGCTGCTCGGACTGGTGCTCGGCGGCCACGGCCAGGTCGCAGGGGTAGGGGGCGAGCAGCGGGGCGATGGCCTCGCCGAGCTTCCCCGGGGGCAGGGCGTCGGCCAGCTCCAGGGTGTCCAGGCGGGCGCCACCGGCCTCGGCCACCGCCGGGTCGCGGTAGGCCTGGCGGGGGACCAGGCCGGCCACGAGGGTCAGCGCCGCCACCCGGCCGTCCCCGCCCGCGGTCTCGGCGGCCAGCGCCACCCCCGCCAGCGCCCCGCCGGACCAGGCCAGCACCCCGCAGCGCCCGACGCCGAGGGCGTCGAACAGGGTGGCGACGTCGCTGGCCAGCACCGCGGGCCAGCGCTCGCCGGTGCCCGGGGGCAGCGGGTCGCTGCCGCCGTAGCCGGGCCGGTCCAGGGCCAGCAGCCGCACGCCCGCGGCCGCGGCCCGCCCGTCGTCGGGGTGGCGGGCCAGGCGGGAGTCGGGGGTGCCGTGGAGGTACAGCACGGGCGCGCCGCCCGGGTCGCCGACGTCGTCCACGGTCAGGCTCCGGCGGTCGCCGACCGCCACCGTGCGGGTGGTCACGGCCGCGGAAGCTACACGGCGGTCACCCGGTGTAGGTGGGCCGGCCGGGCACGGCGGCGGCCGGTGCGGCCTCCGGGAGGGCGGGGCCGCCGGGCGCGGCGGGCGCGGCCGGGTCGGCCGGGGCCGGGACGGGGTCGGGGGCCGGGTCGGGCGCGCCGAAGTAGCCGAGCGGCGCCAGGACCTCGCGGGCGATGAAGGCGAACGCCCGCCGGCGGACCTCGTCGTTGTGCTGCGGAACGATCGGGCTCGGGTCCACCGCGGGGTGGCCCGCGCCCTCGAACGCGACCACGTCGCAGCGGGCGCCCACGGCCACCGCCCGGGCGCACGCGTCGGTGGCCCAGGCGTAGGGGATGACGGTGTCGTCGGTCCCGTGGGAGGCGAGCACCGGCGGGGCGTCTGCGGTGGGCACGGCCAGGTTCAGCGGTGCCGCCGACAGGGGCAGGGCCGCCGCCACCGCCGGGGGGCCGGGGCGGACGTCGCCGCCGGGCAGCCAGGCCAGGTGCCAGGCGATGGACCCGCCCGCCGAGCCGCCGGCGGCGACCAGGGCGCGGGCGTCGAGCCGGTGCTCGTCCGCGTGGTCCCGCAGCCAGGCGGTGGCGGCCAGGGCGTCGTCGTAGGCGTCGAGGGAGGCGGCGGTCAGCTCGTCCTCGTCGAACACCTCGGGGAACCCGCTCATGTCCATCTCCGGGCGCACCCGGTACTCGATCGAGGCCACCACGTACCCGGCCCGGGCGTAGGCCTCGCCCGCCCCGAACAGGTACGACTTGTAGATGAAGTTGAGGAAGCCGCCGCTCATCATGAGCACCACGGGCCGCTGCGCCGCCGTGTCGCCGGCCGGCTCGTAGAGGTCGAGGCGCAGGGTCTGGGTCTCGCCCCGCGAGTTGACCACGGTGTGGAACGGGACGTCGTAGGTGACCGTCACGTCGTCGAACACGGGCTCGAGGTAGCGGCCGCCGGCCGGCACCTCGGGCTCCTGGGCGAGCGCGGGCGGTGCCCCGTGCGCGGTCAGCGCGCCGACCGCCAGCACCGCGGCCGCGAGCCGTCCCCCCAGCAGGATGTCCATGCCTCCACCTCCGGCCGCACTTTGCCACGGCGGCGGCAGCGGGCTGTCAGCGGAACAGGGTGGCGGGCGACGACGGGTAGCCGTCCGCGCCGACCATGGCCCGGGAGATCGGCTCCAGCAACCCGAACAGCTCGGCGGCGCCGTCGCCCAGGCGGTCCAGCACCACCCGGGCGCCGCGGTCGGTGGTCCGCTCGATGCGCTCCCGCAGGTCCCGGCCCTCGGCGGTCAGGCCGCCCTCGCCGTCGAGCAGTCCCCGCGCCGCCAGCCGGTCCCGGGCGGCCGCCACGTCGTCACCGTCCCAGCCCCGGGTCCACACGTAGCTGCCCGGCTCGATGCCCCACCACAGCTCGGTGAGAACCGTGACCTCGGTGGAGTCGACCTCGCCGATCCACGCCGCGATGTGGCCGTCGCCCCGGTGCTCGCGCACCCGGTCGGCGGCCCGCCACAGCCGTCCGGCCGGGTCGTCGGACCCGGGGACGGGCAGTCCGGCCAGCCCGGCGAACAGGGGCCGGCCCGACGGGTCGATGCCGTCGGTCAGGGCCAGGAGCCGCTCGGCCGCCTCTCCGAAGGCTCCGGCGTGGTCGCCGGCCATGCGCTCGATCTGGTCGCGGGCGCCGTCGAGCCGGGCCTGCAGCAGCGCGTCCGGCTGCGCCTTCTCCCAGCCACCGGTGACCGCCCGCTCGACGACGGCGGGCTTGAAGGCGGCGAATGTGGCCGCCACCACCCGCCACGGTGCGGCTCCCAGCGAGGCGGACCGGCTGCAGAAGTAGCCTTCGAAGTAGTTGAGGCCGAGGGCGGCGTAGCGGCTCTGCGCCTCGGGCGCGAAGTACACCGCGGCGGCGATCGGCTCCACCAGGTCGCGCAGCCGGCGCGCGTCCCGGTGGAAGTCCCGGTCGTGGTCGTCCATGGGTGCCCCTCCCGTCCCCGTCTGGCGCGGAACCTACACTGGCCGGCCGGCGGTACCGGCTACCCGCCTCACCAAAACCGGAGGTCCCCCGCATGCATCCGGTCGATGCGACCGCGTCCCCGCCCGCGCCGGCCCGGCGCCTGCTCCCGGCCGCCACCGTGCCCGGCCTGGCCATCGCCGCCGTCGGCGCCTACGTCGGCGCCCAGGTGGTGGCCGACATCACCAGCGTGAAGATCGGCACCGCGTTCGGCCGGGCCGTCGACATGGGCACGTGGATCTACCCCATCACGTTCACGCTGCGCGACCTGGTCCACAAGATGCTGGGCCGGCGGGCGGCCCGGGTGCTGGTGGTCACGGCCGCGGTGGTGAACCTGGCGATGGCCCTGTACCTGGCCTGGGTGTCCCGGGCGCCCAGCGACGCGAGCTACCCCTTCGACGAGGAGTTCCGCCTGGTGATGGGCCCCCTGTGGCGCATCGTGGTGGCCTCGATCGTCGCCGAGGTGGTCAGCGAGCTGCTGGACACCGAGGTGTACCACTGGTTCGTCCGGCGGGTGACGACCCGCTACCAGTGGGCGCGGGTGGCGGTCAGCAACGCCGTGAGCATCCCGGTCGACAACGCCCTGTTCGCGGTGCTGGCCTTCGGCTCGCTGCCGTTCCTGGCCGACGACGACCTCACCCTGCCGTGGGCCACCGTGTGGGACATCTTCGTCGTCAACCTCACGGTCAAGGCCGCGGTCTCCGCCCTCAGCCTCCCGCTGATCTACCTGTCCCCCGACCGCGACTGGC
>DASSUD010000310.1:0-12091 GCA_035707385.1 Acidimicrobiales bacterium
CGGCGGCGAGGCCGCCATCGCCTCCGGCGACAGCCGCGACGGCTTCGCCCAGCACCTCGACTGGGAGCGGCGCCTCCACGCCGGCCGCTGGGCCGCCGTCTCGTGGCCCACCGAGCACGGGGGCCGGGGCGCGTCGCGGTGGGAGTGGCTGATCTTCGAGGAGGAGTACCACCGGGCCGACGCCCCGCCCCGGGTGACCCAGAACGGCATCTTCCTGCTCGCCCCCACGGTGTTCGAGTTCGGCACCCCCGCCCAGCAGGCCCACATCCTGCCCCGCATGGCGGCGGCCCAGGACCTGTGGTGCCAGGGCTGGTCCGAGCCGGACGCCGGGAGCGACCTGGCCGGGATCAAGTCCCGCGCCACCCGCCGCCGGTGCGGCTGGCCCGGGCCCGGATGCCGGCCAGGTCGCTGCCGGCGCCCGGCTCGGACCAGCCTTGGCACCACAGGTCCTCGGCCGCCGCCATGCGGGGCAGGATGTGCGCCTGCTGGGCGGGTGTCCCGAACTCGAACACGGTGGGCGCCAGGAGGAAGATGCCGTTCTGGGTCACCCGGGGCGGCGCGCCCGCCCGGTAGTACTCCTCCTCGAAGATCAGCCACTCCCACAGCGACGCGCCCCGGCCCCCGTGCTCGGCGGGCCACGAGACGGCGGCCCAGCGGCCGGCGTGGAGGCGCCGCTCCCAGTCGAGGTGCTGGGCGAAGCCGTCGCGGCTGTCGCCGGAGGCGATGGCGGCCTCGCCGCCGTGGTCGGCGCGCCAGGCGGCCAGGTTGGCGGTGAGCCACTCCCGGGCCTCGGCCCGGAAGGCGTCCTCGGCGGGCGACCAGGTCAGGTCCACGGCTGCGCCAGGCGGTCGAGGGTGGCGAGGGCGTCGGCCTCGATGCGGGCCAGGAGGTCGGCCACGGTGGGCAGCTCGGCGATGACGCCGGTGACCTGGCCGGTGGGCAGGACGCCCGCCTCCGGCTTGCCGTCCACGAGGGCGGCCTTGATGAGCATGGGAGCGTTGGCGGCCATGGCCACCTGCGCCCAGGTGAGGTCCTGGTGGCGCTTCATGGCCACGCCCTCCCGCACGAGGTCGGGCAGGGGTGTCCCGGTCAGCTTGCGGAACCCGAGCGCGGCCCGGAGCGCCCGCGGCAGGCGGGCCAGGGCGGACGAGCGCTCGAGGCGGTCGACGGCCGGGGTGCGGACGACCCTCTGCGGCGCCCCGTCGAGGGCGGTCGTGACCACGGTGTCGGTGACGGTGGCCGCCAGGTAGCGGGCCTTGACGTCGTCGGGGACCCGGCTCTCGGCGGTCAGCAGGAAGCGGGTGCCCATGGCCACGCCGTCTGCACCCCACGCCCGCGCCGCCACCAGGCCCCGGCCGTCGTGGAAGCCGCCCGCGCCCAGCACCGGCACGGCGTGGCCGGCGGCATCGACGACCTGGGGGAGGAGCAGCGAGGTGGGGACGGTCCCGGTGTGCCCCCCGCCCTCGCCCCCCTGGGCGATGAGCGCGTCGACCCCGAGATCGAGCATCTTCTCGGCGTGGCGGCGGGCGCCGACGGTGGGCATGACGAGGACGCCGGCGTCGTGGAGGCGGGCGACCGCGTCCTTGGTGGGGGCGCCGGCGAAGCTGACGAGGCGCACGCCCTCGGCCGCGCACCGCTCGACGCGCCCGGCCAGGTCGGGCTGGTCGGCCCGCAGGTTCACCCCGAACGGCGCCGGGGTCCGGTCCTTGACCGTGGCGATGGCCCGATCCATCTGGTCGCCGGTCATGGTGACGGCCGCCAGGATCCCGAACCCGCCGGCCGCGCTGGTGGCGGCGGTCAGGGAGGCGCCCGACACCCACCCCATCCCGGTCTGCACCACGGGCAGCCGGCAGCCCACCAGGTCGCAGAACCGGGTCCGCAGCCGCCCGGAATCTGACGGTGTGTCAGACATCGCGGGCCAGCCTAGTGGGGCGGTTGGGTTGATTTGGCGTCTCTCACGTCGCATATGCGCTGTGAGAGACGCCAAATCGACTCAGGACCGGGGTGCGGCCCACAGGGCGGTGAGGTAGCGGGCGGTGTAGGTCCCCCCGTGGCCGTCGATCACCGCGCCCACCGCGTCGAGCAGCCTCTCGCGGCGCTCCGGGGGCAGCACAATGTGGTTGGAGTGGGTCCGCAGCAGGTCCAGCCATCCGGCCGTCGTGTAGGTGTGCGCCCACGGGATCGACCGGCTCACCGCCGTCCCGAAGGCGAGGCCGGGCGGGATGTCGCCCGCCCGCCCGGGATGGGGCAGGCCCGCGCACGTCGGCAGCCCGCCGAGCTCGGGCTCCAGCCGCCCGTACACGTCGTCGAGGGCGTGGCGCAGCGGCTGGTCGTCACCGGTGTCGGCCGTGTTCCACCACAGCGCCAGCCAGCCGCCGGGCCGGAGCAGGGCGTGGGCCTTGTGCAGCCGGACCGCAGGGTCGAGCCAGTGCCACGCCTGGGCGCAGGCCACCAGGTCGGCGGGGGTGTCGCCCGGCCGGGGCTCCCAGTCCTCGAACCCGGACACGTCGACCCGCCAGCCACCGGCACCCGCCGCCGCCAGGGCGGCGCGGGCCACGGCCGCCATGGCCGGATGGGCCTCGACCCCCACGCCGGTCATGCCCCGGGCCGCCAGCAGCCGGGTGGCCTTGCCCGTGCCGCATCCGACCTCGACCACCCGGGCCGCCGGGCCGACCCAGGCCACCAGCTGGTCGACCAGCTCGTCGGGGTACGAGGGCCGGGCCCGGTCGTACCGCCCGGCGTCCTCGCCGAACACCAGCCCGCGCTCCCGGTCGCTCACGCGAGCAAGCTACCGGGCAAGGGTTCCAGGGGGCTCGCGCTCAGGCCGGGTCGGGGAGCTCGCGCTCGCGCGCCCCCTCGGGGTCGATGACCTCGCGGATCAGGCGCAGCTCCTCGCCGGTGGGCAGGCGGGACGCGCCCACGTCGTGCGGGATCGCCAGGTCGAACCCCGTGGCCGCCACCACGTCGTCGACCGCCACCCCCGGGTGGACCGAGCGCAGGCGCATGCGCCGGTCGGGGGTGTCGAAGTCGAAGACCCCGAGGTTGGACACCACCCGGCGGACCTCCACCCGGCGACCCCCGTGGCCGAGCGCCGCCGCCCGGTCCCAGCCGACCCCGCACACCGTGTCGACCCGCTCGACAAACACCTTGGGCCCGTGGTTCGGCACCCAGTAGCTGGTGGGGTCGTTGATCGTGTTGCCCGGGGAGCCCCGGTAGCCGAGGAGCTGGACCGTGGGCCGGGCGTAGTCGCCGATGGCGGCGAGGTTCTGGTTGCCGTAGCGGTCCACCTGGCTGGCGCCCATCATCACGTGGCGCCGGCCCGACCACACCCAGTCGAACATCGACCGGTACGGGTTCCAGTACTCGATCACCCGGTCCCCGGGCGCCACCACCGCGGCGTCGTTGGCGATCAGGGCGGCCTCGCCGTCGGTCATGCACAGGTCGGGCTCGAAGGTGGCCCGGGCCAGCCGCCCGCCGATCATGGGGATGGTGCCGATGGGGTTGGCCAGGATCTCGCCGTCGCCCCGGAAGCACTCGGCCACCGCCACCACGCACACCTCGGCCCGGGTCGGGGGACCGGCGGTCACGACGCACCCCCGGCCCGCACCTTGCGCTGGTACTCGTCCTCGCCGGCGTCGACCCACTCGGCCCGGTACCCGGCCCACGCCTCGGGGCTGCGGGCCGCCGCGGCGTAGGCCCGCTGCGCCGCCTCGTCCCGCGGGTAGTCCGGCTCGCACAGCGTCGGGTGGGCGCCGCCGGGGGCCTCGACCACGCCGTCGACCATCATCCGGGACACCCGCATCTGGTGGACGCAGCCCTCGGCGGCCAGCGCCGCGGTGTCCACGATCCGCTCGGCCGAGATGAACCGGCCGCCGGTGGGCGCCGCCTGCAGCATGAGGTCGTCCCAGTAGATGTCGGGGCCGAGGAACATGGCGTTGCCCCGGCGGTCGGCCCGGTTCAGGTGGCACAGGGCGGCGTCCAGCTCGAAGGCGGGGACGGCCACGAGCTGCTCCCCGCCGACCGGCGACGGGAAGGTCACCAGCTTGGGGTTGTCCCGCAGCAGGTCGGACCCGAGCCCGGCCCGGCTGGGCAGGAACGGCACCCGCCAGGCCGCGGCCTGCAGGGCCAGGTGGAACAGGCCCTCGTCGTAGGGCTCGTCCTCGATGGCGCCCGACTGGCGGGCGGCCCGGAAGTGGGGCTCCAGCGGGATCGTGTCGAGCGACACGAAGGCGTACACGGCCCGCCGCACCTTGCCCGCCGCGCACAGCAGGCCGAGGTCGGGGCCGCCGTGGGTCACGATGGTCAGGTCCGTGAGGTCGCTGCGGGCCAGCGCCCGCACCAGCGCCATCGGCTTGCGGCGGCTGGCCCAGCCCCCGATGGCGATGGTCATGCCCGACCGGAGGCGGCCCACCACCTCCTCGGGCGTCATCGTCTTGTCGGTGGTCATGTGCTTGTGTCGCGTCCCTCCACGAACGCGTCGCGGTGCTCGTCCGCCACGCCCGACAGGTTCAGCTCGAAGGTGAACCCCTGCTCGAACCGGTAGCTGCGCTTCACGTCCCACAGGTCGATGCCGTTGAGCGACTCCTTGGCCGCCCGGATGACGGCGGGGGACTTGGCGGCGATCTGGCCCGCCACCTCCCGGGCCGCGTCCCGCAGCTCGTCCCGGGCGACCACCCGCAGCACCGACCCGAAGGCGTGGAGCTCCGCGGCGGTGGCCGTGGCCGACGTGTAGACCATGGCCCGCATCTTGTGCTGGGGGACCAGCCGCGACAGGTGGGTGGCGGCGCCCAGCGCGCCGCGGTCGACCTCGGGCAGCCCGAAGGTGGCGTCGTCGGACGCCACGATCACGTCGGCGTTGCCCACCAGGCCGATGCCGCCGCCCAGGCAGAACCCGTGGACGGCGGCGATCACCGGCACCGGGCACTCGTAGACGGCGGCAAAGGCGGCGTAGCAGCCCCGGTTGGCGCCGACCAGGGCGTCGAACCCGGCGGTGGCCTGCATCTCCTTGATGTCGACCCCGGCGTTGAAGCCCCGGCCCTCGGCCCGCAGCACCACCACCCGCACCGCCGGGTCCTCACCGAGGGACCGCAGCGCGGCCGCCAGGTCGAACCAGCCGGCCACCGGCAGGGCGTTGACCGGGGGATGGTCCACGACGATCTCGGCGATGCCGCCGTCGTCGACCTCGGTGGTGATCGGCATGGGTGCCCCTCGTCGCCTGCGTTTCTGACGCTACGTCAGGTCGCTGTGGCAAGGTAGGCCGGAGGAGGCAGCGTGGACAACCCACTCGACTCGCTCGACCACGCCGGCCGGGTCGTGCTCGTCACCGGCGGCACCAAGGGGATCGGCCGGGCCATCGCCGCCCGCTACGCCGGGGCGGGGGCCACGGTGGTGGTGTGCGGGCGCACGGACCCCGGCGACACCGGCGGCCCCGACTTCGTGGCCTGCGACGTGCGGGAGGCCGAGGCCGTCACCACCCTGGTGGACACGGTCGTGGAGCGCCACGGCCGCCTCGACGTCGTGGTCAACAACGCGGGGGGCGCCCCGCCGGCCGACACGGCCACCGCCTCGGCCCGCTTCGCCGAGCGGATCATCGCCCTCAACCTGCTCGCCCCGCTGCTGGTGGCCCAGGCCGCCAACCGTGTCATGCAGGCCCAGCCGGAGGGCGGCGCCATCGTGAACATCGCCAGCCTGTCCGGCATCCGCCCGTCGCCGCTGTCGGCCGCCTACGGCGCCGCCAAGGCCGGGCTGCTCAACCTGACCCAGACCCTTGCGGTCGAGTGGGCCCCCGCGGTGCGGGTCAACGCGGTGATCGCGGGGCTGATCGCCACCGAGCAGGCCGACCTGTACTACGGCGACGAGGCCGCCCAGGCCCGGGTGGCGGCCACGGTGCCGGCCGGGCGGCTGGGCACCGGCGACGACGTGGCGGGGGCGTGCCTGTTCCTGTCGTCGCCCGCGGCGTCGTTCGTGACCGGGGCCGCCCTGGCGGTCCACGGGGGCAACGAGCGCCCGGCCTACCTGTCGGCGTTCGACCCCGGGGGTGGCCGGTAGCGTCGGTAGCATCCGGCGGCGATGACCCCGGCCGAGCTCGCGTTCCTGGCGGTCGCCGGGTTCGGTGCCGGCGTGGTCAACGGGGTGGCGGGCGGGGGGTCGATGGTGTCGTTCCCGGCCCTGCTGGTGGTGGGGGTGCCGTCCCTGGCCGCCAACGTGACCTCCACCGTGGGCATCTGGCCCGGGTACGCGGGCGGGGCCGCCGGGTTCCGGCGCAGCCTGGCCGCCCAGCGGGACCGGCTGCGCCCGCTGGCCGTGGTGGCGCTGGCGGGGGCGGTGGCCGGGTCGCTGCTGCTGCTGGTCACCTCGGACGACGCGTTCGACGCCCTGGCGCCGTGGCTGGTCCTGGCGGCGTGTGGGCTGTTCGCGGCCCAGCCGTGGCTGGCCGGCCGGCTGGCGGCCCGCCGGGAGGCGGCCGCCCGGGGTCCCGGCGGTGCCGGACGGGGTGCCGGGGCTGGTGGCGACGCCCCCGCGTCGCCGGAGTCGGCCCACCGTGGCCTGCGGTTCGCCGGGATCTTCGTCGCCTCGGTGTACGGGGCCTACTTCGGGGCCGGGCTGGGGGTGCTGCTGCTGGCCGTGCTCGGCATCACGCTGCCCGGACGGCTGGGCGAGCTGAACGCCGTCCGCACCGTGCTGGCGCTGCTGGTCAACAGCATCGCCGTGGTGGTGTTCGCCCTCGCCGCCCCCGTGGTGTGGTCGGCCGCCGCGGCCATGGCGGCGGCCAGCCTGGCCGGCGGCTACGTCGGGGCCCGGACCGCCGACCGGATGCCCGTGCCGGTGTTCCGGGCGGTGGTCCTGGCGCTGGGCCTGGCCGCCGCGGCCGGGCTGTTCCTGCGGTGACCGGAGCCGTCGCCTTACGCAGTAAGGTCTCGCGGATGCACCGCCGCACCGCCGTCACGCTGGCCGGCCTCGTGCTCGCGGCCGCGGGGCTCGCCGCCTGCGGCGGGGGCGACGGCGGGGGCGGGGCGTCCGGCCTGGGCAGCGGCGAGGGCGGCGGCTCCGGCGTGCCCGACGACCTGGTGGTCGTCGAGGGCACCGAGGTCACCGTGACCGCCCTCGACAACAGCTTCCGGGCCGCGGGCGTCGAGGTGCGCCCGGGCACCACCGTCACCTGGGAGAACAAGGGCCGCAACGACCACGACGTCCTGCCCGTTGAGGGCGGCGGCTGGGGCGTCGAGGTCGAGGGCTTCGCACCGGGCGCCACCTACTCGCACACGTTCGACGAGCCCGGCCTCCACCGCTACTACTGCTCGATCCACGGCACCACCGACGAGGGGATGGTGGGCACGGTGGTCGTCGCCGACTGACATCACGACACGGACATCACGACACGGACATCACGACACGCTTGGGGGAACCACCATGCCCACTGCCCGACGGGCGATCGGCGCCGTGCTGGCCGCCGCGCTCGCGCTCACGGCCGCATGCGGCGGCGACGACGACGACACCAGCAGCGACGAGGGCAGCGGCAGCGCCGCCGAGGACACCGCGGGCGCAACCCTGCGTGTCCCCGAGGACCACGAGACGATCCAGGCCGCGGTCGACGCTGCCGCCCCCGGCGACCTGGTCCTCGTCGCCCCCGGCACCTACGCCGAGGCCGTCACGGTCGAGACCGACGAGGTGACGATCCGGGGCCTCGACCGCAACGAGGTGATCCTCGACGGCGGCTTCACCCTCGACAACGGCATCCGCGTGGTGGGCGCCGACGGCGTGGCCATCGAGAACATGACGGCCCGCAACTACACCAAGAACGGCTTCTTCTGGACCGGCGTCGACGGCTACCGGGGCTCGTACCTGACCACCTACCGGATCGGCGACTACGGCCTCTACGCCTTCGACTCGACCAGCGGCCTGCTCGAGCACAGCTACGCGTCGGGCAGCCCCGACGCCGGCTTCTACATCGGGCAGTGCTACCCGTGCGACGCCGTCATCGACGACGTGATCGCCGAGCACAACGGGCTCGGCTACTCGGGCACCAACTCGGGCGGCGACCTGTACATCGTCAACTCGACGTTCCGGTTCAACCGGGCCGGCATCGTCCCCAACTCGGGCAGCTACGAGCTGTGCTACCCGGGCCGGTCGACCACCATCGTCGGCAACCTCGTGTACTCCAACAACCAGCCCGACACCCCGGCCATCGATGTCGCCCTTCTGGCCATGGGCAACGGCATCCTGCCCGCCGGGGGCGTGGGCAACGTCATCGAGCGCAACCGGGTGTGGGACCACGACCGCACCGGCATCGGCCTCGTGCCGTTCCCGGAGGAGGACGCCAACGACGTCCCGCCCCCGCCGGAGGACGACGAGGTCCCGTGCGCCGAGTCCCGCGAGGCGGCCACGGCCGACCCCGCCGACATCCCCGAGCTGGTGGTGTGGAACCCGCGGGAGAACCGGGTGGTCGACAACGTGGTCGAGGACTCGCGGGTGGCCGACCTCGCCGTCGGGTCGGTCGAGGACGTGTCCGAGCTCGGCAACTGCTTCGCCGGCAACACGTTCGCCACCTCGGCCCCGCTCGACGTGGAGGCCCTGGCGCCCTGCGAGGGCGAGGGGTCGGGCGGCGACTGGTCGGCCGGCGCCCTCGACCTGCTGGCCCTGATGACCGCGGTCCAGCCCCCCTCGGGCGACTACAAGGCGACGCCGGTCCCCGGCCCCCAGCCGACCATGCCGGACGCCGAGTCGGCCCCGGCCCGCCCGGCCACCGACTCCCCCACCGCGCCGGACGTCGACGCCATCGAGGTCCCGGACCGGCCGTGACGGCGATCTGGCGGCGTATGCGCCGGATGCTCGGCGTACACGCCGCCAGATGTGTCGTGGTGGTCGCCCTCGTCGCCGGGTGCGGGGCCGGTTCGCCCGCTGCCGGCCCCGTCCCCGGCGACCGGGGCGACCACCCGCCCACCGGCGGCGGGCCGCAGGGGCGGGTGCCCCAGTTCGTCGTCGAGTGCGGGTTCAGCCACGCCGCGCCCGACGACCCCATCGTCCACCCGGGGCACCCCGGCCGGTCCCACCTGCACACCTTCTTCGGCAACACGGCCGCCGGCGCCGCCTCCACCGCCGCCAGCCTGGCGGCCACGGGCGGGACCACCTGCGACCAGCAGCTCGACCGGGCCGCCTACTGGGCCCCGGCGCTGCTCGACGGGGGGCAGCCGGTGACGCCCACCGGGGCCGTCGCCTACTACCGCCCCGGCGTGGGCGTCGACCCCGCCACCGTCGATCCGTACCCGTTCGGGCTGGCCATGCTGGCCGGGGACCCGGTGGCGGACGAGGCGCAGCCGCTCGACGTCGTGGCCTGGTCGTGCGGCACCGGGTCCGAGCGGTCGGTCACCCCGCCGGAGTGCCCGGAGGGTCGCCCCCTGCGCCTGGCGGTCGCCTTCCCGGACTGCTGGGACGGCCGCCGCCTGGACAGCCCCGACCACCGGGGCCACACCGCCCGCAGCGAGGCCGGCGAGTGCCCGGCCGGCCACCCGGTGCCGGTCCCCCAGCTGGTCCTCGCCATCTCGTACCCGGTCGCCGGCGGCGGCCACGACCTGAGCCTGGCCTCGGGCTCGTCGCTCACCGCCCACGCCGACTTCCTCAACGCCTGGGACCCGGCCAAGCTGCGCACCGAGGTGGAGTCGTGCCTGCGGCGGGGCCTGACCTGCGGGGTCGCCAGCACCCGGCCGTGACGCCGCGGGCTCAGCGCCGCCGGTAGCCGGCCACGTGGCCGGGCACGGGGATGCCCGCCGCCAGGTCGGGGGCGGGCTCCGGCTCGCCGAACACGGTGGTCACGGGCACCACGCCAGCCCAGTGCGGCAGGTCGTGGTCCTCGTCCTCGTCGATGGGCGGGCCGGTGCGGACCTTGACCGAGGCCTCGTCCAGCGGCAGCGCCAGGACGAGGGTGGACCGCAGCTCCTTGTCGTTGGGCTCACGGGTCTCCCCGGTGCGGCCGGGGACGATGTGCTCGACCAGCACGTCGAGCGCGGCCCGCCGCTCGTCCGGGTCGGCGACGGCGGTGGCCTGCCCGAACACGACGACCGACCGGTAGTTCATGGAGTGGTGGAAGGCCGACCGGGCCAGCACCAGCCCGTCCACCAGCGTGACGGTGACGCACATCTCGGTGCCCTTGCCGCCCCGCAGCAGCCGGCTGGCGGTCGAGCCGTGCAGCAGCAGCCGGTCGCCGTCGCGGGCGTAGAGCATGGGGATGACGACAGGGCCCTCCGGGGTGGCCAGGCCGACGTGCGCCACCAGCCCCTCGTCGAGGACGGCGTGGACCTGGTCGCGGTCGTAGCGCCCGCGGTCGGGCCGGCGCTTCACGGTGGTGCGGGCCGAGGGCGGGGCCGAGGGCGAGGTGGTGGTCACCCCCGTAGTGTGGCGGCCGCCCCGGTCGCTGGCGGCACCCGATTTCACGGCGCCGGGGTGTCGAGGTTGGTCCAGTTCGCCATCGGGGAGCGGTCGCCGGCCGGGGTGAGGGTGCCGAGCCGGGCCAGGTCCTCGGGGGTGAGCTCGACGGTGAGGGCGCCGACGTTCTCCTCCAGGTAGGTGCGGCGCTTGGTGCCCGGGATGGGCACCACGTCGTCGCCCTGGGCGGCCAGCCACGCCAGCGCCACCTGCCCGGGGGTGACGCCGCGGGCCTCGGCCACCTCGCGGACGACGCCGACGAGGGCCAGGTTGTGGTCGAGGTTGTCGCCCAGGAACCGGGGCACCGTCCGGCGGAAGTCGTCGGGCTGCAGCTCGTCCAGGCTGGACACGGCGCCGGTCAGCATGCCCCGGCCCAGCGGGCTGTAGGGGACCAGGCCGATCCCCAGCTCGCGGCAGGCGGGGATGATGTCGGCCTCCAGGTCGCGGGAGAAGATCGAGTACTCCGACTGGAGGGCGGCGATGGGGTGCACGGCCGCGGCCCGGCGCAGCGTGGCGGCCGACGCCTCCGACAGCCCGACGTGGCGGACCTTGCCCGCGGCGACCAGCTCGGCCAGGGCGCCGACCGTCTCCTCGATCGGGACCCGGACGTCGGGCCGGTGCTGGTAGTAGAGGTCGATGTGGTCGAAGCCCAGGCGGCCGAGCGAGGCGTCGCACGCCTGGCGGACGTAGTCGGGGTCGCCCCGGACGGTGCGCTCGCCGGTCGCGGGGTCCAGGGTGATGCCGCACTTGGTCGCCAGCACGATCGCGTCCCGGTGGGCGGCCAGCGCCTTGCCGACCAGCTCCTCGTTGTGGCCGAGGCCGTAGGCGTCGGCGGTGTCGAAGAAGGTCACGCCCAGCTCGACGGCCCGGGCGAGGGTGGCCTCGGCCTCGGCCCGGTCGGGGGTGCCGTAGGCGAAGCTCATGCCCATGCAGCCGAGGCCCTGGGCGGAGACGGTGAGGCCGGAGCGGCCGAGCGTGCGGGTGGGGAGGCTCATGCGGAGCTCCTTCGGCTGGCGGGGACGGTGGGGAGGGTGGGGAGGGTGCAGTAGGTGGCGATCTTGTGCTCGACCACCGCGAGGGCGGCCTCCAGGTCGACGATGCGCTCCTTCACCCGGTCGCGGTGGCGTTCGAGGATGGCGCGGCGATCGTCCTCGTTGCCCGGGCCCTCGTCGACGAGGGCGAAGTAGGCCTGGATGTCCCGGATCGGCATGGCGGTCAGCCGCAGCCGGGCGATGAAGGTGACCCGGGCCAACTCGGCGTCGGTGTAGTCGCGCCGACCGGCCTCGTCCCGGGGCACCGAGACGAGGCCGATCCGTTCGTAGTACCGCAGGGTGTGGGCCGTGACCCCGGTGCGCTCGGCCACGGCGGCGATGCTCGTCACGCCGCCGAACCTAGGGGTTCGAGCGCACTCCAAGTCAAGAGGGGTCGGCGAGCACCCGGGTCACGGGTCAGTGCGTCCCGTGGGCATCGTCGCAGTTGACCGGCTCACCCGGCCGGACCTGGCCGCCGCCGACGCCCTCCAGCGCCGCGAACGGGCCGCACGGGTTGCCGACGATCCACACGTGGACCATGGGGACGACCGCCCGCCGGTGGTAGCCCGGCGGGCAGGGGGCGGGGAGCGGGTCGGCCAGCGCGACCTGCCAGTTGTTCTCCTCGCCGTACCAGCACAGGT
>DASSUD010000311.1:0-4370 GCA_035707385.1 Acidimicrobiales bacterium
GGTGCCAGCGGGACCCGCCGTGGTACTCCACCGCCTTGGCCCGCACGGGGAGGACCGGGGTGCCCAGCACCCGCTCGGCCACCGGTGCGAGCCGGCGGAAGAGCTCGACGCTGCCGGGCGTCAGCTCGGACATCATCGGGACATACCGGAAGGAGATCGCCGCCTCGTCGCTCTCGTTGACCGCGCCGGGTCGCTCGAAGCCGCGCGCCAGCGCGCCCTCGACCTCGCGGGCCAGGGCGGCCGGGTCGACGGCGGCCCGCAGCACCACGACGCCGTCCATCCGGAAGGCGTCGACCTCGGCGTCCGTGACGGTCACCGCTCCCGGCGTGCCCATCGGACGATGATAGGGGTCAGTCCTCGACGACGAAGCGGCGGAAACCGTCCCGGGCCGCCACCCACCGGTCGTGGTCGAGCGTGCCGTCGGGGCGGAGGCACTCGGCGGCGGCCCAACCCATGGCCAGCGCGTGGTGGGTGTTGTCGGGGGTGAACAGGCCCTGGCGACCGAACGTGACGAGCCCGTCGAGACCCGTGGCCCACGCTTCGAGCGCACCGAGGTCGGCGGCGAAGCCGGGGCCGTACACGGGGTAGACCCGCGGCAGGCGCCGGCTCTCCGCCGCCGCCGGCACGGGCTCGGGGAGGCCGAGGGCGGCCAGCTCGGCCGCCAGGCGGGCGGCGAGGTCGGCGTCGCCGGCCCGCCACAGCTCGTCGCCCTCCCAGCAGGCGATCTCGGCGCACAGGACCGTGCGGTCGGCGGGCTGGGTCGGGTCGTCGCGGTAGTTCCGGGGCTCCGACACCCGGGCCGCCACCACCTCGGGGCCGGGGAAGTAGTGGGCGTCGAACTCCGTCCACCGGGGACGGTCGACCACCACGTAGAGCAGGACCATCGCCCGGTGGCGCAGCCGGCCGGCCGCCGCCAGGGCGCCGGGCGGCGGGGGCGGATCGACGGCCTGCGCCAGGGCCGGGAGCGGCGCCGTCGACCACACCTGGGCGGCGTCGATCGCGGACCCGTCGTCGAGCGTCACGGTCCAACCCCCCGGGCCGCCGGCCAGCGACCGGGCGCCGCAGCCCAGGCGCAGGTCGGCCCCCGCGTCGGCGGCGGCGCCGGCCACCGCCTCCGCGATGGCGCCGAACCCCCGCCGCGGGTACAGGAAGACCCGCCCCTCGGGCCGGGCACCCCGGGCCAGGCGGCGCAGGATGTCGGTCGGCGACGCGGCACCGACCCGCCGCCGCGCCAGCTCGCCGGCCAGGTCCGCCGGGTCGGCGTCCCACAGCTTGCGTGCGTACGGCCCGTAGAAGCTGTCGAGGACGGCCGGGCCGAGCCCGGCCCGTACCACCTCCCCGAACGTGTCGGCCCGCGGCCGGCGCACCGGCCCGGTGGCGGCGTCGAACGCGGCCCGGGCCGCGAACCGCCTCGGGGCCCGGCGGACCAGGTCGCCGGTGCGCAGCGGGAAGGCCAGCCAGCGGTCGAGCAGCCGGATGCGGCCGTGGCGGGGCCGGGTCTGGAGGTCACGCCCCAGCAGCCCCCGCAGCGCGTCGAGGATCGGCGGCGGCGTGGCCGGGTGCAGCCGGTGGCTGCCGTGGTCGACCCGCAGCCCGGCCACCTCGAAGGACCCCGCCATGCCGCCCACGGCCGGAGCCCGCTCCACCACGACCACGTCGTGGCCGGCCCGCGCCGCCCTCCAGGCGGCCGCGAGGCCCGCCGGCCCCGCGCCGATGACCGCGATCACGCCGAGGCGGATGCCCGCTCGGCCGGCGAGACCTCGGGCCGGCGCCGCGGGCCGGGCCCGGCGGCGTAGGCGATGGCGGGCGGGCCTGCATAGGCGACGCCGACCCGGTCGCCGCGGGCGAACCGGGGGGCCGACCCGGCCCGGGCCCGCACCGGCTCACCACCGTCGGGCCGCACCAGGTACACGGTGTCGTGCCCGTAGAACTCGCACAGCTCGACGGTGGCGGGCGCGCCGGCGCCACCGGCCAGCGGCACCAGGTGCAGCTCCTCCGGACGCAGGACCACCTCCACGTCGCCCTCCGCCGGGCTCTCCAACGCCACCGGGCCGACCGGCGTGGCCGCCGAGGACCCCGCGGCTGCGCCGGGAACCAGGTTGGCGTCGCCGACGAATGTCGCCACCCACGAGGTCGCGGGCCGGGCGTACAGCTCGGCCGGGCTCGCCTGCTGGACGATGCGACCGCCGTGCATGACCGCCACCTCGTCACCCAGCACGAACGCCTCCTCCTGGTCGTGGGTGACGAAGACCGTGGTCACCCCGAGCGACGCCAGCAGCTGGTGGACCTCGGTCCGCACCTGGACCCGCAGCGAGGTGTCCAGGTTGGAGAACGGCTCGTCGAGCAGCAGCACCCCGGGGGTCGGGGCCAGCGCCCGGGCCAGCGCCACCCGCTGCTGCTGCCCGCCCGACAGCGTGCCGGGACTGCGATCGCCGAGGCCCTCCAGGCCGACCAGCGCCAGCGCCTCGGCCACCCGCGGGCCGCGGCGGTCGGGGCGGGGCAGGCCGTAGCCGACGTTCTGGGCGACGCTCAGGTGGGGGAACAGCGCCCAGTCCTGGAACACCATGCCGACCCGCCGCCGCTCGGGCGGCACGTGCACACCCGGGCCCGACACCGTGCGGTCACCGATCCGGACCGCGCCGCCCGACAGCCGCTCCAGCCCGGCGATCGACCGCAGCAGCGTGGTCTTGCCGCACCCGCTCGGGCCCAGCAGGGCCACGATCGAACCGGGTGCGACCCGCAGGTCGACATCGCGCAGCACCGCCAGCGCGCCGAAGCTCTTGGCGGCGCCGGTCACCGTGATGGCGGAGGACCCGTTCATCATGCCTGACACCGTATCTGCACCGCGCCCAACACGAGCAGGTCACGGGCGCTCAGGCCAGCGCGTCGGGCAGCGGTCGGGCGTGGACGACCGCCAGCCGCTTGGTGGCCCGGGTCAGCGCCACGTACAGCGCCCGCATCCCCTGGGCCTCCTCGTCGACGATGGCGGCCGGCTCGACCACCACCGCCGCGTCCAGCTCCAGGCCCTTGACCAGGCTGACCGGCACGAGCGTCACCCGGGACTCGAGCCCGTTGCGGGCGGCGCGACCGAACTCGACGCCGGCCCGCTCGAGCGCAGCCTCCACGCCCTCCACCAGGGTGTCGGGGGCGATGATCGCCACGCTGCCCGGGTCGACGGCGTTGCGCTCCTCGACCGCCACCGCCGCGACCCGGGCGGACAGGTCGGCGGCCTCCACCGGGACGATCCGGGGGTCGTCGCCGGCCTGGCGGACCGAGCTCGGCGGGCGCAGGTCGGGCTCGGCCACCGCCAGCACCTTGGCGGCCAGGTCCATGGTCGGGCCGGGGATCCGGTAGCCGATCGACAGCTCGGCCCGCTGGGCGGGACGCTTGCGGGGCAGGTGCTCGAGGATCTCGTCCCAGTTGCGGTGGGCCCACACGCCGGTGGCCTGGGCGATGTCGCCCACCACCGTCATGGAGCCGTTGAGCGAGCGCCGCTCCAGCATCCGCAGCTGCATGGGCGACAGGTCCTGGGCCTCGTCGACCACGATGTGCCCGTACGTGCGGATCTCATCGGGGTCGCTGCCGTTGACCCGCCGCTTGCGGGCCTTGGGGCCGAGCAGCGCCCGGGCCTCGTCCAGCAGCGGCACGTCGTCGTGGGTCCAGGTGATGGTGTCGACGTCGGCCTGGCGGGGGCGCGCCAGCGCGGCCCGCTCGTCCTCGGACAGGTGCCGGCCCGCCGCCAGGTCGACCAGCGCCTTCGACCCGAACAGGTCGTGGAGGAGCTGGGCGGGCGTCAGGACCGGCCAGATGCGCTCCAGCGCCTCCCGCACCTCGGGGATCAGGCGGGCCCGCTCGCGGACCTCGTCCGCGGTGGTGGGGACGCGGCTGACCTCGGCCAGCGCCGCGAACAGCTGGGACTCGACGAAGCGCCGGCCCGCGTTGTGCAGCCGGAACCGCCGGCGGGCATCGGCCACGATCTCGGCGGTGCGATCCGGTCGCAGCACCAGGGTCTGCACGCCGTAGGGGACCCGCAGCGGTTTGCGCAGCGGCCGCTCGCGGTCTCGCACCGCCTTGGCCAGGACCCGGGACATGCGGGCGTCGCCCTTGATGCGGGCGGTGGCGGGGCGGTCGCGGCCGCTGACCCTGACGTGCTCGACCAGGTCGGCCAGCACCGCCAGCTCGACGCCGGCCTCGCCCAGGCTGGGCAGGACCCGTTCGATGTAGCCGAGGAAAAGCCTGTTCGGCCCCGCGACCAGAACCCCCTGTCCTTCGAGGGGGAACCGGTGGGTGTACAGCAGGTAGGCGGCCCGGTGGAGGGCCACCACGGTCTTGCCGGTCCCCGGCCCGCCCTGGACGACCAGGACGCCGGG
>DASSUD010000312.1:0-7496 GCA_035707385.1 Acidimicrobiales bacterium
ACCACGGGGCGCACGTCGAGGGTGCGCAGCAGGAGGTACAGGACGCCGACCGCCGCCGCGCCCAGCACCGCCGAGAGCAGGTTCACGCGCCACGCCATGGAGCCCCAGGGCACGGCCGCGACCCAGGCCTGGTCGAGCGCGACGTACAGCGGGTAGCCCGTGGCGTGCGGTACCCCGCCCACGACCCCCAGGAACTGCCACTTCGCCGTGTCGCCCGCATAGCCCGTGCCCGGGAGCAGCGACCGGGCGTAGAGGGCCAGGGACAGCGCACCCACGCCGCAGGCGACGAGCGCGTCTGATCGCCGGGACCGCACGGGCATGAGGGTGAGATCCTAGGAGGTCCCGCATGGTGCGTCGGGCGGTCGCCGGCCCGGCCCGCGGGCACGCGGCAGCCAGCCGGGGTACGTCCCGCCCGGACCCCGACTGGCTGGCCGCATCTGCCCGCCCACCGTGCGTGCTGGGAGTCCGCACGGCGCCGCCGCACCCGCAAGCTACGCACTACCTGCGCAGGCCCCATCAGTAGGTCCTACGTAAATCTGCGGCGGCCCACGCCCGGCGGCCGGCCGGTCAGGCGCCTGACCTGGGTAGCATCGTGCGGTGGTCGCACGGTGGCCGCTGGTCGGGCGGACCGGGGAGCTGGAAGAGGTGCGGCGCCTGCTGGGCGCCGCCGACGGTCCCCGCGGGGTAGCGCTGTTCGGCGAGGCCGGCGTGGGCAAGTCCCGGCTCGTCGACGAGGCGCTGGAGGCCAGCAGCGGGTCGGGCATGCAGGTCGAGTGGGTGCGGGCGACGGAGGCCGCCCGGGGCATCCCGCTCGGGTCGTTCGCCTACCTGCTCGGCGCGCCGGGCGACGACGCCCACCACCGCGACGACCTCCTCCACCTGTCGCTGGCCCGGCTCCGCGAGCGGGCGGGCGACGCCCCGTTCCTGCTGGCGGTGGACGATGCCCACCTGCTCGACGAGATGTCGGTGGCGCTGCTGCACCTGGCGCTCACCACCCCGTCACCGATCCGGGTCCTGCTCAGCGTGCGCACAGGCGAGCCGCTGCCCCAGGGGATGGTCGCGCTGTGGAAGGACGAGCTGCTGGCCCGCATGGACGTCGGCCCGCTGAGCCGGGAGGCCACCGAGGAGCTGGTGCTGGTTGTGCTGGGGCCGGCGGTGCCGGCCTCCGTCCTCGATCGCATCTGGCAGCTGAGCCGGGGCAACGCCCTGTTCGTGCGGGAGCTGGTCACCACGGCGGTCGAGCGCCGGGCCCGGGGCGCCGACGGGCGGGTCGACCTCACCGCCGAGGGAACCCAGGCCCGGCTGCGGGACCTGGTCGAGGAGCGCCTCCGCCTGCTCGAACCGCGCTGGCGCACCGCGCTCGAGATCGTGGCGGTCGGCGAGCAGGTCCCGCTGGCGGCGACCGAGAAGCTCATCGATCCCACCGACGTCGAGGCGCTCGAGGCACGCGGCCTGGTCGAGGTCACGGGATCGGGCGGGGCCGAGACCGTGCAGATGGCCCACCCTCTCCACGGCGAGGTGATGGCGGCCGGGCTGCCCCGGTTGCGGCGCCGGACCATCCTCCGGGACCTGGTCACCGCCGTTGGCGACGGCGAGGGCATCGACCGCCTGCGGCTGGCCACATGGCGGCTGGAGTCCGGAGACCCGGGCGAGCCCGAGCAGCTGCTCGGCCTGGCCCGGGAGGCGCTGGCCCGGCTCGACCACCGGCTGGCCGAGCGCCTGGCCCTGGCGGCGGGTGGCGGTGGCCGCGCCGACGCCGGCCTGGTCCTCGGCGAGGCGCTGGCGGGCCAGGGCCGCATCGAGCAGTCCGAGGCGGTGCTGGCGGCCCTGCACCCGGCGGAGGCCGAGCAGGTGGCCCGCGTGGCGGTGGCCCGCTCCAGCAACCTGTTCCTCCACCTCGACCGGTCGGCCGATGCCTTCGGCGTCCTGCGGACCGCCGAGGAGGAGCTCGACGGCCACCCCGACTGGCAGGCCGAGTGCCGCTCGGTCCTGGCCCAGATGCTGATGTTCTCGTTCCGGCTGGACGAGGCCGGGCAGATGGCCGAGGACCTGCTGGCCGACCCGGCGGCCCCCGAGCCCGCCCGGCTGCGGGCCGCCCCGGTGGCGGTGACCGTACGTGGGGCCGCCGGGCGGGTGGCCTCGGGGCTGGCCCTGTTCGACGATGCGCTGTTCGCCGCCGCCCAGCGCCACCGCCGCGACGTGCCCTACGGCGACGTGCAGCTGCGGATGGCCCGCTTCCAGGCCCTCTACTGGCAGGGGGACGCGCGGGCGCTCGACGCCTACACCGCCGACGACCTGGGCCTGCGGCTCGATCACCGGCCGCCGTCGCTGGGGGGCATCCTGGCCGGCTTCCGGGGCGGCGCGCTGCTGGCCCGAGGGCGGGCCGGGGCGGCTCTGGCCGAGCTCAACCGGTCGTCCCGGGCCCTCGCCGAGTCCGACTGGTTCGGGCAGCGGCCGCTGGCCGAGGCCATGCGTGCCCGGGCGGCGGCCCTGGCCGGCGAGCTGGAGGTCGCCGAGGAGGCGATCGGGGCGGCCGATGCCAGCTTCGCCGCCGACATGCTCCGCGGGGCGCGCACCCTGCCCTACATCGAGCTGTCCCGATCGTGGCTGCTGGCGGCCCAGGGGTCACGGGCCGAGGCCGCCCAGCGATCGCTGGCCCTGGCCACGGCGCTGGAAGGTGCGGCCAAGCCGATCGCGGTCGAGGTCGTCCACAGCGCCGCCCGGATGGGGCAGGCCGCCGAGGCCCTCGACCTGGTCGACCGCCTGGCGGCCGCGGTGGACGGGCCGTACGCCGCCGCGGTCGCCGCCCACGTCCACGCCCTGGCGTCCGGCGACGCCGACGACCTGGCGGCTGCGGCCCGCGGTTTCGAGGTGATCGGCGCCGAGCTGGTGGCGGCCGAGGCCCACCGGTCGGCGGCCAACGCCTACCGGCGAGCCGGGCGGGGGGCGTCGGCGGCCGTGGCCGACCGGCGGGTGGAGGCGCTGCTGGAGTGGTGCGGCCACCCCCGCTCGCCCGGCCTGGAGCCGGTGGGGGTGATGGGCGAGGAGCTCACCGACCGGGAGCGCGAGGTGGCGGTGCTCGCCGCGCGTGGCCGCACCAGCCCCGAGATCGCCGCCACGCTCTTCCTGTCCGTGCGCACCGTCGACACCCACCTGCACCGGGTGTACCGCAAGCTGATGATCGAGGGTCGCCACCAGTTGCCGGCCGCGCTCGGCCTGGAGGGGGGCGGTAGCCCGCCCGGGCTGGCTACGTAGCCCCTACGGACGCCGGCCCTACCGCGCCGAGCGTACGGTCACGGTCGTGTGTGAGCGCGACCAGGTTCGTGACCCGAGCGTCGGGGCCGGCGTCTCCCCAGCCGACCCCGACCGGGTCGAGCCAGCGTCGGACGACCTGGTCCAGGCCGTGGTCGAGTTCATGGAGGAACAGGTCGACGGCCCGAACTGACGTGGGCCGACCCTAGGATCCCCCTGGCGCCACCTGCCAAACCCTGGCGAGGCCTCACAGGGTGCTCTGGATGCGCCGCAGCGCCACGTAGTGGTCGATGCCCGCGATCCGGTGGTCGTGGAGCGTCCAGCCGGTGCCCGCGACCAGCGGGGCGACGTCGGCGACCGGGACGTTGAGCAGGTCCCACCACGGGGTGGCGACCTCTCCGTAGCGCAGCCGTAGGCGGGTCTGACCGGGGTGACGGCCGGCGGCCTCGTTGCGGGCCCGGTGGGCGCAGGAGTGGTCGTCCGTCAGCCCGGTCGGGTCGATCGTGTCGGCCACGAGGGTCGCGCCCGGGGCGCAGACGGCGGCCAGGCGGGCGAGCAGCTCCCGGGTCTCGTCCCAGCCGCCGGCCAGGCCCAGGTTGCCGCACATGAGCAGGACCGTGGCCCACGGGCGGTCGGCCGGCGGGTCGGCCAGGTCGGCGAGGCGGGCGTCGGCGACGCCCCGGTCGCGGCACACCGCCACCGCGCCCGGGGACACGTCGAGGGCCGTGACGTCGTGGCCCTGCTCCTGGAACCACAGGCTGTGGCGGCCGGCGCCGGCGCCCAGGTCCAGGACCGGGCCGGCCAGGGCGTGGGCCAGGATCGCCCGCTCGTCGGGCGACCACGACTCCGGGCCCAGGAAGAACGCCGCCGGCGGCATGGCGGGCGTCTCGTAGCCGTCGTCGACCACCAGCACCAGGTCGGGTCCGGCCCGGCCGGCGTGGTGGTCGGCCAGGGCCGCGCCGAAGGCGTCCTCGCCTGGCGCCAGGGGCGCGCTCACGCCGCCGCCGACCGATCTGATGGCACGTCAGGGGCCGGCACTAGGGTCGGTCCCGTGAGCGATCTCGACGCAACCAACCTGGCGTTGCTGGTGTTCCGGGCCGGCATCGGCGCCGTCATGCTGGCCCACGGGCTGAACCATATCTACGGCGGCGGGAAGATAGCGGGCACCGGCCGCTGGTTCGAGAGCCTGGGCATGCGCCCGGGCGTCCTGCACGCCTGGCTGGCCAGCCTGAGCGAGGTGGCGGGCGGCGTCTCGCTGATCCTCGGGCTGTTGACGCCGCTCGGCGCCTCGGCCGTGATCGGGACGATGGCCGTGGCCTGGATCACCAACCACCGGGGCAACGGGTTCTTCATCTTCCGGCCCGGCGAGGGCTGGGAGTACGTGATGACCCTCACCCTCGCCGGCTTCGCCCTGGCCGTCCTGGGGCCGGGGAAGTGGTCGCTCGACGAGGCCCTCGGGTGGCGCGACGACCTGGTCGGCACGACCGGTCTGATCATCGCCCTGGTGGCCGGGGCCGGTGGGGCAGCCGCGCTGCTGGCGGGGTTCTGGCGGCCCGCGCCGAAGGCCGCCGCCGCCGACTGACGCGTGCCGCCACCGGCTACCTGCCGGTCGTGGACCAGTGCCAGGGCTCCTCGGGCAGGTTGTAGAAGCCGTACTCGTCGGCGTGGGCCGACAGCCAGGTGAAGCAGGTCGACGACCGGGTCACGGTCCCGCCCCCGTTGCAGGTGAAGTCGATGGCCAGCCCCACCTCGTGCTGCGAGGTGCCGGGCTTGGCGGTGGGCGGATCGCACGACGACGCCGGGGCCTCGTAGATCTCGTAGGTCGAGGTGCCGCAGTGCTCCATGCGCAGCTGGATCTGCGCCTCCGGGTCCCGGTAACCGCCCCCGCACAGCATGACGCCGTCGGCCGCGGCGGCGCCGAGCAGCGCGGCCACGTCCCCGGCGATGTCGCCGGCCACCGTGATCGACCCGCCCGTGGGGCAGCTGACCGTGGCCAGGCCGCCCGGCGCGGAGGCGATGGTCGGTGCGGTGACGTCGCCGGGGGCCGGGCCCGTGTCGAGGGCGGCCAGCCGCGCCGCCAGCGCCGCCTGCTCGGCGGCGATCTGGGAGGACAGCGTGGCGTCCTGCTGGCGCAGCGACTCGGCCTCGGCCAGCCGGGCGTTGAGCCGCTCCTCCAGGTCGGCGGCCAGCTGCTGCTGCTGGGCGCGGGCCGTCTGCAGCTCGCCGAGGGCGGCCTCGGACTCGGACCGCCGGGTGGCGGCCAGCGACGCCGCCTCCCGCTTGGTCGCCTGCTCGGCCTCCAGGTTGGTCTCGGCCTCGGCCAGCTGCTCCATGAGCGCGGCGTCGTCGTCGGCCTGGATCTTGAGCAGCGCCTTCTTGACGGCCGCATCGGTCAGCGAACCCGATCGGAAGATGTCGAGCGCGTTGTTGATCGGCGGATCGACGAAGGCCTCGACCAGCAGGGCATCCGTGGCCGCCTCCAGGTCGGCCACCTGCTGCTGGGCGGCGGCCACGGCGGCGTCGGCCTCGGCCACGGCGGCGTCGGCCGCCTGCTGGGACAGCGTGGCGGTGTCGAGGTCCGCCTGCTGGGCGGTGACGTTGGCCTCGATGTCGGCCAGCGCCTGCTGGATGACGGCGTCCTCCGCCCGCAGCGTGTCGATCTGGGTGGCGGCCTCGGCGGCCTGGCGGCGCACCTCGTCGCGCTGCTGCTCGGGCGTCTGCGCACCACTGGGTACCGGGCCCACGGCGCCGGTCGCCAGGGCGGCCACGGCCAGGCCCCGCACGATCACGCCTCTGCGACTGAGCGATCCCACGACACTCCCCAGGTCGTTGTCACGTACGCCCTGCCGCGGTGCCTGCGTCGGCTCCTCGACCGTCCCTGCGACGAGAGGCTAACGAAACGGCACGGCCCCTGTCACCGCCGGCTCGGGGCGCCGCGGCGCCGGCAGGACCCGGCCGAGCCATGCGGGCAGCCACCAGTTGCGGTCCCCGAGCAGCTCCATCGTGGCCGGGACCAGGACCAGCCGGACCACGGTGGCGTCCAGCAGCACCGCCACCGCCAGGCCGAGCCCGAACATCTTGAGCGACCGGCTCGACCCCAGCGCGAAAGCCCCGAACACGCACACCATGACGGCGGCCGCGGCGGTGATGACCCGGCCGGTGGCGGCCACCCCCTCGGCCACGGCCGCCGCGTTGTCGTGGTGGCGGACGTAGTCCTCGCGGATCCGGGTGAGCAGGAACACCTCGTAGTCCATGGTCAGGCCGAAGATCACGGCGAAGAGCATGGTGGGGACCCAGGCATCGATCGGCCCCGGCCGGCCCACCCCCAGCATGCCCAGGCCCCAGCCCCACTGGAACACGGCCACCACCACGCCGTAGCAGGCGCCGACGGCCAGCAGGTTCAGCACCACCGCCTTCAGCGGGACGAGCAGGCTGCGGAACACGGCCGCCAGCAGCAGGAAGGACAGCACCAGCACCGACCCGGTGAACCACGGCAGGCGCGACGACGTGAACTCGCCGAAGTCGACGGCGGCGGCGGTGGCACCCGTGACCCGGGCGGTCACCGTGGTGCCGGCCAGCGCCTCGGGGATGGTCTCGGTCCGCAGCCGGCGCACCAGATCCTCGGTGCTCGCCTCCTGCGGCGACCCGCCCGGCAACACCCGCATCACGGCCGCGTCGCCCACGTCGTTGAGGAGCGGGGGCGTGGCCGCCCCCAGGCCCTCCATCGCCACCAGGCGGTCCCACAGGCCCATGAGCACGGTGAAGTCCATGGGCCCGCCGGGCAGCTCGGCCACGATCAGCAGCGGGCCGTTGGCCCCGGGCCCGAACCCGTCGGCCACCAGGTCGTACGCCCGCCGGGTGGTGTCCGACGCCGGCCGGTTGCCCGCGTCCCCGAAGCCGTGCCGCAGGGCGGTGGCCGGCAGCGCCAGGACCACCAGCAGCCCGCCGGCCACCACCAGCGCGGTCCGCGGGCGGCCCTGGACCCGGCGGCTCCACCGCCGCCACGCCTCGCCGCGGGCCGCCTCCCGGTCCCGGCGGCGACCGGGCAGTGCCAGGCGGTCCACCGTGGGTCCCACGAACCCCAGCAGGGCGGGCAGCAGGGTCACCGATGCCAGCATGGTGGTGAGGACGCCGAGCGAGATCCCCACGGCCAGGCCGCGGATCATGGCCAGCCCCACGGTGAACATCCCCAGCACGGCGATCATCACCACGGTCCCGGCCACCAGGACCGCCCGGCCGGCGGT
>DASSUD010000313.1:0-4945 GCA_035707385.1 Acidimicrobiales bacterium
CACCAGCGCGAAGTGGGACGCGCTGGCGCTGACGACGAACGTGTGCCAGATCTCGTGGTAGCCGAAGGTGGCCGGGCGTGGGTCCGGCCGGCCGGAGGCCAGCACGACGGCACCCACGGTGTACAGCAGGCCGCCCGTGGCCAGCAGCGCCAGCTCGACGGCCGACAGGGACTGGGCCAGCTGGGGCGCGGCCACGATCGCCAGCCACCCCAGGATCAGGTACATGGTGAAGCCGACCGCCGGCCACCGCTCGAGCCGCAGCACGGTGATCACGACGCCGAGCGCGGCGCCTGCCCACGACGCCACCAGCAGGGTGATGCCCCACGACGGCCGCAGGGCCAGCAGCACGATCGGCGTGTACGACCCCGCGATCAGCACGAAGATCATGCAGTGGTCGAGGCGGCGCATGACCTTCAGCGCCCGGGCCGACCACTGCCCCCGGTGGTAGGCGGCGCTCACGCCGTAGAGCGCGGTGAGGCTGGCGGCGAAGGTGGCGGCGCCCACCCGGGCCTCGGCCCCGCGGGCCAGGGCGACGAGCGCGATGCCGGCCGGGATCGAGGCGAAGAACGCCACCTGGTGGAGCCAGCCTCGCAGCCGGGGCTTCGGCAGGTGGACGCGTTGCATCGAAACACCCTACTGCCTGGCGGGAAATCCCAGAATGAGGACAAGAGCTGACCGCAAGCCGTCCTACCGTGATCCTGCCGGGGGGAACCGCCTCCCGGCGAGCGCAGACGGAAGGAAAGCGACCCGTGGACTGGAAGCTCGAACTGGTGGGCGTGCCCGTGACCGACGTCGACCGGGCCAAGGCGTTCTACACCGAGCAGGCCGGCTTCGTGGCCGACCACGACCACCAGGTCAACGAGGACCTGCGCTTCGTGCAGTGCACGCCGCCGGGGTCCGGCTGCTCGATCGCGTTCGGCACCGGGATCTCGCCGATGGAGCCCGGCACGCTGCAGGGCCTGCAGCTGGTGGTGCCCGACATCGAGGCGGCCCGCAAGGAGCTGCTCGACCGGGGCATCGACGTCGGCGAGGTCGAGACCTACCCCTGGGGCAAGTTCGTCTACTTCAGCGACCCCGACGGCAACGGCTGGGCCGTCCAGGAGATCCCCGCCCGGGGCTGATCCCCCAGGGCCGCCAGCACCTCGTCTAGGGCGGCCACCGAATGGCCGCTGACGAAGGCGTCCACGTGGGGCAGGGCCGCCGCCATGCCGGCCACCAGTGGCCGGTAGCCGGCGGCCGCCTTGCGGGGGTTCACCCACACCACCCGGTAGGCCAGGCGGGCGAGGCGGGACATCTGCTCCGCCACGTCCGCCGGGTCGCCGGTGTCCCAGCCGTCGGACACGATCACCACCACCGCGCCGCGGGCCATGCCCCGGCGGCCGTAGCCGTCGACGAAGGACCGCAGCGCCCCGGCGATGCGGGTGCCGCCGGACCAGTCGGGCGCCGCCTCCAGCGCCCGCCGCAGGGCGAGGTCGGGATCGGTGTGGCGCAGCTGGCGGGTCAGCCGGGTCAGCCGGGTGGCGAACACGAAGGCGTCGGCCCGGGTGGCCCGCACCGCCCCGTGCAGCAGGTGCAGGTAGGCCCGGGCGTAGGGGGCCATCGAGCCGGACACGTCGGCGATGAGGACCAGGTGGCGGGGCCGCTGCGTCCGGCGCCGGTACTGGCGGCGGGCGGGGTCGCCGCCGGTGGCCCGGGCCCGCCGCAGGGTGGCGCGCACGTCGAGGCGCCGGCCCCGGGGGTCCCGCACCGTGCGGCGGCTGGCCCGCCGGGGCGTGGCCGGCGGCAGGGCCGCCATCAGCTCGCCCAGGGCGGCGAGCTCGTCCTCGGTCAGGTCGGCCAGGTCGGTGCGGCGGAGGCGCTCCTCGGCGCTGGCCGCCGCCAGCAGGTCGGGGGCCTCGGCACCCGCCTCCCCCTCGCCGGCGGGCGGGGGCTGGCCGCCCGGGTCGGGCCCGGCGGCGCCCGGCCTCTGGATCGCCTCCGCGTCGTCGGCGTCGTCCGCCCCCGCCGCGTCCCGGGGCGCACCGGTGGCCGGGCGGCGGGCCGCCGGCGGCGGCGCCTGCCCCCGCCAGTCGGCCACGTCGGCCAGGCCCCGGAACACCTGCCCGAACACCCGGTCATAGGTGTCGATGTCGTCCCGTCCCGCCAGCAGGGTGACCCGGCCCGCCCAGTACCACTCGTCGACGCCCGCCGGCCGGACCAGGGCGACGGCGGTGGCGAACCGCCCGCTGCGCTCGGGCGTCACGGGGACGCCCGCGGCGTGCAGCAGCTGGCCGAAGGCACCCGTCAGCTCGGCCAGGTCGACCCGGTCGAGCGGGCCCGCGGTCACCGGTCGCCGGCCACCCACTCGGTGCCCCGCTTGCGGACCAGGTCGAGGTCCTCGCGGTACTTGAGGACCGAGCCCAGCGTCCGGTCGGCCGCGTCGGCGTCGAGCCGGTCGAGGCCGAGGAGGCCCAGGGTGGCCACCCAGTTGATGGCCTCGGCCAGGCCGGGGGGCTTCTGCACGTCCAGGCTGCGGAGCCGCTGGACGGCCGCCGCCACCTGCTCGGCCAGGGTGGTGGAGGCCGCCGGGACCCGGCGGCGGATGACCGCCACCGCCCGGTCCAGGTCGGGGTAGTCGATCCAGTGGTAGAGGCAGCGGCGCTTGAGCGCGTCGTGGAGGTCGCGGGTGCGGTTGGAGGTGAGGACGACCACCGGCGGCACGATGGCCCGCACGGTGCCCAGCTCGGGGATGGTGACGGTCGACTCGGCCAGCAGCTCCAGCAGGAACGCCTCGAACTCGTCGTCGGCCCGGTCGACCTCGTCCACCAACAGGACCACCGGGCGGGGGCCCGGGTGGCGGATGGCCCGCAGCAGCGGGCGCTCGACCAGGTAGTCCGGCCCGAACAGGTCGTCCTCGTCGAGGTCCCGGCCCGCGGCCTCGGCCAGCCGGATGCCGAGCAGCTGGCGGGGATAGTTCCACTCGTAGAGGGCCTCGGCGGCGTCGATGCCCTCGTAGCACTGCAACCGCACGAGCGGGGTGTCGAGCGCCCGGGCCAGCGCCTTGGCCGCCTCGGTCTTGCCGACGCCGGCCTCGCCCTCCACCAGCAGGGGCTGGGGCATGCGCACGGCGCAGAACAGGGCGGTGGACAGGCCGAGGTCGGCCAGGTAGTCGACCGCGTCGAGCCTCCGGCGCAGGTCCTCGACGTCGGCGACCTCGGCCATGTCGCCGGCGCCGCCGGTCGCACCGGTCACGGGAGGTAGGCGCCCGGGTCGGCGGCGAAGGCCCGCAGGCAGCCGGTGCCGCAGAACCAGTAGCGCCCGCCCTCGTGGTCGAGGTGGAGGGCGGCGTCGTCGACCACCACCGTCATGCCGCACACCCTGTCGGTGGCCGTGGTGGCGGTGCCGGCGCCGGCGCCCGGCGACCCGGCCGGACGGGCCGAGGGCCGGGGGCGCAGCGACACGATCTCGGCCAGGATCGACAGCGCCACCTCGGCCGGCGTCCGGGCGCCGATGTCCAGGCCCGCGGGGGTGCGCACCGCGGCCCGGGCGGCGTCGTCGACGTCGAGGCCCGCCACCACGGCCGCACCCCGCTTGGGGCTGGCCACCAGGCCCACGTACGGCACGCCGGCCCGCAGGGCGGCGACCAAGGCGTCCTCCTCGCCCCGCCCGTGCGACGCCACCACCAGGGCGGTGAGGTCCTCGCCGGCACCGGGCACGACCTGGAGCCCCACCCGGGGGGCGAGGTCGGCCAGCGCGGCGGCGATGGGCGACTCGCCCACCACCGCCACTGTCGGCGCCGGCACGACCGGCTCGAGGAAGATCTCGAGCGTGCCCCCGGACAGGCAGGGGTTGACGACGGTCAGGGCCCCGCCGCCCTGCTCGGCACCGGGCGGGCCGGCTTCGCCCTCGGGCAGGATGCGCAGCAGCAGCGACTCGCCCGAGTCGAGCAGCGACAGGCCCTGGGCCCGCACCGTCGCCTCCGCGCACACGCCGCCGACGAAGCCCTCGATGGTGCCGTCGGCCAGCACGAGGGCCTCGTCGCCGGGCTTGGCCGAGGTCGGGCGCTCGGCCCGGACCACCCGGGCGTGCACGAACGGCAGCCGCGACCGGCGCAGCTCGTCGGCTCGGGCCGCGACGGCCGGGTTCACGCCGCGCCGCTCACGAGAACGCCAGGTCTGTGCGGGCGGGGCGCCCCTGCATGGCCAGCCACACCTGGGCGGGCGTCAGGGGCATGTCGGCGTGGCGCAGCCCGTAGGGCGACAGCGCGTCGACCACCGCGTTGACGATGGCCACCGGGGAGCCGACCGTGGCCGACTCACCCACGCCCTTGCACCCGAGCGGGTGGTGGGGCGACGGCGTGACCGTCTCGCCCAGCTCCCACGACGGGCACTCCAACGACGTGGGAAGCAGGTAGTCCATGAACGAGCCGCCCAGGCAGTTGCCGTCCTCGTCGAAGGCGATCGACTCCATCAGCGCCATGCCGACGCCGTCGGCCAGGCCGCCGTGGATCTGCCCCTCCACGATCATGGGATTGATGCGGGGCCCGCAGTCGTCGACCGCGATGAACCGGCGCACCGACACCTGCCCCGTCCCCTTGTCGACGTCGACCACGCACAGGTAGGCGCCGAAGGGATAGGTCAGGTTGGGCGGGTTGTAGACGGCGCTGGCGTCGAGATGGCCCTCCACGCCCTCGGGCAGCTCCAGGCTGCTGTGGGCCAGGAGGGCGATCTCCTGGATGGTGCGGCCCTGCGACGGGTCGCCCTTCACGAACCAGCGCCCGTGCTCCCACTCGAGGTCGTCGGGGCTGCACTCCAGGGCCGCGGCCGCCACGATCCGGGCCTTGTCCCGCACCCGGCGGGCCACCACGGCGGCGGCCGCCCCCGACACGGGGGTCGACCGGGAGCCGTAGGTGCCGAGGCCGAACGGGGTCTGGTCGGTGTCGCCGTGGACGACCTCGATGTCCTCG
>DASSUD010000314.1:0-7938 GCA_035707385.1 Acidimicrobiales bacterium
TCTCGGCCAGCAGCGTGGCCACCGCGCTCATCCCGGCCCCGCCGACGTTGGTCACGTGCAGCCGGCGGGGGTGCGACAGGTCGAGCGGGGCCACCTCCCGCACCGCGGCCGGGACCTCAGCCACGGGCGTGGGCCTCGGCCAGGGCGGCGATCTCGTCGGCGGCGCGGGGCCGGGCCGCGGCCTTGGCCGCCGCGGCCATGGCCGCCAGCCGGTCGGGAGCGGCCAGCAGCGCCTCGACCTCGCCGGCGAGCCGGTCGCCGTCGAGCTCGGCGTCGGGCACCACCACGGCCGCCCCCGCCGCGGCCAGGTGGCGGGCGTTGGCGGTCTGGTGGTCGGCGGTGACGAACGGCGAGGGCACCACCACGGCCGGCAGCCCGGCCGCCAGCAGCTCGAAGCTGGTGCTGGCGCCGGACCGGCACACGGCGACGTCGGCGGCCGCCAGCGAGGTGGGCATGTCGTCGTCGTACTGCAGGGCCTCGTAGCGCAGCGGCGCCCCCGGCGGCACCGGGGGCCCGCCGCCCGTGATCTCGTCCCAGTCCCGGGACCCGACCACGTGGCGCACGTGGAGGTCGGACCGCCCGGCCCAGCGCCGGGCCGCCTCCACCGCCGCCCGGTTGATGCGCAGGGCCCCGAGCGAGCCGCCGAAGATCAGCACCAGCCGCCGCCCCGGCTCGACGTCGAGCTTGGTCCGAGCGGCCTCCGCGTCACGGGCCCGGTCGATGGCCAGGACCTCGGGGCGCACCGGGTTGCCGGTGACCACCGCCCGCGGCAGCGGGGTCCCCGGGAACGACACCGCGCACGCCTTGGCGAACCGCCCCACGAGCCGGTTGGCCGCACCGGGCCGGGCGTTCTGCTCGGCCACGATCACCGGTACCCGGCGGGCCACGGCGGCGAGGGCGCACGGGACGCTGGCGTAGCCGCCCACCGAGATGACGACGCGGGGACGGCGCCGCCCGACCAGCCGCCACGCCCGGTAGCAGGCGACGACCAGGGCGAGGAGGGAGCGCACGTTCTGGAGGCTGAGCCTGCGCTGCAGGCCCCGGCCGGGCAGCAGGGTCAACTCGAAGCCGGCGGCGGGCACCAGCCGGGCCTCGACGCCCCGCTCGCTGCCCACCAGCTCGAGCGAGGCGCGCGCGTGGCCCCGGTCCACCAGGGCCCGGGCGATGGCCAGAGCGGGCTGCACGTGACCGGTCGTCCCGCCCCCGGCGATGAGGGCGAAGCACCGGCGGGCATGGCGGGCCGTCACCGGCGCCGCCCCGCCGGGACGCCGGGGGCCCGGGGCGCGAGGGGCCGGTCGGTGGCTTGGCGCGCGACCGCCAGCAGCAGGCCGGCGCCGGCCATGCCGACGACGAGCGACGTGCCGCCGGCGGACACGAAGGGCAGCGGGACGCCGGTGACGGGGAGGATGCCGATCACGACCCCGATGTTGACGAACGCCTGCATGCAGAACCAAGCCGTCACGCCCGCGGCCAGCAGGAGGCCGAAGCGGTCGGGGGCGTGCAGCGCCACCCGGATGCCGAGGACGCCCAGCAGCACGAACAGGCCCACCACCGCCACCGCCCCCACCAGCCCCAGCTCCTCGCCGATCACCGCGAAGATGAAGTCGGAATGGGCGTAGGGCAGGAAGCCCCACTTGGCGGTGCCGGCGCCCAGGCCCTTGCCGGCCACGCCCCCCTCGGCCAGCCCCACCAGGGACTGGATGTTCTGGTAGCCCTTGTCCATGGGGTCCGCCCACGGGTCCAGGAAGGCCAGGATCCGCGCCCGCCGGTAGGGGGCGGCCAGCGCCAGGGCGGTGGCCGCCCCGATGCCGAACGCCGACCACCTCACCAGCGGGCCGAGCGGCGCCCCGCCCACGAAGCACAGCGTGAGGGCGATCGCCGCCACCACGATGGTGGTGCCCAGGTTGGGCTGGAGCATGACCAGGGTGGCCACCGCCGCCAGCGCCAGGATCACCGGCCGCAGGGTGGCGCGGGGGTTGTGCATGTAGGCGGCCCGGCGGGACAGCAGGTCGGCGACCCACAACAGCAGGGCCAGCTTGGCCAGCTCCGAGGGCTGGAAGCTGAGCGGCCCGGCGCCCAGCCAGCGGGTGGCGCCGTTGGCCCCGTTGCCGATGACCAGGACCAGCGCCAGCAGCGCCAGCGACACCCACACCAGCGGCCCGCCGAGGCGCCGCCAGCGGTGGTAGTCGGCGCGGGCCACCACCACCAGGACCACGGTCCCGGCCGCGGCCCACGCCGCCTGGCGGCCGACGAAGTACCACGACGAGCCGTAGACGTCGAGGGCGACGACCGACGAGGCCGACATCACCATCACCAGGCCCAGCAGGTTCAGGACGGCCACCAGGAAGGCGAGGGCCACGAACAGCCGCGAACCGGCGGCCGCGGCCGGACGGGCCCGCGCCGTGGGGTGCCGGCGCCGGGCGTCGGCGACCGTGCTCACAGCACCCCCTGGGGACGGGGGCCTCCGCCGGGCGACCGCATCGCACCAGCCTCGCCCACCCGGGCGCGCGGCGGGTGGACGCTCCGCCCGGTCATCCCGTCACCCCGGCCGAGATCGAGTCGGCGTAGAACAACCCGAGGGCCACCGCCATCGACATGATGGCCAGGATCCAGAACCGGATGATCACCGTCGTCTCCGGCCAGCCGCCCAGCTCGAAGTGGTGGTGGATGGGCGCCATGCGGAACACCCGCCGGTGGAACACCTGGAAGCTGCCGACCTGCACGATGACCGACAGGGTCTCGAACACGAACAGCGCACCCACGATCGGCAGCAGGAGCTGGACGTTGAGCGTCAGGGCCAGCGTGGCCAGGCCGGCGCCGATGGCCAGCGATCCGGTGTCGCCCATGAAGATCTGGGCGGGCGGCGCGTTCCACCACAGGAACCCGGTGATGCCGCCGACCATCGCCGCCGCGATCACGGCCAGGTCGAGGGCGTGGTTGACCTCGTAGACCTCGGGGTGGCGGAAGGCCCAGAACGCCACCACCGTCATGGTGATGAAGGCGTAGATGGCGGACCCGGCGGCCAGCCCGTCCAGGCCGTCGGTGAGGTTGACGGCGTTGGTGGTGGCCGCGATCAGCAGCGCGGCGAAGACCACCCAGCCCGCGGCGGTGAGGTCCCAGCCCGGCTCGTCCCAGCGGGTGAAGCTGACCGTCGTCTCGACGTCGGTCCAGGCCACGCAGGCGACGGCGAAGCCGACCGCCACCACCAGCAGCCCGCCCATCTTCGCCCGCTTGGACAGGCCCAGGTTGCGCTCGTTCGTTACCTTGATCCAGTCGTCGAACGCCCCGACCACGGCCGCGCCGGCGATGGCCAGCATGACCAGCACGCCGGTGCGGGTGAACACCAGCCCGCCGTGGACGTGCGCGACTGCGTAGCCCGCCACCGCCGCCACCACGATGGCCACGCCGCCCATGGTGGGCGTGCCCGCCTTGGTGACGTGCCCGTCGGGGACGTCCTCGTGGATGGGTTGGCCCACCCGGTGGGCGCGCAGCCAGTCGATGAGGTAGCGGGTGCCGAGCAGGCTCATGACGAGAGCCATGCCGCCCGCGAGGAGGAGGGGGACCACTTAGCCGGGGCCTTTCGTCGCCAGGGCGCGTGCGATCGCCGCACGGGCCACGACGCGATCGTCGAAGGGGACGGTGCGGTCACCGGTGACCTGCGTCGTCTCGTGGCCCTTGCCCGCGATGACGACGACGTCGCCCGGGCGGGCGGCGCCCACCGCCGAGGCGATGGCCTGGGCGCGGTCGGGCTCGACCTCGACCGGGGCGCCCGGCGGGATGCCGGCGTTGACGGCGGTGATGATGGCCAGCGGATCCTCCGAGCGGGGGTTGTCGGACGTGAGGACGACCTGGTCGGCGAGGCGGGCGGCCACCTCCCCCATGACCGGGCGCTTGGCGGCGTCGCGGTCCCCCCCGCAACCGAACACCACCGTGAGCCGCCCATCATGGCGCACGAGCTCGCGGGCGGCGGACAGAGCCTGCTCGAGGGCGTCCGGCTTGTGCGAGTAGTCGACCAGCACGGTGTACGGCTGGCCGGCCACCACCGCCTCGAACCGGCCGGGGACCGGGGCGGCGGTGGACAGCCCGGCGGCCACCACCGCGGGGTCGACGCCCAGGGCCGCCGCCGCGGTGGCGGCACCCACCGCGTTGCGGACGTTGAACCGGCCGGTGAGGGCCAGCTCCACCGGCTCGCCCCGCCACGTGAACCGGGCCCCGCCCGGGCCCAGGTCGAGGTCGCCGGCGTCGCCCAGGCCGTAGGGGTGCAGGGCCAGCTCGCCCCGCTCCCCAAGCCCGGCGGCCAGGCGCCGTCCCCAGGCGTCGTCGGTGCACACCACCGCGGTGGCGGTGAAGGCGGGCGTGAACAGCCGCGCCTTGGCCGCGAAGTAGTCGTCCATCGTGTGGTGGAAGTCGAGGTGGTCCTGGGACAGGTTGGTGAACACGGCCACCGCGAAGCGGGTGGCGTCCACCCGGTGCAGCTCCAGGCCGTGGGACGACACCTCCATGGCCACCGCCCGGTCGCCCCGGTCCCGGCACCCGGCCAGCCGGGCCTGCAGCTCGGGGCCCTCGGGGGTGGTGCGGGCGCCCGACAGGGTCCCGATGACCGAGCAGGGCCGGCCGGCGGCGGTGAGGACCGCCGCCAGCAGGTGGGTCATGGTCGTCTTGCCGGCGGTGCCGGTCACGCCCACCACCGCCAGGTCCCGGGACGGGTGGCCCCAGAAGGCGGCGGCCACCGGGCCCATCGCCGCCCGGACGTCCGGCACCACCAGCTGGGGCGCGTCGAGGGGCAGCGGGTGGTCGACCACCAGCGCCACGGCGCCCGCGGCCAGCGCCCTGGCGGCCAGGTCGTGTCCGTCGGCGCGGCTGCCCCGGACACAGCAGAACAGGGCGCCGTCGGTGACGGCGCCCGTGTCGTGGACGACGGCGGTCAGGGGCGGGTCGCCGCCCGCGCCGGCCAGGCGGACCGGCACGCCCTCGACCGCGCCCGCGAGGCTGCGGAGGTGCACGGGCCTCAGTCCAGCAGCGGCGGGGGCGCACCGGCGACCGGATCGGGGGGCGGGGTGGCGGCGGCGGCCGCCGGGTCGGTGGGGGGTGGCAGCGTGGTCGTGGTCTCGGGCGGGACCGTGGTCTCGGGCGGCACCGTGGCGGGCGCGGCGGCCGGCGTGGCCTGGACCCGGTCGGGCTCGGCGGCCAGCGGGCCCCGGGGTGGGGGCGCCATCGGCGGGACGCCCATGATGCGCAGGGCGTGGCGGCCGATCTCGGCGAAGGCCGGGGCGGCCACCTCGGCGGCGTAGGGCGAGGTGGTGGGCTCGTCGATGACCACGACGATCGACAGCTTGGGGTCGTCGGCCGGCAGGAAGCCGGCGAAGGTCGAGATGTAGTGGTACTGGCCCGCGTCGTCGGTGTAGCCGCCGCCGGGCTGGGGCTTGCGGGCGGTGCCGGTCTTCCCGGCCACGGCGTAGCCGTCGATGGCGGCCGCCCGGCCGGTCCCGTCGGTGATCACCTGCGTGAGCATGTCACGCATCTGGGCGGCGGTGACGGGCGACACCACACGGCGGGGGTCGCCGGGCGGGCTGTCGTGGCGCTCGCCGTCCTCGTCCACCGTGGCCTTGACCAGCGCCGGTGGCACGTACACGCCGTCGTTGGCGATGACGTTGTAGGCGTAGAGCATCTGCAGCGCCGTGACCGAGATCCCGTGGCCGATCGGGATCGAGCCGATGGAGGTGCCCGACCAGTCGTCGACGTCGGGCACGTGGCCATCCTCCTCGTGAGGCAGGCCGAGGCCGGTCGGGCGGCCGAAGCCGAACCGGCGGAGGTACTCGTCGACCCGCTCCTCGCCCAGCCGCTGGGCCAGCGTGATGGTGCCCACGTTGGACGACTTGGCCAGGATCTCGGTCACGGTCAACTCGCCGGGGTGGGAGTCGTAGTAGGTGTGGTCCGCCACCCGCAGCGAGCTGGGCACGGTGACCACGTCGTCGGGGGTGACCAGGCCCTCGTCCAGCGCCGCGGCCAGGGTGATGAGCTTGTTGACCGAGCCCGGCTCGTAGTTGGCGGTGACGGCCAGGTCGTTGCCGGTGTTGCCGACCACGCCGGTGGCCGGGTCGAGGGCCACGTTGGCGAGGGCCAGGATCTCGCCGGTCTCCGGGTCGGACACGATGGCCATGCCGGCCTGGGCCCCGGTGGCGTGGACCTGGTTGGCCACGATGTTCTCCACCTGGTACTGGAGGCTGCCGTCGACGGTGAGCACCAGGTCGTCGCCGGGGACAGCCGGGTCGATCTGGTGGCGCCCGGCGGGGATGGTGCGGCCCGACGGGTCGCGCTCGACCATGAGCCGGCCCGGCTCGCCCGACAGCTCGCCGTCGTAGGCCGCCTCCACGCCGGACAGCCCCGTGCCGTCGATGTCGACCCGGCCGAGCAGCGACCGGCCCATGTCGCCGGCCGGGTTGAACCGGGCCTGCTCCTCGAACAGCAGGATCCCGTCGATGTCGAGGTCGCGCACCGCGTCGGCCACGTCGTCGCCCACGTGCCGCCGGATGTAGGCGAAGCGCCCCTCGGCGGACAGCGCCTGGCGCACCTCGGCCTCGTCCATGCCCAGCGCCGGGGCCAGCAGGCGGGCGGCGCCCGCCGGGTCGGCGATGACGCTGGGGTCGGCGGCGACGGTGGTCTGCGGGATCGAGATGGCGAGGTCGCTGCCGTTGCGGTCGAAGACCGACCCCCGGCCGCCGGACAGCTCGATGGGCTGGATGCGCTGGTCCTCGCCGTAGGCCACGTACTCGCCGGACCCCAGCACCTGGACGTACACCAGGCGGAACACGGTCACCGCGAACAGTCCCATGACCGCCACCAGCAGGCTGACGGTGCGGCGGCGGGGGTCGCCGGCCCGGCCCCGGCGCGGCGGTGCCCGCCGGGCCGGCGCGGTGCGGGCCGGCGCGGTGCGGGACGACGCGCCCGAGCCGCGGCGCGGCGTCGCCGGGCGAGACCGCCCCGCTCCGGCGGGTGCGCCGCGGCGGGCTCGTGACGCACCCGTGCCCGTTCCAGTACCGGTCGTGCGGCGGGAACGGCTCGACGCTGCGGGGGAGGACCGCGAGCCGCTCCGCCCCGTCATGGGGTGGCCTCTAGGTAGGGCTTGACCCGGGCGGCGCTGGTGTCGGTCGACTCCGGCGGCTCCTCGGGCGGGGCGCCCTGCGGCGCCGGCTCGTCGGGGGTCAGCCACACGGTCTCGCCCGGCGGCACCATGCCGAGCGTGGTGGCCTCCTCCATGATCCGCTGGGGCGCCTCGAGCTGGGCCACCTCGAGCCGCAGCTCCTCGTAGCGGGCCTGCTCGGCGGCCACGCGCTCGTCCAGGGCGTCGACGTCCGCCTGGTTCTGGATCAGCAGGGCGTGGCTGGCGGCCACCCCGAACAGCGCCACGAAGGCGAGCACGGTGAGGGCCACGCCGGCCCGGGGGCTCAGCGTGATGCCGAGGCGGAGCCGCTCGCGCCCGACCACCCGCAGGTGCGGCGTGCGGGAGCGGGCCACGCGCTTGGGTTGGGGGACGGGCATGCCTACGACGCGGGCTCCGGCCATCACGCCACCTCCGGGAGTTCGAGCTTCTCGACGGCGCGGAGGCGGGCCGCCTCGGCGCGGGGGTTGGCGGCCACCTCGGCGTCGCCGGGGCGCCAGGCGCCCCGGCGCAGCAGCCGGACGCGGGGGACCACGCCCGGCGGCGGCGGCAGGTGGGAAGGGCCGGTCCAGCCGCCGGACTCGGCGTGGCGGAACCGGGCCTTGACGATGCGGTCCTCGCCCGAGTGGTAGGCGATGGCCACGACACGGCCGCCGGGCGCCACCGCGTCGATGGCGTCGTCGAGCGCGCCGGGCAGCACCGCCAGCTCGTCGTTGACGGCGATGCGGATGGCCTGGAACGTCCGGCGGGCCGGGTGCCCGCCCCGGCGGCGCGCCGGT
>DASSUD010000315.1:0-2431 GCA_035707385.1 Acidimicrobiales bacterium
GCATAGCCGCCGGGGCCGCCGCCGATGACGACGACATCGAAGTGATCGGCCGTGGGGACCACCTCCAAGGCAGTGTGGGGAGGGCCGTTGTGTGCGACTCTACCGGCCCACACCTACCCCGTGACCGGGGCCGTCAGAGCAACATCGCCACCTGTACCGAGAACGCCACCAGGATGGCGAGGCCGCACAGGAGGGCCGCGAAGATCAGGCGCCGGGTGCTCATAGGAGACGGTCCAGGCTACCGGCCGCCCGCACGCCGCAGCCGCGCTCCGCCACGCCACCGGGGTTCCTCGACGTCCCGGGAACCGCCGACCCCCGCCGGCCCGTCAGAGCCGGCATGACGACCCCCAGGGGCAGGCGGGCGATGATCCGGGCGATGGTCACGGCGGCGGCATTGGCGCTGCTGGCGCTGGCCTCCGGCTGCGGCGATGTCGCGGACCGCGACGGGTCTGCCTCCTCGGACGCCGGCGGGGCGGACCAGGCGGCGCGGGAGGAGGCGGACGAGGCCGGGGAGGCGGTGGAGACCGGGGAGTCGGGCGAGGGCGCCGCCGGCGGCTCCAACCCGCTGGCGGTCGAGGGCGCCGCCATGGCCGCCGCCCGCGACGTCGTGCGCACCGGCGACTTGCAGCTCACGGTGGACCGACGCCGCGGCCGCGGCCGACGCCGTCCGGCGCATCGCCACCGACGCAGGCGGGTTCGTGGCCGACGAGCAGGAGCGGGCCCGGGACGACGAGGTGGACATCACCGTGCGGGTCCCGGCCGCCAGCTTCGACGAGGTGCGCGAGGACATCGGCGCGCTGGGCGACGTGGTCACCCAGAACGTCGAGGCCCGCGACGTCACGGCCGAGATGGTCGATGTCGAGAGCCGCATCGGCTCGCTGCGGGCCAGCGTCGAGCGCCTGCGGGGCCTGCTGTCCGAAGCCGGCGACGTGGGCCAGCTGGCCATGGTCGAGGGCGAGCTGGCCCGGCGGGAGACCGAGCTCGAGGCCATGCTGGGCCAGCAGCGGGTGCTCGCCGACCAGGTGGCGCTCGGCACCCTCGGCGTGGCGCTGTCCGAGGACGAGCAGCCCACGGTGGCCGAGGACACCCCCGGGTTCACCGAGGGCCTGCGCAACGGGTGGGTGGCGGCCCTGGCGGCCGGCACCGTGGCCCTGGCGGCGGTCGGCTTCGCCCTCCCGTTCGCGGTGCCGGTGCTGCTGGCCCTCCTGGCGGTCCGCCTCTGGCAGCGGCGGCGGCGGCCACCCGCCCCCACGGCGGCCGAGTCGCAGCCCTGACCGCCGGGCTCAGGCGGTGCGGCGGTGGAGCCGGCCGCCCACGTAGACCCCGGTGCGAGGCCCGCCGGCCGGCCCGGTGAACACGACCAGCTCGCGCATGCCGCTGGCAGGGTCGACGGTGTCGAACACCTGGCCCCGGTCGTCCAGCGGGTTCAGGGGCAGCTTGCTGGTGGCCACACCGAGGGCCCGCAGCATCCCCGACGGCTCGGTCGTCACCACGGGGCGCCCGTCGCCGCCCTCGGTGACGACCAGCCGCTGGTGCAGCCGGTCGTAGGTTCCCGCGTGGCCCGCGTAGGAGGCGGAGGCGCCGGCCGCCCCCGAGCCCCCGGCGGAGGGCTCCGCCTCGCCGGCGGTCACGTCCAGCAGGTCGGCGGCCACCTGCTCCACCAGCCGCTGCCCGAGGCGACCGCCGGCGGGGCTGTTGGTCATCACGCACAGCGCCAGCCCCCGGGCGGGCACCACCCGCAGGAAGGCCCGCTGGCCGAAGGTGTCGGCGTCCTGGGCCAGGCACACCTCGTCGCCCCAGCGCCGCACCGTCCAGCCGAGGGCCTGGTCCTCACCCGGCACGTGGCACTCGACGTGCGGCCGCTGCATCGCCTCGACGTCGGCGGGCGCCAGCAGGTCGGACCCGTTCGCCGCCCGCCCCTCGTCCAGGTGCATGCGGGCGAAGGCCAGCAGCTCGGCGGGCGGCGCCATCACACCGCCCATCGGCCCGTTGGAGCGGGTCAGCACCCACCGCGCCTGGCGGACCGGCCCGGTGCCCGGCGACTGCGCGTGGCCCACCGCCACGCTGTGCATGAGGGCGTGCTGGGGCAGGGTCAGCGTGCCGCGGCAGCCGAGGGGGCGGGTGAGGCGCCGGCGCAGCACCCTGTCGAAGTGCTCGCCGGTGGCCACCTCCAGCAGCCGGCCGGCCACCGCGTAGCCCGTGTTGCAGAAGCTGTAGGTCTCGTCCGTGGGGTGGATCTGGCCGAGCGCCGCCAGGGTGGCCACGTAGCGCTGCAGCGCGTCGGCGTTCCAGCCGGTGTCGATGAGGTGGTCGCCCTCGATGCCGCTCGTGTGGGTGAGCAGGTGGCGGGGAGTGATCTCGATGGTGGCGCCCGGGTCGGCGACCATGAACTCCTGGAGCTGGGACCGCACCGGCTCGTCGAGCGACACGA
>DASSUD010000316.1:0-14751 GCA_035707385.1 Acidimicrobiales bacterium
TCACCGCCGTCGCCCGCGCACGCGGCCACCAGCGCCAGCGCGACCGCGGCCGCGGCCGCACCCCTCGATCGGCCCATGGTTCCCCCGTTTCCGAACCCCTATAGAGAATAGGCCGGACCGGGTGCGCGGACCTCAGCCCGCCGATGCCGGCCCGGCGCACCCGGGCGACGTAGCCCCCGTGGGTCGATGGCGGGTGCCAGGCGGTCGCCGGGGGCGGTGCCCGGCAGCGGCCCCTCGATGACCGGGTCGGACACCGGTCGCGGCGCCCGGGCGACGGCCGGGGCGGTGGGCAGGAGCCCGGCGGCGAGTGCGGCGGCCAGGGTCGAGGCGACCAGCCCCGTCCCCCGGCCCGGTCGTGGGCGATGCCAGTGTGCAGCGATCACGGGTGACCCCCTCATCCCAGATGGGGTGATGCCGCCGCCTACACCGAAGCGTTCGCTTTACCCGGGCCCCGGATATGCACAGAATCTCGCCATGACGCTGGCGACATTCGCCCTGCAGGCTGGTCACAATGGTCGCAGCCCATGCGAAGGTCGGATCGCCTGTACGCACTCGTCGAGGAGCTGCGGGGCCACGCCCCCCGGCCGGTCACCCGTGCCCGGCTGGCCGCGGCGCTGGAGGTCAGCCCCCGGACGATCGAGCGGGACGTGCTGGCGCTCCAGCAGGCCGGCGTGCCGATCTGGACCGAGCGCGGCCGCGCCGGCGGCTACGCCCTCGACGCGGGCTGGCACCTGCCGCCGCTCAACCTCGACACCACCGAGGCCCTGGCGCTGGTGACGGCGCTGGCCCGGGCGGAGACGCTGCCGTTCGCCGCCTCCGCCCGCCGGGCGGCGCAGAAGGTGGTCGCCGGGCTCCGGGGCGCCGAGGGGGCGCGGCTGGAGGAGCTGGCCGCCCGGGTCCGGGTGGAACCGGAGGCCACCCGCAGCGTGGCCGAGCCCGACGTCCTGGCGGCCGTCGAGCAGGCCGTGCTGGAGCGCCGCGTCGTGCGGTTGCAGTACCTCGACCGCCGGGGCGAGCCCACCACCCGGGACGTCGAGGCCCACGGCCTGCGCCTCTCCCCCGGCGGTGCGTTCCTCGTCGGCTGGTGCCGGCTGCGGGGCGGGGGCCGGAGCTTCCGGCTGGACCGCATCGGCTCGGTCCGGCTGACGGGCGAGGTGGCCCCGGCCCGCGACGTCGGCGCCCTGGTGGGCTGGGCCGGTGAGGCGGCGGTGAGCGGCGCGCGCCCGGCCTCCCGGCGAGGCGGTCCGCCGCGGCGGGCCGACGACGTGACCGGCTCGGGGCCCGACTTCGCGAGCGCGCTGGCCCGGGCCCTGCCGGGCGTGTGCGAGCAGGAGGCCGGGGCCACGACCACCTTCGCGGCCGGCGGCCGGCCCTTCCTCGCCGTCGAGGCGGACGGCATGGCCGCCCTCCACCTCGACCCTGACTCGCCCGAACCGTTCCGGCTGCGCCTGGAGCGGGTGCCCCGCGACGAGATGCGGTCGGTGGTGGAGCGGGCCTGGCGCCAGGTGGCACCCGCGCGGGCGCGCCGGGCCCACGACGCGGTCCTCGCCGCCCGCCCTGCGGCCCTCACGCCCGAGGACGTGCGCGGCGTCGTCCTGGCCCTGCCGGCCGTCACCGAGCGGCGGCGGTCGCTCCGGGACGGCGACAGCGTCCAGTGGGAGACCGGGGGCACGATGTTCGTGATGTACGGGCGGGCCAGCAACCTGCTGCCGCCCGACGTCGCCGACACGCTGATGATCCGCCACTGCCCCGACCGCGCCGCGGTGCTCGCCGGGGCGCCCGACCGGTTCTTCGTCACCGCCCACTACGGCGACGCCCGGGAGCCGGGGGCGGTGCTGACCCGGCTGTCCGAGAACACCACCGACCACCTCGACGAGCTGGCGGAGCTGATCGAGGAGTCATGGCGGGCGTTCGTCCCCAAGCGGGTGCTCGCCGCCCACACACGAGGAGACCAGCGATGACCCGCTTCGCGACCGTGAGCCCCTACCTGTACTACGGCGAGCACGCCGCCGACGCCCTCGACTGGCTGGCCCGCGTGTTCGGCTTCGGCCCGAGCACCCGCTACGTCGACGACGCCGGCGCGGTCCACGAGGGCCACATCATGGTGGGCGACACCCCGGTGATGGTGTCGAGCGGCTCGCCCGACGCCGGGCACGGGCAGGGCCTGCTGCTGATCGTGCGCCTCGACGACGTCGACGCCCACCACCGTTCCACCGTCGCCGCCGGCGTCACCGCCGACCCGCCGGTCGACAAGAGCTACGGCCCCCGCGTCTACGACGTGACCGACCCGTGGGGGTACCGGTGGAGCTTCTGGCAGGACGGCCCCTACGTCGAGGGCGGGGCCAACACCCTCCGCGAGATCACGGTGTGACGGCCGGTGCGGGAGACTGCACCCGCACCGACGTCGCCGAAGCGGAGGACCAGATGCCAGCACCCCGGCCCGCCATGGGCCGCTGGTTCGAGGACCTGACCCCCGGGCTGGTCATCGACCACGCCGTCACCCGGACGGTCACCGAGGCGGACAACACGCTGTTCACGGTGATGACCATGAACCCCCAGCCGCTGCACCTCGACGAGTCGTTCGCGGCCACCACCGAGTTCGGCACCCGGCTGGTGAACAGCCTGTTCACGCTGTCGCTGCTCGTCGGCCTGTCCGTGTACGAGACGACGCACGGCACCACCGTCGCCAACCTCGGCTTCGAGGAGGTCGCGTTCCCGGCGCCGGTGTTCGCGGGGGACTCGATCCGGGCCCAGACCGAGGTCGTCTCTGCCCGCCCGTCGTCGTCCCGGCCGTCCCAGGGCGTCGTGGTGTTCGAGCACCGGGCCTACAACCAGCGCGACGAGGTGGTCGCCCGCTGCCGCCGCAGCGCGCTGATGCACCGCCGCCCGGCATGACGGGGACCTGGCGCAGCCTGCTGTTCGTGCCGGCCAATCGCCCCGAGCTGGCCGCCAAGGCGCCCCGCTCCGGACCGGACGCGGTGGTCCTCGACCTGGAGGACGCCGTGCCCCCGGCCGCCAAGAACGCGTCCCGGGCCACGGCCCGCGAGGCGGCTGCCGGCCTGGCGGGCCTCGTGCCGGTGTGCCTGCGGGTCAACCCGCCCGCCACGCCGTGGTTCGCCGCCGACGCGGCCGGACTGCCGGGCGACCTGGCGGCGGTCGTGGTCCCCAAGCTGGAGTCGGCCCGGCAGGTGGCCGAGGTGGCCGAGGCGCTCGGCGGGCGCCCCGTCATCGCCGGGCTGGAGACCGTCCGCGGCGTCGCCGACGCCCGCGAGGTGCTGCGGCCACCGGTCGCCGGGTGCTACTTCGGCGCCGAGGACTACGTGGCCGACCTGGGCGGCACCCGCACCGCCGGCAACGCCGAGGTGGCCTGGGCCCGCGCCGATGTGGCCGTGGCCGCCCGGCTGGCCGGGGTCCCGGCCCTGGACATGGTCACGATCGACTTCCGCGACGCCGTGCGGTTCACGGCCGAGGCCCGGGAGGCCCGGGCGCTCGGCTACGCCGGGAAGCTGTGCATCCACCCGGCGCAGGTCCCCCTGGCCCACGAGGCGTTCCGCCCGGCCCCGGAGGAGGTGGCATGGGCCCGCCGGGTGCTCCGCGCCTTCGAGGCGGCCGGCGGCGACACCACCGCCGTCGAGGGCGAGATGGTGGACGAGGTGGTGGCCGCCCGCGCCCGGGCGGTCCTGTCCGCCGCCGACCGGACCTGATCAGCCGTAGCGGTGGAAGCCGCGGCCCGACTTCCGGCCCAGCAGCCCGGCGTCGACCATCCGCAGCAGCATCGGCGGGGGCGCGTACAGCGGCTCCTTGAACTCCTCGTACATCGACTGGGCCACCGCCATCACGGTGTCGAGCCCGATCAGGTCGGACAGGGCGAGGGGCCCCATGGGGTGGGCGCAGCCCTCCACCATGCCGGAGTCGATGTCCTCGGCCGTCGCGAAGCCCGACTCCAGCATCCGGATGGACGACAGCAGGTACGGGATCAGCAGGGCGTTCACCACGAAGCCCGCCCTGTCCTGCGACCGGATCACGTGCTTGCCGAGCGTGCCCGACGCGAACCCGGACGCCTCGTCGACGACGCCCGGGGACGTCAGCAGCGAGGGCACCAGCTCGACCAGCGGCAGCACCGGGACCGGGTTGAAGAAGTGGATGCCGATGACGTGCTCGGGCCGGCGGGTGGCCATGGCCAGCTTCATGATGGGGATCGACGACGTGTTGGACGCCAGCACCGCGGCCGGGTCCTCGACGACCGCGTCGATCGTCCGGAACGTCGCCAGCTTCAGCTCCTCGACCTCGGGGACGGCCTCGACCACGAGCTGGCGGTCGTCCAGGACCTCGGGCTCCCCGGTGATGCGTATCCGCTCCAGCGCGGCGTCGCGCTCGCCCTCGGTCAGCTTGCCCCGGCGCACGGCCTGGGCCAGCGAGCCCTCGACCCGGGCCCGGCCGGCCCGGACGGCGTCGTCGCCGGCCTCGACCACCGCCACGTCGAGCCCGGCGCGGGCGGCCACCTCGGCGATGCCCGAGCCCATCAGCCCGCAGCCGACCACGCCGACGCGCTCGACGGCTCCGGTGGCGCCGCTCACGGCGCGTAGTGGCTGATCGTGAACGCCGCGCCCCACGGGTCGGCGACCACCGCCATGCGCACCGGGCCGACGTCGAGCGGTTCCGTCACGACGCTGCCGCCCAGGTCGGTGACCCGCGCCGCCAGGGCGTCGGGGTCGTCGACCGCGAACGTGACGTCCCAGTGCGAGGGGGCGTCGTCGGGGACGGACCCGGAGGTCATGGGCTGGAGCCAGGCGACGATGTCGGAGAACCCGGCCGGGACCCCGAGCGCGGCGTGGCGCTCGCGCAGGTTCGGGTCCCGCTCGGCCAGCCAGTCGCCGTAGCCCGGCAGCTGCAACATCAGGGCGTCGTCGAACTCGACCGGGGCGGCCAGCCAGCCGAACACCGCGTCGTAGAAGCTGATGGCGGCGTGGGGGTCGCGGGTGTTGAGGTTGCTCCAGTTCCAGGAGCCGGGGGCGTTGACCACCTGGGCGCCCCGGGTCCGGCCCGGCTGCCACAGGTTGAAGGCGGCACCGGTGGGGTCGGCGCACACGGCCATCCGCCCGGCGTCCATGACGTCGAACGGCCCCGTCAGGACCGTGCCCCCCGCGGCCCGGACGGCCGTCGCGGACTCGTCGGCGGAGGCGACGCCGATGTAGGTCGCCCACGCCACCGGGGCCGCCGGGTCGGGTGGCGTCCCGATGGCGGCGACGTCCAGGCCGTCCAGGCGGGCCACCATGTAGCGCGCGTCGGCGTCGGCGGGCATGCGGTTCTCGAACTCCCAGCCGAACAGGCCCCCGTAGAACGCCGTCGCCCCGTCGGTGTCGGGCGGGGCGACGTCGATCCAGCACGGCACTCCGGGCGGGAACCCCTCGTGGTCGGCCATGCGGCCCAGGTTAGGACGCCGGCTGGTCAGCCCGCTGGTACCGGCAGACCTGCACCCCGGTCGCGGTGGTGACCGCGGACACGAGCGCGAACGGGCGGGCGGCGCCGTCGGCCGGGAAGATGCTCTTGCCCCCGCCGAGTACGACGGGCTCGATCATCAGGTTCATCTCGTCGACCAGGCCTTCGGCGAGCAGCGACCGGACGAGCTGCGCGCTGCCCATGACGTTGACGTCCCGGCCCGGGCGCTCGCGCAGCGCGCTCACGGCCGGCACGAGGTCGGCGCCGCGGATCAACGAGGTGGGGCCCCACGTGAGGTCGTCCTCGGTCAGGGTGTCCGACACGACGTGCTTCTCGGCCGCGTTGATCCAGTCGGCGAAGGGGTCCCCGGCCCGCCCGGGCCAGGCGCCGGCCATGACCTGCCACGTACGCCGGCCGTAGAGCAGAGCGTCGGTCCGCCCGGCCACCTCGTCGATGGCCGACCCCATCACCTCGGGGTCGAAGTAGGGCATGGACCAGCCGCCGTGCTCGAAGCCCCCGTCGCGGTCCTCCTCGGCGCCGCCCGGGGCCTGCACGACGCCGTCGAGGCTGATGAACTCGCTGATGACGATGCGCATACGCCACCGACGATGGCACAGATCAGATCTCATCGCTGCGGCATCGGTGGTCGAGCCGGCTCGGTACCCTCCGCCCGATGGGCGTCGGCGCCGTGATCGACCACTGGGGCACCACCCCCGAGGAGCGCCGGCGGCCCTTCCCGTGCGACGACGTGCTGCCGGGGCACGAGTGGGCGCTGTTCCGGGCGGTGACCGTCGGCGCCCCTCCCGCCGTCGTGTTCCGGTGGCTGTGCCAGCTGAAGCTGGCGCCCTACAGCTACGACCTCGTCGACAACCGCGGGCGGCGGAGCCCGCGGCACCTGGTGCCCGGGGTCGAGCGGCTGGCGGTGGGCCAGCGGGTGGCGATCTTCCGGATCGCGTCGTTCGCGCCCGACGAGCACCTCACCATCAGCGTGCGGGGCCACCGCGCGTTCGGCGACGTGGCGATCAGCTACGTGGTCGTGCCCCACGGGCCGGGCGCCACCCGCCTCGTCGCCAAGATCGTCACCGTCCCCGCCCGCGGGCCCCTCGGCGCGGTGCTACGCCCCCTGCTGCCCGCAGGGGACCTGGTGATGATGCGCCGCCAGCTCCTCAACCTGAAGGCGCGGGCCGAGGCGACCGCGCTCAGGCCGTGAGGGCCTGGAGCTTGGCCTGGAGCGCCTGCTGCTCGGCGGTCGGCCCGCCGGCGGACTGCATGGCCATCAGCTTGGTCATGTCGCCCTCGACCTTGATCTGGCCGGACATGAACGCCTGCATGGCGGCCTGCTGGTTGCCGTCGATGAACATGGCGCGGGCCACGTCGTAGGGGACGGTGAGCTTGGTGGGCGCGCCCTCGGCCAGCCCCCGCTCGAAGCGGCCGCCGTCCATGTGGACCTCGCGGTCGCCGTCGGGGCCGCCGGCCACGACGATGTTGATCTTCAGGTCCTTGGCCGCGGCCGGCGGCTCGGGCATCTCGTCGCGCAAGCCCTCGACCGCGTCGAACCAGTCGTCGGACAGGAACACGTGTGCCATCACTCCCCCTCTTTCGCAGCCTGGGATACTGCTACTATCTGGATCATTGCAGTATCCAGGCCGCCCCGCAACCGGCCCCGGACAGGGGGTGCCGGGCCCCCGCGCCTGCGGCGCGACGAGAGCCAGGCGCAGACACGGGAGGCGCTGATCGAGGCGGCGAGCCGGCTCTTCGACGCCCGGGGCTTCGCCGCCACGTCGATCGCCGACATCGCGGGCGCCGCCGGGTACACGACCGGTGCGGTCTACTCGAACTTCGCCGGCAAGGAGGACCTGTTCCTCGACGTGCTCGAGCGCCAGCTCACCGGCGAGATCTCGGCACTCGGGGCGGCGCTGTCGGCCGAGCCGACGGTCGGCGGGCGGCTCCGCGTCGTCGGCCGCTGGTATGCGTCGCAGGCCGGCCGCGGCCGCCGGCGCACCCGGGCCGTCGCCGAGCTCGCGCTGCTCGCCCGCAACAGCGAGCAGGTGACCGCCCGCCTGCGCGACCAGCGCCGGCTGATGCGCGACGCGCTGGCCGCCCTCCTCCGCCAGCAGGAGGACGAGCTGGGCATCGCCTTCGCGCTGCCGATCGCCCCGCTGGCGACCGCGGTGCTGGCGATGCTGGAGGGCTTCGCCCTCGCCTCGGCCATCGAGGGCGAGATCGACCCGGCCGCGCTCGTCGCCGGCCTGGAGCTGCTGCTCCGCCCGGCCTCCCCGCCCCGCGGTGGCCGAACCTGACGCGTCGGTGACATCGAGACGGCTACCGTGCGACCAGCGGTGCGGAAGCCGATCAGGGGAGGGACGATGAGTTCTGACGGCCGACCGTTCATCACCCGCCGCGGGTTCCTCCAGGGGGTCGCGGCCGCCGCCGTGGCGCCGCCGCTGCTGGGGGCGTGCGGGGGCGACGAGGAGGAGGCGACGCCCACCACGGCGGCGCCCGAGGACGTCGGCGCGCCCGACACGACCGAGCTCGTCGACCCGGCGTCGACCCTGTCCGGCAACCTCCGCATCCTCATGTGGAGCCACTTCGTGCCGAGCCACGACCAGTGGTTCGACGCGTTCGCCCGCGACTGGGGCCAGGCGGTCGGGGTCAACGTCACCGTGGACCACATCAACACCGCCGAGGTGCCCGGCCAGATCACGTCGCAGATCGCCGCCGGGTCCGGCCACGACCTCATCCAGCACATCTCCGCCATCCCCCAGTTCGAGCCCAGCGTGATGGACATGACCGACGTCGTGACCGAGGCGGAGGACCGCTACGGCGAGATGCTGGAGGTGTGCCGGCGGTCCAGCTTCAACCCCAACACCGAGAAGTTCTTCGCCTACGCCCCCGGCTGGGCGCCCGACCCGGGCAACTACCGCCGCTCGCTGTGGGAGGCGGTCGGCCTGCCCGACGGCCCCTCCACCTACGAGGAGCTACTGGAGGGCGGCAGCGAGATCCGCAGCAGCCAGGGCGTCCAGCTCGGCATCGGCATGTCGCAGGAGATCGACTCCAACATGGCCGGGCTGGCGCTGATGTGGTCGTTCGGCGCGTCCGTGCAGGACGAGGACGAGAACGTCGTCATCAACTCCCCCGAGACCGTGGCGGCTGTCGAGTACATGGCCGACCTGTTCAGCGGGGCGATGACCGAGGAGGTGTTCGCCTGGAACGCCGCCTCCAACAACCAGGGCATGGCCTCGGGGTCACTGTCGTACATCCTGAACTCGATATCGGCCTACCGCACGGCCCAGGAGCAGAACCCGGCGGTGGCACAGGACGTGTTCTTCGTGCCGGCGCTCGAGGGCCCCGCCGCCGCGTTGGCCGCCCAGCACGTGCTCTACAACTGGATCGTCCCGAACCACGCCACCAACCCCGACGCGGCCAAGGAGTTCCTCCTCCACTACACGGCCAACTACGCCCACGCCACCTACAACTCCAAGCTGTACGACTTCCCGGCCTTCATCGAGCGCGTGCCCAACCTCGACGCCTGGATCAAGGAGGACCCCTTCGGCTCCACGCCCGCCGACAAGCTCGGGTTCATGACCTTCGACGACGTCGTGACCTGGACGACCAACATCGGGCACCCCGGATCGACCAACCCCGCCATCGGCGAGGTGTTCGGCACGAACGTGATCCCCACGATGCTGGCCCAGGCGGCGCGGGGCGAGAAGGACCCCGAGGCCGCGGTGGCGGAAGCGGAGACCCAGATCCAGCGCATCTTCGAGCGCTGGCGGTCGCAGGGGCTGGTCGGGGGGACGGGCTGAGCGCCGGCCGCCGTGGCAGTCACCGTCGAGGCCGTCGGCCTCACCAAGACCTTCAGCGGCCGCGAGCGTCCGGCGGTCGACCACGTCGACCTGGCCACCGAGGAGGGCGAGTACCTCGTCCTCCTCGGCCCCTCGGGCTGCGGCAAGACGACGCTGCTGCGGATGATCGCGGGGCTGGAGCAGCCCACCGACGGTGAGGTCCGCATCGGCGGGGACCTCGTCAACGGCCTGCCACCGCGGTCCCGCCGGATCGCCATGGTGTTCCAGAGCTACGCGCTCTACCCGCACAAGACGGTCCGCCAGAACATCGAGTTCCCGCTGAAGGCCGAGAAGATGCCGACCGAGAAGCGGCGGCAGCGGGCGGAGTGGGCGGCAGAGCTGCTAGGGCTCAGCGAGCTGCTCGACCGCCGGCCCCGGCAGCTGTCGGGCGGCGAGCGCCAACGGGTGGCCCTGGCTCGGGCCCTGGTGCGGGAGCCCAGCGTGTTCCTGCTCGACGAGCCGCTGTCCAACCTCGACGCCAAGCTGCGGGCGACCGCCCGCGACGACCTCAAGGACTTCCACGAGCGCGTCGGCACGACCACCATCTACGTCACCCACGACCAGGTGGAGGCCATGGGCATGGGCGACCGCATCGTCGTGATGCTCGACGGGCAGGTCCGCCAGGTCGGCCCGCCGCAAGCCGTCTACGAGCGGCCGGCCGACACCTTCGTCGCCACGTTCCTCGGCTCGCCCCCCATGAACCTCGTGCCCCGGGACGGCGCCATCGTGGGCTTCCGGCCGGAGAAGGCACTGCCGGCCGAAGTGCTGACCGGGGGGCGGGACGGCCACCGCACCTGGACCCTGGACGTGCACCGCATCGAGTACCTCTCCGGCGACCGGCACCTGCACGGGCTGGCCACCGGGCTGGGCGAGCCGACGCCGGTGATCGTCCGGCTCCCCGCCACCGTGCTCACACCGATCGACGCGGGCACCACGCACGAGTTCGTCGTGCGCGACGAGGACCTCTGCTACTTCGACCCCGAGACGGAGATGGCCACCGATGGTCCGGCTGGCTGACCGGGACGGGTTCCTCGCCCGGCTGATGCTGTTGCCGGCGATCGTCTACATCGTGGCGCTCGTCGCCGTGCCGTTCGTGATCGCGATCGCCTACAGCTTCAGCGACGTCACCGCCGGGGACCCCAGCTACGACTGGGTGGGGCTGGAGAACTACCGGGCCAACTGGCGGGACCCGGTGTTCGGCCAGTCGCTGTGGAACACCTTCCTGTTCACCCTCGTCACCATGGTGCTGACCATGGTGCTGGCCAACATCCTGGCGCTGCTGCTGACCGCGGACTTCCGGGGCAAGTGGCTGGTGCGCTTCCTGGTGCTGCTCCCCTGGACCACGCCCGCCGCCCTCGGGGCCATCGCCTGGCTGTTCATGCTCGACTCGCTGCTGAGCCCGATCGACTGGATCCTCTGGCAGGTCGGCCTGCTCGAGGACGGCCGGCACATGGTCTGGCTCGGCAAGCCCGGGCTGGCCAAGGCGTCGGTGATCGGCGTGCAGGTGTGGCGGCTGGTCCCGCTGGCCGCGGTGATCATCATGGCCGGCCAGACGGCGATCCCGGACGACATCAACGACGCGGCGGCGGTGGACGGCGCCGGATTCTGGCGGCGGCTGTGGGAGGTCACCATCCCGCTGACCCTGCCGGTGATCGCGGTCGCGGCGCTGTTCGGCGCCATCATCACGTTCACCGACATGAGCCTGGTCCGCGTGCTCACCAACGGCGGGCCCGTGAACGAGACGCACGTGCTGGCCAGCTGGGCCTACACGAAGGGCATCGACGGCGGCAACCTGGCCCAGGGGGCGGCGGTGGCCGTGTTCCTGCTGCCGCTGCTGCTGGCAGCCACGATCGCCATCCTGCGGGCGGTGCGGCGCTGGGAGGTCACATGACCGCGGTGGCGACGATGCCGATCGAGCAGCAGCGCCGGCGGGCCCAGCGGCGCTACGTCGTGTCCCGGATCGTGGTCTACGCCGTCGCGATCGTCGCCTCGCTGCTGGCGGCGTTTCCGTTCATCGTCGAAGGCATCATCACGTTCAAGCGGGACCAGGACCTGTACGCCCCCGGGAACAACCCGTTCGTCTACAACCTCGACCCCACGACCGAGCACCTCGACTACCTGTTCACGTCCACCGGGTTCCTCACGTTCGTGGGCAACACGCTGCTGGTGGGCGGGTGCGTCGTGGCCATCACGCTGCTGCTGGCGCTGCCCGCGGCCTACAGCCTCGCCCGCCTGCCCCTGCGCTGGGGCGGCGCGCTCGGCATCACGATCTTCCTCGTCTACCTCATCCCGCCGTCGCTCCTGTTCGTGTCGTTCTCCCGGCTGGTCGCCGACCTCGGCCTGCAGAACTCGCGCTGGGCGCTGGTCGTGCTCTACCCGACCATCACCGTGCCCGTGTCGGTGTGGCTGCTGCTCGGCTTCTTCAAGTCCATCCCCCGGGACATCGAGGAGCAGGCGATGGTCGACGGGTACAGCCGCCTGGCCGCCTTCACGCGGGTGGCGGTGCCGTTGGCGTTCCCGGGGATCGTGGCGGTCGTGGTCTTCGCGTTCACGCTGTCGACCCACGAGTTCCTCTACGCCAGTGCCTTCCTGTCGTCCAGCGGAGAGAAGACCGTGAGCGTCGGCATCCCCACCGAGCTGGTGCTGGGCGACGTGTTCCACTGGCAGGAGCTGCAGGCCGCGGCCCTGCTGGTGGCGCTACCGATCGCGCTCGTGTTCAGCCTGCTGCTCAACCGCTTCGTCTCCGGCTTCACCATGGGCGCCGTCAAGGGCTGACCGTCCCGGCAGGCGCCGGGCGGCGACGATCGCCACCGCGGTGACGAGCGCGAGGACCGACAGCGAGGCCCGCAGGGCGGCGAGCCGCGCCGCGGCGTTCTCGTCCACGATGGCCTCGGCGGTGTCGGGCGGGACGCCGGCAGCCGCGAGCCCGTCCTCCAGGTCGTCGTCCGAGATGAACGGGACACCGCTCGACAGCTCGACCTCGGCGGCGGCCGTCACCGAGTCGGGGACGTCGGGGTTGGCGGCGAGCCCGCTGAAGACCGAGGAGGACAGCGCCGAGATCAGCACCGCGCCCGCCAGGGCGGTGCCGATCGAGGCACCGAGGTTCGTGAGGGTGTTCTGGAGGCCGCCGACCTCGCCGCTCAGCTCGTCGGGGACCGAGGACACGGTCACCGCCCCCAGCTGCGAGGCCAGCGCGCCGATGCCGAGCCCGGCGAGCAGCATCGGCCAGGTCACGATCTCGGGGCCCGCCCCGGCCTCGAGGCCGGCCACCAGCACGACGATGCCGGCGAACAGCGCGGCGAAGCCGAGCTGGGCGACCCGGCGGGGCGAGGCGTGCGGGAAGAACCGGGGCACCCCGACGGCGGCGAGCAGCAGGGTGACCGACAGGGGCAGGAGCCGGACGCCGGTGGCGATGGCCGAGAGGCCGAGCGCCACCGACAGGAACAGCGGCACGGCGAAGAACAGGCCCGCCTGGGCGAGGTACTGGAAGAAGAACGAGGTCAGCCCGGCCCGCAGGATCGGGTTCGAGATGCGGCCGAAGTCGACGAGCGGGGTCCGGCCCCGGGCGACGACGTGGTCCTCCCAGCGCACGAACACGACCAGCACCGCCGCGCCGCCCAGCACCATCCAGGTCACCGGGGACAGGCCGAGCCACTCCGGTGCGCCCGGCTTGGGGGCCACGAAGCCCCAGGACCCGCCGCGGAGGATCCCGTAGACGACCAGGCCGAGCCCGAGGGCGGACAGCGCGGTCCCCACCAGGTCGAGGCGGGTGTGTTGCGGGGGCTCGCCCGCCATGCGCCGGGTCATCACCAGGATGCCGAGCACCACCAGCGTCTCGCCCGCGAACACCCAGCGCCAGGAGGCGTAGGTGGTGAACAGCCCGCCGATGAGCGGCCCGGCGGCGACGGCGATGGCGCCGGCCGACGCCACGAGCCCGTAGGCCCGCGGCCGCTCGCCCCGGGCGAAGTTCGACGCCACCAGCCCGACGATCGCCGGCAGGATGAGGGCCGCGCCGATGCCCTCGAGCAACGACCAGCCCACCATGAGCACCGCCAGGTTCGGCGCCAGCGCCGTGGTCATCGAGCCGGTGCCGTAGATCACGCACCCGACGGCGAACGCACGCTTGCGGCCGACGATCTGCCCGACCTTGCCGCCGGTGATCATCAGGACCGCCATGACCAGCGTGTAGAGCGTGATGGCGGTCTGGATGCCGGTCACGTCGGTTCCGACGTCGTCGGCGACCGTGGCGATCGACACGTTCATGACCGAGCTGTCGAGCGTCATCAGGAACTGCCCGGCGGCCAGCGTGGTGAGCGTCGCGCCCGCCGCGGCCGCGGCGCCCGCCGCGGCCGCGGCGCCGGCCGCGCCTGGCTGGTCCCGGTCCGTGCGCACGCCGGCAGCGTAGGCGCCCGCGGGCGCGCCCGGCCGCCGCGCCGCCCTGCCTCCGTGTGCGGGCGACTCGCGCCGCTACCGGGTCACGGCCGCCACGACCGCGGCCCGGGCGAGGGCCGCGAGGTGGTCGTCCACGCCGCCGAGGCCGATGCCCATCGTGTCGACCGACACGTGGCTGGCGCCCGCCCGGCGCCACTTGTCGAGCTGGCGGGCGAACCGGTCGGGGTCCGACGGGTCCCAGCGCAGGCGGCCCTCCATCCCCAGCGCGGCGGGATCCCGGCCCGCCGCCCCGGCCGCCCCGGCGATGACCGCCCGGGCGCGGTCGAGCTCGTCGCCCGGTCGGAGCTGGGGGAACCAGCCGTCGGCCAGCCGGCCGATGCGGCGGTAGGCCGCGTCGGACGAGCCGCCGATCCAGACCGGGATCGGGCGCTGGAGCGGGGGCGGGGCCAGGCCTGCGCCGGTGATCGTGTCGAACTCGCCGTCGTGGGTGACCGAGGCCTCCGTCCACAGCCGCCGCAGCAGTCCGATCTGCTCGGACAGCCGGCGCCCCCGCTGGTCGAAGCGCTGGCCGAGCGCCTCGTACTCCACCGCGTTCCAGCCGAGCCCGACGCCGAGCCGGAACCGGCCGCCCGCCAGGATGTCGACCTCGGCCGCCTGCTTGGCGACCAGGGCGGTCTGGCGCTGCGGAAGGATGATGATGCCCGTGACCAGCTCGATGGTGGTGGTGACGCCCGCCAGGTACCCGAACATGACGAACGGCTCGTGGAACGTGGTCGCCAGGTCGTAGGGGCCCCGCCACGGGGCATGGACCGCCGGGTCGGCCCCGAGGACGTGGTCGTAGGCGAGCAGGTGGGAGAACCCGAGCGCCTCCACGCCCTGGCCGTAGGCCCGCACGGCACCGGCGTCGCCGCCGAGCTCGGTCTGGGGGAACACGACGCCGACGCGCACGCCGGCACGCTACCCGGGCAGCCCCGTCTCCCGGACGGTGATGCTGAGCCGGCCCGGCGGGAGGCCGAGGCCCTCGGGGGCGGTGGCGCCCACCACCCGGGGCACGCCGTGGAAGATCCGCCGGTTC
>DASSUD010000317.1:0-17697 GCA_035707385.1 Acidimicrobiales bacterium
CCCGCCGCTCGACGGTGGTGATGGCCGACGGCACGCACACCACGACCCGGGGCCGGTTGAACCGCCCCACCCGCACCCGGTGCAGCAGCAGCCGGATCATGCGCTGGGTGACGTCGAAGTCGGTGATGGCGCCCTGGCGCAATGGCCGTTCGGCCACGATGTCGCTGGGCGTGCGCCCGATCATCTGCCAGGCGTCGTGCCCCATGGCCAGCACCTCGCGGGTGCGGGTGTTCAGGGCGATGACGGTGGGCTCGTTGAGGACGATGCCGCGCCCCCGCTCGTAGACGAGGGTGTTGGCGGTCCCGAGGTCGATGGCGAGGTCACGGGCCACCCGTCAGCGCCTCCACCAGCGCCGGGGCGGCCGCTGCTCGTCGCGGGGAGCGAGCGCCTGCATCTCGCGGCGGAAGTTGTCGATGCCCGCCTCGAGCGACGACGGCGTGCGGTTGCGCAGGTAGAGGAGCCCGCAGCCCACCACCGAGATCACGACGGCGATCATGAGGAACGCGACGGGGGTCATCGGCGCACCCTTCGGGATACGGCGATGACCCCATCGGCCCTCCGGGCCGAGCAGGGCACTGTGCTGATGGTTCGCTCGCTGCGCTCGCTCACGGGGTCACCCCGCTCCCGCGTCGACGATGTGCTGGGCCTCGAGCCCCCAACTGGCGCCGTCCGCCCACGTCTCGCGCTTCCAGATGGGGACCGATCGCTTCAGCGAGTCGATGCAGAAGCGGGCGGCTGCGAACGCCTCCTCCCGGTGGGGGGCGGTGGCGACCACGACCACCGCGCTCTCGCCCACGTCGAGCACGCCGGTGCGGTGCAGCAGCACCAGCCGGCCGAGCACCGGCCACCGGGCCCGGGCCTCGTCGGCCACGGCCCGGAGCCGGGGGACGACCTGGGTCTCGTAGGCCTCGTACTCCAGCCTCTCGACCCCGGGGCGCCCCTCGGCGTGATCGCGGGCCGTGCCGGAGAACAGGACCAGCCCGCCGCAGTCGGGGCGGACCGCCCACGACACCGCCTCGGCCACGGGGAGTGGCGAGTCGGACAGGCCCACCCAGGTGTCGCCGTCGGGCGGGGTGAGGGGGGCGGACACGTCCATCGCCGTTCATCGTACGTTGGCAGGGCCCACACGCTGCGCCACGACGCACGGACCAGGCCACCCGCGGGCGCCGGGGGGCGCCCCCCACTCGCGCCTGACCACCGATATCCTCCGCCCCGTGCCCTTCGACGAGGACGCCGAAGAGGGGCCGTCGGGGTTTCGTCCGCCGCCTCATCCCGACGATCGGTTGTGGCGCCATCCGTCCGAGATGCGCGCCCACCCGATCGTCCGCCTCGACGCGCCCGGCGGCGCCCCGGTGACCCGGGGTGAACTCCCGGGCCGCCCGGCGGCGCCGCGCCCCGGCCGGCGCTGGGTCACCGCCGTGGCCTCCGGTGCCGCCGGAGCGGTGCTCGCCGGCGTGGGCATCGTCGCGCTGGGGCTCAACGAGCGCGTGGTCGACCGGCCGGTCATCGAGCGGGTGGTGCTCAACCCTGTCGCCACCGCCCCGGGCCTGACCGGGAACGTGGTCGACGGGGTCCGCCAGCGGGTGGCACCGAGCGTGGTCGGCATACTGGCCGCCGGCCCGGGCCTGCCGGGGAGCGGCGACGGCGACGTGGCGGGTTCGGGCGTGGTGGTGCGGGACGACGGCATCGTGGTGACGAGCGCGGCGCTGGCGCCGACCGGGGTCGACGTGTGGGTGCGGCTGCCCGACGGCACCGCGGTCGTGGCCGAGGTCCTCGGCGCCGACCCGGCCACCGGGCTCAGCGTCCTCGACCTGGAGGACCAGGGCTACACCGCCGCGGTGCTGGCCCTGGAGGGCGACCTGGTGGCCGGCGAGACCGCCTTCGCGGTCAGCGCCCGGGCCGCCATCGGCACCACCACGGCCTCGGGCGAGGTGGGCCTGACCCAGCGCTATGTCGGCCCCGCCGGCACGGCGCTCGACGGCGTGCAGATCGACGGGGACCTCGACGCCCTGGGGCTGGGCAGCCCGGTGGTCGACGCGCGGGGCGCCGTGACCGCCGTCACCACCGCGCTCGACGACGACTCGTGGTACGTGGCCCCGGTGGAGGTGATGCGGCGGGTCGCCGACGACGTGATCCTGGAGGGCCGGGTGTACGACTGCTGGCTCGGCATCGAGGGCACGACCGACGCCCCCGCCGAGGGACTGGCCACGCCGACCTCCGGCGGCGGCACCCGGGTCGCGTCGGTGGTCGGCGGCAGCCCGGCGGAGCGGGCCGGTCTCCGGGCCGGCGACCTGGTGGTGTCCTTCGACGGGCGCCAGATCGCCCGCATGCCCGACCTGATGGTGGCGCTGCGGGCCTACCGGCCCGGCGACGAGGTCAAGGTGGGGGTCAGCCGGGCCGACGGTTCGCGGGAGACGCTGGAGGTGACCTTGGAGGAACCCCCCGCCTGAGCCGCCACCGTCGAAGGTCAGCGCCGAGGGTCAGCGCCGCAGGTCAGCGGCGCAACCAGCGGCGGGCGCCGAGCACGGCCCCGGCCACCGCGGCCACGACGCCGGCGCCGGCCACCGACAGGGTGATCTCCTGGCGCCGGCGGGGGCTCATCGTGGCCCACGGACCGGCCTCGTGGGCCTCGACGCAGGCCTCCTCGTTGGACACCGTCGCCGACCAGCCTGCGGCCCGCAGCCGGTCGGTGGCCACGACCCACGGGTAGACGGTGTAGGGCAGCAGCTCGGGCGGGGTGGGGCCCAGGCCCCACCGGAACCGCCAGCGGGCCAGCCGGCCGGCCACCCACCCCGGCAGGGGGACCTTGACGGGTGCCCCGATCAGCGAGCGCACCTCGTCGGCCGGGATCGAGCCCTCGGGGGCTACGTTGAACGCCCCGTCCAGCCGGCCCCGCCGGGCCAGGTCGCACGCGGCGGCCAGGTCGTCGAGGGCGACGAGCTGGACCGGCGGCTCGTCGGTGTCGTCGGGCACCGCCGGCCCGGGGCGCAGCACCCGGACCAGCCAGTCCCGGTGGTCCGGGGCGGACGCCCGCGCCGGGCGCAGCACGGTGGCCGTGGACCCCGGGTGGGCCTCGCGCCACTCGGCGGTGAGGCGCTCGATCTCGGCCCGCTCGGCCGCGAAGGCGAAGCCGGGGTTCGGCCGCAGGGTGGCGTCCTCGGTGAGGGGCACGGGGTTGTCGGCCCAGGCCCCGTACACCGTGGCGCTGGACAGGACCACCAGGTGGCGGGCCCCCATGTCGCCGGCGGCGTCGAGGACCCGGCGGGCCGCGGCCACGTCGTCGGTGGCGGCCGCCGGCGCCGCTGGCACCGATGCGGCCAGGTGGACGACCGCGTCGGCATGCTCCAGGTGGGGCTTGACGTCGTCGGTGAGCAGGTCGAGCCGGCACACGGTCACCCGTCCGGGCAGGCCGGTGACCGGTCCCCGGGCCAGGCCGACGACCTCCGCCCCGGCGTCGGCGGCGGCCAGGCGCGCCACCCGCCGCCCCAGCGGTGTCTCGACCCCGGTGATCACGACCTTGCCCATGGGCTACACCTTGCCAAACCGGGGCGCCCCAAACACCATGCGCCCACGACCCGGGGCCGGGGCGATGGGGACCCGCCCGCCCGCGGCGATAGCGTGCCCCTGGTGAGTGACGAACCGGGTAGCCCCAACCCGTTCGAAGGGTTCCCCCTGTTCGGCGACCTGGCCAAGATGTTCGGGCAGGCCGGCCGGGGCGTCCCGTGGGACGCCGCCCGCAGCCTGGCGCTGGCGGTGGCCACCGAGAACGTGACCGAGCCCAACGTCGACCCCTTGGAGCGCATCAAGCTCGAACAGCTCGCCCGGGTGGCCGAGCTGCACGTCGCCAACGTCACGGGCCTGCCCGCTGCGATCACCGGGCGGGGCCTCACGGTGCTGCCGGTGACCCGCGGCCACTGGGCCCAACGCACGCTGGAGGACTACCGGCCCCTGCTGGAGAAGCTGGCCGGCTCGCTGAGCTCGGCCGACGCCGACGAGTCCCCGGCCGCCGACCCGGACGACCCCTTCGGTGAGCCGGACGACCAGCTCATGGCCATGCTCGGGCCCATGATCCAGGCCATGCAGCCGATGATGGTGGCCATGACCGCCGGGTCGATGGTCGGCCACCTGGCCCGGCGATCGCTCGGCCAGTACGACCTGCCGGTGCCCCGGCCGCCGTCCGACGAGCTGCTGATCCTGGTCCGCAACCTCGACGAGTTCGGCAGCGGCTGGAGCCTCCCGCCCGACGACCTCCGCCTGTGGATCTGCCTCCACGAGATCGCCCACCACGCCATCCTGGGCGTCCCCCATGTGCGGGCCCGGCTGGAGTCCCTGCTCGGCGAGTACACCACCAAGTTCCGCAACGACCCGGGGGCGCTGGAGGACCAGCTCGGCGAGCTCGACCTCACCGGCGGCCCCGAGTCGCTGGCCCGGATCCAGCAGGCGCTGGGTGAGCCGGGGGCGCTGCTCGGCGCCATCCAGTCCGAGGAGCAGCGGGCCCTTCTGCCCCGGCTGGAGGCGATCGTGGCCCTCGTCGTCGGCGTCGTCGACCACGTGATGGACACGGTCGGGACCAAGCTCATCCCCAGCTACGGCATGCTGACCGAGGCGTTGCGCCGCCGCCGGGTCGAGACGGCCGAGTCCGACCGGTTCGTGGAGCGCCTGCTGGGCCTGGAGCTGACCCAGGCCACCTACGACCGGGGCGCGGCGTTCGTGGCCGGCGTCATCGAGCGGGCCGGCGACACCGGCCTGGCCCGACTGTGGGACGGCGAGAAGATGCTGCCCAGCCCCCCGGAGATCGACGCCCCCGGCCTGTGGCTGGCCCGCATCGACCTGCCCGACCTGCCCGACGACTGAGGGCCGGGCCTACAGGTTGGTGGGGTCGATGACGACGCCCCGCTCGACCGGCGGCGGCGGAGGCGGAGGCGGCGGGGGCGGGGGTGCCGGCAGGGCACGCTCGCCGGCGTCGGCTTCGCCGTCGTCGAGGCGGGGGCGCTCGGCGGGCTCCGGGACCTCGCCGCCCGGCTCGGGGCCCGGCGCGGCCTCCGCTCCCGCCTCCGGTTCCGGTTCCCGGGCGGTGTCCTCCACGGCGAAGCCCTGGCGGCGCAGGCGGCTCAACCGGCTGGTGATGGCCTCGGCCGGGTTGTGGACGCCTGGCATCTGGCCGCGGGCCAGCGCCCGCAGCCCCGCCAGGTAGGAGAACAGGGCGAACCCGGCCACCGCGGTGATGACCACGAACCCCACCGGCATGGGGATGGAGACGACCACGGGGACGATGGCCCCCGCCACCCAGGTCAGCTGGAACCGGGTCTCGAACCGGGCGAACGACCGGCCCCGGTTGGCGTCGGGGGCGTCGCGCTGCACCACCGAGTCGAACGCCAGCTTGCCGGTGCCCGCCGCCATCCCGACCACCGCCGCCAGCACCGTGGCCGCCACCAGCCCGCCCGCCCACGCCGCCAGCAGCCCCGCACCACCGGTCACGGCCAGCACCACCTGGAGGATGCGCTCCTCCGACGTGCCGTTGCGCCGCAGCGCCGGGGCCAGCAGGGACCCCAGCAGCGACCCGATGCCGCTCGCCGCCAGGATCAGGCCGAACTGCCAGGTGGGGGCGTCGTCGGTGCGCAGCGAGAACGCCACCAGGAAGGTCAGGAACCCGACGATGCCCCGCAGCAGGCCCATGGCCGAGGCGGCCAGCACGATGCCACCGCCCCGCAGCTCCTGGCGCTCGGTGGGCGACGTGTCGTCCGCCGCCACCTGGGTGGCCGGTATCCGGACGGCGAAGACCGCGGCGACGGCGAACACGATGACCGCCAGCACCAGCACGCCCTCGCTGCCGGCCAGCCACATCACCAGCATGCCCGGGACCGCGGCGGCGAAGCCCATGACCCCGGACAGGAACGACAGCCGCGAGTTGGCCTCGACCAGCTCCTCGTCGGACCGCACGACGGTCGGCACGATGGCCGACTTGGCGACGTGGTAGCCCTTGGCCAGCACCAGCACGGCGAACGCCTCGGGGAACAGGACGAGGCTGTCCAGGTCGCCGATCATCAGCACGCACAGCAGCGCACGCAGGGCGTTGGAGAAGATGACCATGAGGCGGCGCCCGCCCCGGGCCCGGTCGATGCCGGGACCGATGAGCGGCGCCACCACCGCGAAGGGCGCCACCGTCAGGGCCAGGTACAGCGCCACCTTCGAGCGGGCGGCGGTCGGGTCGATGTCGAAGAACAGCGACCCGGCCAGCGCCAGGGCGATGAGCGTGTCGCCGGCCACCGCCGCGGCGTGGGTGCGCGCCAGCCGGGTGAACGACGTGATGACGAACACGTTGGCCCCCGTGCGCTTGCGGGGTACCGAGAGCGGCTCCCACCCGTTGTCGAGGGACATCACCCCCGAGAGTACAAGGGGCGTACTCCCGGTCTGGCGTCTCCCATGCTTCACATCGCGGATGAGAGACGCCGGAACGGGCTAGGTGCGGGGGGTCTCGTACTTGTAGCCCAGGCCGCGGATCGTGACGATCCGGGTGGGGGCCGCCGGGTCGCGCTCGACCTTGGCCCGCAGCCGCTTCACGTGGACGTCCAGCGTCTTGGTGTCGCCCACGTAGTCGGTGCCCCACACCCGGTCGATCAGCGTCTCCCGGGGCAGGACCCGGCCGGCGTTGGCCAGCAGCAGCTCCAGCAGCTCGAACTCCTTGAGCGGCAGCTTGACCTGCTCGCCCCGGATCTCGACCTCGTGGCGCTCGGGATCGAGGCGCACGTCGCCCACCTCGATCGCCTCGCCGGGCGCCGCCCGGCCCGCGGAGTCGACCGGCCGGCGGCGCAGCACCGCCCGCATCCGGGCCACCAGCTCGCGCAGCCGGTACGGCTTGGTCACATAGTCGTCGGCGCCCACCTCCAGGCCCACCACGGTGTCGATCTCCGATCCCTTGGCGGTGACCATGATGATCGGCACCGTCGAGCGCCGGCGCAGCTCGCGGCACACGTCCACGCCGGAGACCTTGGGCAGCATGACGTCCAGCAGCACCAGGTCGGGCTTGACGGTGTCGAACAGCTCCAGGGCCTCGGCGCCGTCGTGGGCGACCTGGACGCGGAACCCCTCGCGTTTGAGCCCGACGGTGAGGGCCTCCACGAAGCTGTCCTCGTCCTCGACGAGCAGGACGGTGGCGTCCGGGGTGGTCATCCGGCCTCCTTGGTGACGGCGACCGGGCCCGGCCCGGCGGGCAGTCGCAGGGTGAACGTCGAACCGACGCCTTCGCGGGACTGGACCCGCACCTCGCCCCGGTGGTTGGAGGCCACGTGGCGCACGATGGCGAGCCCGAGGCCGGTGCCGCCGGTCTCGCGGCTGCGGGCCCGGTCAACCCGGTAGAACCGCTCGAAGATGCGCTCCAGGTCCCGGCGGGGGATGCCGATGCCGTGGTCCCGCACGGTCACGTCCACCCAGGTCCCATCGGTGCGGGCCCGCACCTCGATCGTGCTGCCCGGCTCGCTGTACTTGACGGCGTTGTCGAGCAGGTTGGTCACCGCCGAAACGAGCTGGCGGCGGTCGCCCACCACGGTCAGCCGGGCGGGCGGGGCCTCCACCCGGATCTCGATGCCGCGCTGCTCGGCCGCCGGCCGGACCCGGTCGGTGGCGTCGATCACGAACCCGGCCACGCCGACCTCGTCGGTGGCCAGCCCGGTCGCCACCTCCAGCCGGGACAGCTCCAGCAGGTCGTCGATCGTGTTGCCGACCCGGAACGCCTCCGCGGCCAGGCGTTCGGCCAGCCGCCGGGTGACGTCCGGGTCGGACTCGTCGAGCAGCGTCTCGGCCAGCAGCGCCAGCGCCCCCACCGGAGTCTTGAGCTCGTGGCTGATGTTGGCGACGAAGTCACGGCGCACGTTCTCCAGGCGGCGGCGCTCGGACGTGTCCTCCACCACCACCAGCACGCCGGACGGCCGGGTGGCCCGCTCCAACGGCACGGCCCGGACGCTGAGGGTCCGCCGGGGCGGGCCGAACAGCTCCAGCTCCCGCTCGCCGGCCCGGCCCCGCAGGGCGTCGGCCGCCATGGTGGTGATGGCCTCCTCCACCAGGGCGTCGCTGTGGCGGGCGGCGAGGAACGACGCCGCAGGGTCGTTGCGGTACACGATGTCGCCCCGCTCGTCGAAGATGACGACGCCGTTGGCGATCGCGCCGAGCGCCCACGACAGGCGGTTCTCGCCCCGCGACGCCCGCGCCCGGCGCTCGACGGCGGCCGCGGCCGAGCGCTCCAGGTCGTCGAGGGCGTCATCGAGCGACGGCCTCGCCAGGGGGTCGGCGGCCGGCGTGTTCCCGTCGAGGACGCGGGCGGCGGCGCTCGCCCGCTCGGCGGCGGCCCGGCGGGTGACCGCCGCCGCGGCCAGGGCCGCCAGCGTGCTTGCGAGCACCACGACCAGAACCGTCATGGCGATCACCATGGCGGTGTCACGCCGTCCTCCGGCCCTCCGTCACGACCGCCCGGAGCACCTCGCTCACGTCGGAGGCCTCGTCGAATCGGATTCCGGTGATGGGGGACACGGCCACGAAGCCCTGCTTGACCAGCGCGGTGTCACAGTCGGGGGGCAGCTCGTCGTCGGTGGGCCGCAGCTCCATCTGCAGGCGCCCCCCGCCCTCCGCCGACTCGACGACCGCCGAGCGGACGGTGCCGAAGGGCGCAAGGGTGGCCACGCGGGCACCGGCCAGCCGCTCCGCCGGCAGGTCGGGCACGTTGAGGTTGAGGACCGTGCCCGCCGGCGCCGCCGCCAGCCACGGCAGCGCGGCGGCCGCCACCTGCGCCGCCGTGGCCCAGTGGCGGGGGCCGGTCGAACCGTCGGCTGCGGGGCGGGACGGCACGTCGATGCTCACGGCCAGGCCCCGGCACCCGAAGTTGGCGGCGGTCAGCGCCGCGCCGACCGTCCCGGAGTGCAGCACGGCCCGGCCCGTGTTGCAGCCGGGGTTGATGCCGGACACGACCACGTCGGGCGGGGGTCCGAAGCCGCCCAGGCGGGCGGCCAGGACGCACAGCCCGGGCGGTCCGTCCACCGCGAAGGCCGGGACGCCCGCCAGGCCGGGGAGCTCGACCGGCTGGGCGTCGATGTGCTCGTCCAGGTGGATGCGGCCGATGGCTGCGCCGGAACCGCTCATGTCGCGGTCGGGGGCGGCCACCATCACGTCGTGGCCGTCGCCGGTCACCGCCCGCACCAGGGCGTGCAGCCCCGGCGAGGCGACCCCGTCGTCGTTTGTCACGAGCACCTTCATGCCCTGTCAGTGTGCCGCCGGCGGGCCCTCACCGTACTTCCGCCGCCAGGTGGGCGGCCTCCCCGGTCAGGAGGTAGCGGAGGCGGGCACCGATGATGGCGGCGTGGTCGGCGATGCGGTCGGCGGCCTGCCCCGCCGTGAACAGGTGCATGGCGATGCCCACCGCGTCCGGCCCGTCCAGGCGGCGCAGCTCGTTGACGAGCTGCTCCTGGAACACCGAGAGCCGGGGCCGCTGCTCCACGAGCTGGGTGGCCATCGCCAGGTCCTGGGTCGACCAGGCCCGCAAGGCCGCCCGGTACTGGTCGACGGCCACGTCGACCAGGGTGCGGACGATGTCCCACGCCGGGCCGCACGCCGACAGCTCGTCGACGTCGGGGCCGAGCTTGACCACCCGCAGGGCCAGATCCCCGACCCGCTCGAACTCGGACAGGATGCGCACCACCGACACCAGGTACCGCAGGTCGGTGGCCATGGGCGCCTCGCGGTTGAGCAGCTGGTAGCAGCGCTCCAGCAGCGAGACGTGCATGGCGTCGATCTCGTCGTCGGCGGCGAGGGCCCCGGCGACCAGGTTGTCGTCCTCGCCGTGGTCGAGGATCTCGCGCATGCGCTCGAGGTTCTGGTCGACGCGCACCCCCATGAGCTCGACCTGGAGCCGGAGCTGGTCGAGCTCCTCGTGGAAGACCGTCCGCAGGGGGACCGGGGCGCCCTCGACGCTGCTCACTAGCCGAAGCGCCCGGTGATGTAGTTCTCGGTCCGCTCGTCGGACGGGTTGGAGAAGATCGTCTCGGTCCGGTCGAACTCGATCAGCACGCCGGTGCGACGGTCGGACTCGGGATTGACCTCGGTGGAGAAGAAGGCGGTGGCGTCGGACACCCGGGCCGCCTGCTGCATGTTGTGGGTGACGATCACGATCGTGAACTCGCTCTTGATCTCCTGCATCAGGTCCTCGATGCGGGCGGTGGCGATCGGGTCGAGCGCCGAGCACGGCTCGTCCATCAACAGGACGTCGGGCTTGGTGGCGATGGCCCGGGCGATGCACACACGCTGCTGCTGGCCGCCCGACAGCCCCATGGCGGACTCCTTGAGCCGGTCCTTGACCTCGTCCCACAGCGCCGCCTTGGTCAGCGACTCCTCGACGATGGCGTCCATGTCGCCCCGGCGGCGGCGGCCGTGCAGCCGGGGGCCGTAGGCCACGTTGTCGTAGATCGACTTGGGGAACGGGTTGGGCTTCTGGAACACCATCCCGATGCGGCGCCGGACCTCCACCGGGTCCACCTTGGGGCCGTAGAGGGACACCCCGTGGTAGTTGACCACACCCTCGGGCCGAGCCCCGGGGATGAGGTCGTTCATCCGGTCGAGGCAGCGCAGGACCGTGGTCTTGCCACAGCCCGACGGGCCGATGAAGGCGGTGATCTCGTGCTGGCGGACGTCCAGGTTGACGTCCCGCACCGCCCGGAAGTCGCCGTAGAACACGCTGAGGTCGCGGACCTCGAACACCACGGGCAGCTCGGCGGGGTCACCCTGGGGGTGCACACCGATCTCGGTGCCCTGGGGCAGCGGATCGTCGGAGGGAGCGTCGGTCACGGTCGCGGTCCCGTCGGTCGCGGTCGTGGGCTCGGTCATGACGACCTCTTCTTCTCGAAGCGGTTGCGGAGGACGATGGCCAGGGAGTTCACCACGAGGACGAACACCAGCATGCCCATGATGGCGGCGGCCGCGTTGTTGATCTTGAACAGCTCCTCGGGCTGCTTGGCCCACGACGTGACGACGATCGGCATGGCGGTGAAGCGGCTGGTCAGGTTGTCGGGGTCGAGCACGTCGCCAGGAGCAAGGCCTCCGGAACCGCCGAGCAGGCCGGTCACGGCACCGACCACGATCAGCGGGGCGGCCTCGCCCACGGCCCGGGCGATCGACAGCAGAGCCCCGGTGAAGATGCCGGGGGCCGCGTAGGGCAGCACCTGGGTGCGGATGACCTCCCACCGGGTGGCGCCCACGCCGTAGGCGCCCTCGCGCAGCGCCGCCGGCACGGCCCGGATGGCCTCGGAGGTCGTGATGATGACGACCGGCAGGACCAGGACGGCCAGGGTCACCGACGCGGCGGCCAGCGTGGCCCGGCTGGCACCGTCGTTGTTGCTGAAGCCGTTGAGGGCGTTCACGAAGATGGCCAGGCCGAGCAGGCCGTAGACGACCGAGGGCACGCCGGCCAGGTTCCGGATGTTGAGCTCGATGAGGTTGGTGACCCGGTTCCGGGGGGCGTACTCCTCAAGGTAGATGGCGGCCGCGATCCCGAGCGGAAGCGAGATCACGACGACCCCGAGGGCGATCCAGATCGACCCGGTGATGCCCTGCGAGATGCCGGCCCGCGCGGGATCGGACGACAGCCGCCCCTCCAGGAAGTCCACGCCCCGGTCGCTGTAGACGGACGCCCCGTCGGCCACGATCCGCCCGATGAGGACGGCGAGGATCAGCAGCGACACGAACAGGCTGCCCAGCAGGAACAGCTCGAAGATCCGCCCCCGGAGGTCGACGCGCTCGCCCCGCAGGGCCTGCGCCACGCTGCCTTCGACGGCGGCGGTGCTCGATACGGTCGTCAGTGCCATCGCTCTCTCAGTAGGCCTGGCGCACGCGGCGCACGAACCGGTTGCCGAGGATGTTGAGCCCGAGGGTGAAGAAGAAGAGGATGATGCCCACGAAGTAGAGGCTGGCCACCGCCAGGCCCTCGCCCTTCACCTGGTCGGTGCCGGTGGCGAGGGAGGCCATGGCGGCCGTCATGGTCAGGCTGCCCTCCAGCGGGCTGCTCTCGAACCGGGCCGAGTCGCTGGCCCCGCCGGCGATGAACACGACCATCGTCTCGCCGATGGCCCGCGACGCCGCCAGGATCACGGCGGCCACGATGCCGGACACGGCGGCCGGCAGCACCACCCGGATGGTGGTGTGGATCCGCCGGGCGCCGAGGCCCACGGACGCCTCCCGCAGCGTGCGGGGCACGGCGGCCAGGGCGTCCTCGGACACGGACGCGACCAGTGGGATGGCGAGGATGCCCACGCCGATCCCGGCCGCCATCATGCTGCCCGTGCGGCCGCGCTCCTCGCCGAAGATGCGGCCGACGACCTCAGGAGCGATGAAGGTGAGGGCGAACACGCCCACCACCACCGACGGGATGCCCGCCAGGACCTCGAGGATCGGCTTGAGCACCTGGCGGGTGCGGGGCTTGGCGTACTCGGACAGGTAGACGGCCGAGCACAGGCCGAGCGGCACGGCCAGGATCATGGCGATGCCGGTCACGATCAGCGTCGACACCAGCAACGTCGTGATGCTGTAGCCCCCGGTCCGGGGGGCCCACACGTCGCTGCTGAACACGTCGGCCCACACGACGTTGGCGAAGAAGTCCCACCCGTTGGAGAACAGCGAGATCAGGATCAGCAGGCTGATCGCCAGTGACCCGGCGGCCGCCGCGAAGAACAGCCCGCCGACCACCCGCTCGCGCCGCTGCCGCCGGGGATCACCGGACAGGTCGACGCGGGCGGGGGCCCCGGCGTCGCCGGGGCCCCCCACCGTGGCACTGGTGCCGTCGCTCATCGCGGCTCAGCGGCCTTCCCAGGCATCGACCGCGGCCTGCACCTGATCGTCCGGCATGGTGACGTAGCCGGTGCTCTCGACGAAGCCGTTCACGCCGTCCAGGTAGAAGTCCACGAACCCGGCGAGGGCGTCGCTCTCCTCGGCCTTGGCGGTGTTCACGTAGATGAACAGGGGCCGGGACAGCGGGTACTCGCCGGCGCTGATGGTCTCGGGGCTCGGCGTCACGCAGGTGCCACCGGGCTCCTCGGACACACCGAGCTCCTTGACCTGGTCACCGGCCTCCTCGGCGAAGGCGAAGCCGACCCAGCCGAGCGAGGTGTCGGACGCCTCGATGTTGGTGATGATGGTGTTGTCGTCGGCCGAGGACTCGTAGTCGTCACGGGTCGTCTCGATCTGGTCCTCGGGCAGGCCCCGCTCCTCGGCGATGTCCGAGAGGGCGAGCTCGATGAACGAATCGTAGGTGCCCGACTCGACGCCCGGCCCGGTGAGGTCCAGCGAGGCGTCGGGCAGAGCGGTCGTCGACCCGAGCGCGGCGGCGATCTCGGTGCCCTCCGCCCAGGTGGAGATGCCCTGAGCCTCCGGCCCGATGAGGGCGTAGAGGTCGGCGAAGCTGAGGCACTCCACCGCGTCGTTGTTCGGGTTGGTCATGACGGTGATGCCGTCGAACGCGATCTGGAGCTCGACATACTCGATGCCGTTCTCCTCGCACGCCGCGGCCTCTTCCTCGTCGATGGCCCGAGAGGCGTCGGAGATGTCGGTGTCACCGGCGCAGAACGCCTCGAAGCCGTCGCCCGTGCCCGGGCCCTCGACGTTCACGACCACGTCGACGTTGTCCTCCATGAAGGCCTCGCCGGCGGCCACGGAGATCGGCTCGACCGTGGAGGAGCCGGAGACGTTGATCTCGCCCGACAGGTCGCCGCCGGACTCGCTGCCCGACGAGCCCTCGTCGTCGTCGCCACCGCATGCGGCGGCCGTGAGACCGATGGCCAGGATCACTGCCAGCCACGCCCGTCGGCGCTGCTTGATTGCCTGCACTATGGCCCTCCCTTGGGCTCTGCTGTCGCTGGAGCGCAGGGCGCTCGTTGCCAGTGAGCACGGTAGGAACGAGAGGTGAACGGCAAATGACAGCCCAGGTGGCCGGGGGGTGAACGGGGCCGGAACGTTGGACCAATCGGCGGGCCCGGCCGGCCGGACCGCACCGATCGCGCCGGAGGGCGGACGCGGCGGAGTCACATCGCGCCGTCCCGGGAGGCGGTGAACGCGTCGAGCAGCGCGCGATCGTGGGCGTAGGTCAGCAGGTCGGCGGCGTCGTCGAGGGGGACCCAGCGGCGGCCGTCGATCTCGTCGTTGGGGGACCAGGGCCCCACCTCGACGGGCCGCATGGCCCAGTAGCGGACCAGCTTGAGGCGGCGCTTGCCGTCGAGGTAGGTCGTGGAGGGCAGCTCCCCGCCCAGCTCGCACACCAGGCCGGTCTCCTCGGCCACCTCGCGGACGGCGGCGGACTCGAACGACTCGCCCCGGTCGAGCTTGCCCTTGGGGAAGGACCAGTCGTCGTAGCGGGGCCGGTGCACCAGCACGACCTCGAGGCTGGGCCGGGTCTCGCCGGTCTCGTCGGCCACGACGGCCGCGCGCCACACGAGCCCCCCGGCTGCCCGCACCTCGGGCACGGGCGGGGGCTTCGGGCGGGGCCGGGGCCGCCCCTTGTTCGGCCGGGAGGAGGACATCGTGCCTGACGTACTACCCGCCCGCTCACCCGGATGCGACCACCCCGCCCCGATGGGCGCCCGGTTGGAAGGGTAGGGCGGGGCCGGAAGGGGGGCTCAGCCCGTGGCTTCGTGGGGTGGGGTTGGGGTCGGCAGCGGGTGGACCTCGCCCAGCGCGTGGTGGCGGGGCTCGCCGGCGGTGGGGCCGGCGAGGTGGACCGGCGGGGCCGGCGGGGGCGGGGGCGCGGGCGAGAGAGGCGGGAGCGCGGGCGAGAGGGGCGCGGGCTGGGCGGAGGCGGCCGGGGACGGGCCCGCCTCGCGGCGGGAGCGGAGCTCGCCCACCCGGTCGAGCTGGCGCTCCAGCTGGCGGCGGCGGGTGCCCGCCAGGTCGTCCCAACTGCGCCGGACCGTGTCGAGGCTGCGGCCCACCTTGTCGAGCGCGTCGGCGAACTTGCCCCACTGCTGCTCGAACGCCGCCAGGCAGGCCAGGATCTCGTCGGACGTCCGCTGCAGCTGGGTCTGCTCCACCGCCTGGCGGATCACCGCCAGCACCGAGAACAGCGTGCTGGGCGAGCACAGCACGACCTTCTGGCGCAGCGCCACCTCCACCAGATCACGGTCGTGCTGGTGCACGAAGGCGTACACCGCCTCGTTGGGGATGAACAGCAGCACCTCGTCGAGGGTGTCGTCGGGGTCGATGTAGAGCCGCCCCGACAGCTCGCGCACCCGGGCCCGCACGTCGCGGACGAACGAGATGGCGTGCTGGTCGCGCTCGCGGTCGTTGACCGCCTCGAGGTAGCGCAGGTAGTTGTCGACCGGGAACTTCACGTCCATGTGCAGCACCCGGCCGCCCGGCAGGAGGAACGTGAAGTCGGGGATTGTGCCCGCCGCGGTGGCCGACTGCTTGCGGTAGCTGATGCCCTCGACCAGCCCGGCCGCCCGCAGCACGTCGTCGGCCATGCGCTCGCCCCACTGGCCCCGGGCCCGGGGGTTGGCCAGGGCCTGGCGCAGCGACTGCGTCGTGTCGGCCAGCCGGGCGCTGACGGCCGCCATCTCGGACAGGCGGGTCTCGACCCGGCCGTGCTGCTCGGCCCGCTCGCGCTGGAGCGTGCCCACCAGCTCGGCCACCCGGCCCAGCTCGGCCCGGACGTCGCCCATGCGGGCCTCGACCGCGGCGTTGCGGACCGCCAGCTCGTCGGCCATCGTGCCCCGCAGCTCGCCCACCTTGGCCTCGAAGGCGGCGCTGCGGCTGGCCAGCTCGCGCGAGCCGGCCTCGGCCTGGGCGCCCAGCCGCTCACCGGCCACCTTGACCACCGTGTCGACCGCGGCGTCGACCGCCGCCCGCACCGTCGCCTGGTGCTCGGCCGCCAGGGCCCGGGGGTCGGCGACGGGACCGCCCAAGGGCCCCCCGGGGCGCAACCGCGCGGCCGCCGCCACGGCGGCCGCCACCCCGGCCCCGAGGCCGAGGACCAGGCCCACGACGAGCAGTGCTGCGTCCATGGGCGGGACGTTACGAGCGGGGTGTGACACTTTCGGGGACGGGCGGGGCTGGGCCCAAGTCCCCTCCCGGGCTCAGACGATCGAGGCCGCCGCCGGCCGGGACGCCCGGTCGACGGTGAGCTGCTGGAGCACCACGTGCGACTCGACCTCGCCGCCGGGCGGCATCCGGGACCAGCGCCCGTCGTCGTCGAGGGTCCAGGCCAGGACGTCGTCGCGCCGGGCCACGTCGAGGATCTCGTCCAGCCGGCCCTGCAGCGCGGGGTCGACCACCGGGGTCAGCACCTCGACCCGCCGGTCGAGGTTGCGGGGCATGAGGTCCGCCGAGCCGATGAGGTGGCACGGCCGACCCGGGCCGTCGCCGTTGGCGAACCGGTAGATCCGCGAGTGCTCCAGGTAGCGGCCCACGATCGACCGGACCCTGACGTTCTCCGACATGCCCGGCACCCCGGGGGTCAGGCAGCAGATGCCCCGCACCACCAGGTCGATCTCCACCCCCTCCTGGGACGCCCGGTACAGCTCGTCGATCATCCCCGTGTCGACCAGGCTGTTCATCTTCATGGTGATGCGACCCCGTCCCGGCTCCGCGGCCGCGGCGTCGATCTCGCCCTGGATCAGGTCGTTCAGCGCCTTCCGCAGGAGCCGGGGAGCCACCGCCAGCCGCTCGTAGTCGATGTTGCGCCCGTAGCCGGTCAGCTCGTTGAAGAGCTGGGTGAGGTCGGACCCGATGAGGGGATCGCAGGTGAGCAGGCCGAGGTCCTCGTAGATGCGGGCCGTCCTGGAGTTGTAGTTGCCGGTGCCGATGTGGCAGTAGCGGCGCAGGCCGTCGGACTCCTCCCGCACCACCAGCGCCGTCTTGGAGTGGACCTTGAGCCCGATCAGCCCGTAGGTGACGTGGACGCCCGCCGTCTCCAGGAGGCGGGCCCACTCGATGTTGGCGCCCTCGTCGAAGCGGGCCTTGAGCTCGACGATGACCGCCACCTGCTTGCCCTGCTCGGCCGCCCGGACCAGCGACCGGACGATGGGGCTGTCGCCGGACGTGCGGTACAGCGTCATCTTGATCGCCAGCACCTGGGAGTCGGCGGCCGCCTGCCGCACGAACTCCTCGACCGTGGTGCGGAAGCTCTCGTAGGGGTGGTGGACCAGGATGTCGCCCCGCCGGATGGCCGCGAAGACGTCGGGCCGCTCGCCGTCGGCCGAGGCCAGCACCGGAGGCGTGACCCGCTGGTACGGCGGGTCCTTGAGGTCGGGCCGGTCGAGGCCGTGGACCGACCACAGCCCCCCCAGGTCGAGCGGGGCGATGTGGACGTAGACGTCGTCGTCGGCCACGTCCAGCTCGCGCTGGAGCAGATCGCGCACCTCGCCGGACATGGCGGCGTCGATCTCCAGCCGCACCGCTCGGCCGAACCGCCGCCGGCGCAGCTCGACCTCGACCATGGCCAGCAGGTCGTCCGCCTCCTCTTCCTCCAGGGTGAGGTCGGTGTTGCGGGTGACCCGGAAGGCGTGGTGCTGCTCGATCTCCATGCCCGGGAACAGCTGGTCGAGGTGGGCGGCCATCACCTGCTCGAGCGGCACGTAGCGCTCGCCGTCGGGCAGGACCACGAACCGGGGCAGGAGGGACGGCACCTTGACCCGGGCGAACCGGCGGGCGCCGTCGTCGGGGTCGCGCACGATC
>DASSUD010000318.1:0-4238 GCA_035707385.1 Acidimicrobiales bacterium
GGTGGTGCTCGACGTTGATGACCCAGCGGTCGGCGGCCGCCCGCAGCCCGTCGAGCAGCGTGACCACCGGCGGGGCGCCCGCCGGCCGCGGGCCCGGCTCGCCCGTCAGCGCCACGTCGGCCAGGGGGCCGAGCACGGCCATCGACTCGACGCCCTCGGGATCGAGGGGCAGCACCGGGCTGCCGGCGGCCGGGCCGATGCGCACCTTCTCGTTCCGCAGCAGCACCAGCGACCGTTCGGCCACCTCGCGGGCCAGGGCCCGGTGGGTGTCGCCGGCCGGTGCCGCCGGCGTGTAGCGGTCCGGTTCGCCGGCCCGGCCCGTGCGGTCGGCGAACCACACCTGCCGGCGCAGGACGCGCAGCGCGGCGTCGTCGATCCGCTCCCCCGGCACCCGGCCCCAGCGGGCCTGGCGGCCGAGGCGGGAGAACCGCCAGCGGTAGGGCAGCTCCACGTCCATGCCGGCGGCCACCGCGCCGGCCGAGCGGACACCCAGCACCAGCCCGCTGACCACGACGCCGTCGAAGCCCCACTCGTCCTTGAGGATCTCGGTGAGCAGGTGGTGGTGGTGCCCGCAGCGCTCGCCGTCGAGCCGGTGGTAGGCGGTCATGACCGCAGCCACCCCGGCGTCCACGCACCGCCGGAACGGCGGCAGGTGCTGAGCCCGCAGGTCGTCCTCGTCGATGTGGACGTCGAGCCGGTAGCGGCCGTCCTCCACCGATGCGCCCACCAGGTGCTTCACGCACGCCATCACGTGGCGCTGCGTGCCCCGGACCAGCGCCGCGGCCAGCTCGCCCACCAGGTGCGGGTCCTCGCCGTAGGTCTCGTGCGCCCGGCCCGCCGCGGGGTGGCGCAGCAGGTCGGCGCACACGCCGGCGAACAGGTTGGCGCCCAGCGCCCGGCACTCGACGCCCACGGCGTCGCCGACCCGGGCCTCGAGCGCCGGGTCGAAGGTCGCGGCCCGGGCCATCGGGACGGGGAGCACGGTCGCCCCGGGAGCGTCCACCCCACCGGCGCCGTCCAGGTAGCGGAGGCCCGGCACGCCCAGGCGGGGCACCTCGCCCGCCACGTACGGCCGCTCGTCCCGGCCCCGCCACATGTCGGTGAGGCCCCGGCGGGCGGCGACGTCGCCGGACAGCAGGTGGAGCTTCTCGTGCTCGGTCATGGCGTCGAGCAGCGCCCGGGCCCGGGTGTCGACGTCCCCCGCCGGCTCGGCGCCCGGGTCGGGCTCGGCGTCGAGGAGGCCCCACACGGAGGGCGGCGGCGGGGCCGGGGCCACGGCCTCGGCCCGGGCCGCCACCAGCACCGGGTCGGCCACGAGGGCGTCGATGTCCTCTCCTGCCTCGGCGGGCGCGCCGGCGCTGGCGGTCGCGGTCGGGTCCCCAGTGGCCACGGCCCAAGGCTACGCGCCCCGCCGACGCCCCGCGGCCGGGCCGTACACTCGGGCCGCATGGCCCACGCTGCGGCAGGGACCGGTCCGGTGGCGCCGCCCCACGTGGTGGTGGTGCTCCTCGACTCGCTCAACCGGCACATGCTGGGCTGCTACGGGGGCGCCGAGTTCGCCACCCCGAACCTCGACCGGTTCGCGGCCCGGGCCACCCGCTTCACCAACCACGTGACGGGGTCCCTGCCCTGCATGCCGGCCCGCCACGACATCCTGTGCGGGGCGCTCGACTTCCTGTGGAAGCCGTGGGGGTCGATCGAGCTGTGGGAGCGGCCGGTCACCGCCGACCTGGAGGCCGCGGGCGTCACCACCATGCTGGTCAGCGACCACCCCCACCTGTTCGAGACCGGCGGCGAGAACTACCACACCGACTTCGGTGGCTGGGACTACGTGCGGGGCCACGAGGGCGACCCCTGGCGCACCCACGTGGACACGTCGTGGGTCGGCACCCCGGCCCCGCCGGCACGGGACGGGGGCTGGTTCTACCGCAAGCTGTGGGGCGACGGCCTGCGGATCGACCGGGCCTACGACCGCACCCGCACGTTCTTCCGGGCCGAGGAGGACTACCCCGGTCCCCGCACCATGGCGACCGCCGCCGACTGGCTGCGGCGGGCCGCGCCCCAACACGACCGGTGGCTGCTGTTCGTCGACGAGTTCGACCCCCACGAGCCCTTCGACACCCCGGCGCCCTGGCTCGGCCGCTACGAGGACGAGCCGTGGGACGGCGACCTGGTCATCTGGCCGCCCTACGTGGTCGGCGGGGTCAGCCGGGGCTGGATGACCGGCGCGGAGGGGCGCCACGTCCGGGCCAACTACGGGTCCAAGCTGTCGATGATCGACCACTGGTTCGGCGAGGTGCTGGCCGCGCTCGACGAGGGCGGGCTGTGGGACTCGACCGCCGTGGTGGTCTGCACCGACCACGGCCACTACCTGGGCGACGTGCGGGGCGGCGACGACATCTGGGGGAAGCCCGGCGCCCCGCAGTACGAGCCGCTGGGTCACCTCCCGCTGCTCGTCCACTGGCCGGGGGTGGCCGGCGGCGGCACGTGCGACGCGCTCACCACCAGCGTCGACCTCCACGCCACCCTGGCCGACGTGTTCGGGGTGACGCCCCGCCAGCGCACGCACGGCCGGTCGCTGCGCCCGCTGCTGTCCGGGTCGACCGGGTCGACCGGGCCGGTGCGGGAGTGGGCGATCGGCGGCGTGTGGGGCAACTGGGTCCAGGTGACCGACGGTCGTCGCAAGTACGCCCGGGCCCCGGTCGAGGGCAACCGGCCGCTGGCGATGTGGTCGAACCGCTGGTCCACGATGCCGTTGCACATGGCGGGCATGACGGAGCTGCCGGCCCCCGACCACCGGGCCGCCCTGGACTACATGCCGGGCTCCACCGTGCCCGTGATCCGCCAGCCGTTCGGGCCCGACGACCGCCTGCCGTTCTGGGCCGGCAGCCGCCCGGTGCCCGACCACCTCTACGACCTCGACGTCGACCCCGACGAGGCGGAGAACCGGGCCGGGGAGCCCCGCGCCGAGCGCGAGATGGCCGAGCTGCTCCGCACCGCGCTCGACGAGGTCGAGGCACCGGCCGAGCAGTACGCCCGGCTGGGGTTGGCCTGACCCGTTCCGGCGTCCCGCATGGTGCGGATCGCGGCTGAGGGACGCCGGAACGTTCAGTGCAGTGGCTGGGGGCCCCGCAGCAGCCGCCCGGGCCGCTCGCCGGTGGCCTCGTCGTCCTCCCGCACGACCACGCCCCGCTTGACCGTGGCCGCGTAGCCCCGGGCGCGCTGGATCATGCGGCGGCCGCCGGCCGGCAGGTCGTACACCATCTCGGGCGCCTCGATGGCCAGCGCGTCGAGGTCGATGACGTTGATGTCGGCCAGGTAGCCGGGGGCCAGGACGCCCCGGTCGTCGAAGCCGTACAGGGCCGCGGTCCCACGGGTCTGCATGTGGACGGCCTGCTCGAGGCCGAGGCGCTCGCCCCGGGACCGGTCCCGGGCCCAGTGGCTGAGCATGTACGACGGCAGGGAGGCGTCGCACAGCAGGCCGCAGTGGGCCCCGCCGTCGCCGAGCCCGAGGACCGTGCCGGGGTGGACCAGCATCTCGCGCAGGGCGCCGAAGTCGCCGTGGGCGTAGCCCAGCAGGGGCAGGTACAGCAGGCCCCGGCCGTCCTGGCCGCACAGGTGGTCGTAGGCCACGGCCTCGGGGGTGGTGCCCTGGCGGGCGGCGACCGCCTGCAGGCTCTGGTCGGGCGAGGGCTCGTACTCGGGCGGGTCCCCGAGCGGGAACAGCTTGTGGTACGAGGAGGTGAGGAAGGCGGCGATGCCCACCAGCTCGGGCTTCTCGGCCAGCATGGCGTCCCGCACCTCGGCTGTGCGCAGCCGGGCCAGGCGCTCCTCCCGGGGCAGGCCGGCGATCTCCTGCCAGGTCCGGTGGAACAGGAACGGGTGGGCGGTCGAGTCCCAGCCCAGCAGCAGGCAGGCGGGACGGCCCGCCACCTGGGGGACGATGCGGGCGCCGGTGGCCGTGGCCTCGTCGGCCAGCTCGATCAGCCGGCGCCAGTGCTCGGGCCGGATGTCGTCCTGGAGGCAGCCGAAGGTGACCGGGCGGCCCGACTCGCGGGCGACGACGGTCATCCAGGCGAACTCGCCGTCGGGGTCGAACATGTCGCTCGCTACCTCGAAGACGCCGGCGCCGGCGTCGCCCAGGGCCCGCCCGATGCCGATGAGCTCCTCGGCGCTGGCCAGCGTGCCGGCGGCCAGCTCGCCGTCCTTGGCCCGGTGCAGGATCGTGCGGGTGGTGG
>DASSUD010000319.1:0-4990 GCA_035707385.1 Acidimicrobiales bacterium
GCGACGTACGCGCCGCCAAATCGCCCTGGCCCGGGTGGGGGCCGGGGGGTTCGGCCTCGCCGTGGTCGCCTCGGGGACCCGGGGGGCGTGGCTCGGGGTGGTGGCGGCGGGGGTCGTGGCCTGGCCGCAGCTGCGCCGGCGGGTCGCCGGGCACCGGGTGCTGGCCGGGGCGGCGACGGCTGCCGCCGTGGCGCTCGTGGTCGTGGGACCGGTCGGGACCCGGGTGGCGGCTGCGGTCGACCCCGGCGAGGCCGGCGGCCGGAGCCGCCTCGACGAGTGGGCGCTGGCCGCCGCCGTCGTCGCCGACCGCCCGCTCACCGGCGCCGGCCCGGAGGGCTACCGCATCGCCGCGCCCGCCCACATCGACGACGGCTACGCCCGCCGGCACGGCCGGGACGACGTGGTCGACCGGGCCCACAGCGGCCCGCTCGACGTGGCGGCGGCGGCCGGGATCCCGGCGGCGGCCGTGTACGTGGCGCTGCTGGCCACGGTCGTGGCGGCCTGCGTGCGAGCGGTCCGGCGGCCTTCCGACCGGCTAGTGGCGGGCATGGCCGCGGGGGTCGTGGCCTGGGCCGTGCAGCAGGCGGTGAGCTTCCCGCTGGCCGAGGTCGATCCGGCCGCCTGGCTGCTGGCCGGGGTGGTCGCCGGAACCGGGGCCGTGGCCGCCCCCGGCGGCCGCGCCCGGGCGGGGCGGATCGCGGCCGGGCTCGCCGCCGGCGTCCTGGCGGCGGGCGGCGTGCTGTCCGTGGTCGCCGACCGCGACCTGGAGCGGGCCACCCGCACCGGCGACGTGGCCGCCGCCGATCGCGCCACCGCCCTGCGGCCCGACGACGTCGACGCCTGGTACGTCGCCGCCCAGGTCGCGGCGTCGGGCCCCAGCCTGCTGGCCCTCGACGCCGGGCTCGACCGGGTCGAGGACGGCCTCGACCGCCTGCCCCGGGACCCCGCCCTGCAGGACCTCCACGAGGCCCTGCTGACCGAGCGGGCCCTGCGGTCCGGGCTGGCGGACGACCTGGCCGCCGCCGAGGTCGCCGCCCGGGACGGCATCGCCGCCGACCCCGCCGGCCCGGCCCATCACCGGCGGCTGGGCGTGATCCTCGCCGCCCGCGGCGACGATCGGGGCGCGGCGGCCGCGCTGCGGCGGGTGCTCGACCTGGATCCCTGGGACGCCGCCGCCCGCACCGCCCTGGACGGCCTCTGATGCCCGCACAGAACGGACCCGGGGGGCCCGGAGTGTATGGGTCGATGCACGCGCACACGTCCACCTCCGCCGGCCGGTCCGGTCCGGCGCCGCCACCCGTCGGGCCCGATGTGGCGCCACCGGAGCCGCCCGGCACCGCCGTTCCGCCCGGCGCCCGCGACTTCACCGGTTTCTACCGGCAGGCCTGGCCCGGCATAGCCCGCGGCCTGGCGCTCGCCCTCGGCGACCGCGACCTGGCGGTCGAGGCCACCGACGAGGCCATGGCCCGGGCGTATGCCCGCTGGGCCAGGGTGTCCGCCTACGACAACCCGGCGGGCTGGGTCTACCGGGTCGGGCTGAACTGGGCACACTCCCGCCACCGCCGGCTCGCTCGCCGCCTGCCCTTCGCCCGCCGCGACGAGCTCGCCCCGGTCCCCGCGACCGACCCGGCGGTCCGCACCGCCCTCATGAAGCTGCCCGTGGCGCTGCGCAGCGTGGTGGTGTGCCGGCTGCTCCTCGACTGGTCCGTGGCCGAGACGGCCGCCGCCATCGGGGTGCGGCCGGGCACGGTCCAGAGCCGCCTGCACCGGGCGCTGCGCACCCTCGAAGCCGACCTCGACCACCTGAGGTGACCCCCATGCCGTTCGAACAGATGCTCCGTGACCGCCTCCTCGACGAGGCCGAGGCCCTGTCCCTGCCCGACCGGGCCGATCCCGCCCGGGCCGTCCGCCGGGCCCGCTCCCGCCGCCACCGCCGCACCGCCGTCCTGGGCGTGACCGCCTCGGTGGCCGTGGCCGCCGCCGCGGTGTCGCTCACCCAGGACGACCCCGCCGGCGACCCCGTCGTCATCCCCGGCACCGGCGAGCTGCCGCGCACCGGCCCCCTCGACATCGCCTGGCAGGCGACCGACGGCGGCCTGTCCAACATCGTCAGCCAGTTCCAGGACGCCGACGGCACCGTGTACGCCCTGTCGACGGGGCCCGGCGTCACCTACCAGAACGTCCCCGACCAGGTGTTCCCCAAGGCGGTGTACACGCTGGCCGAGGACGGCACGTGGCAGCCGCTCGTCCTCGACGGCGACCGCCCCCGCCTGATCGAGATGGCGGGAGCGGGCGGCCAGCTCTACGGCGTCACCACCGGGCCCGGCGACGGCGCCGGGTCGACGGCCCGCCTGTACGCCTCGGCCGACGGCGGCGCGACCTGGACCGGCGAGGACGTCACGCCGCCCGAGCCGCCCACCACCAACCACCCCTGGCGCCGCTCGACGTCCATGGCCGTCGAGAGCAACGGCACCACCACGCTGGCCCTCGTCTCGACGTCGTTCTACCCGGAGCTCGCCGCGGTGTTCCCGGAGCTGGAGCCGGAGGGCGACCAGCCGTCCCGCTTCACCGTGGACGTCGGCGCCGAGGGGCTGACGCTGCGCCGGGTCGTGGTCGACGAGACGGGCGGCAGTGCTGGCACGGTGGCACCCTCCACCGTCCCCGTGCCCCCGGCCGTGGACGCCGCCGGGGGCACCGCCGACATCGCCGGCGACAGCTGGTCCGGCGAGGCCGTCCGCACCGTCGCCTGGGCGGAGCTGGGCGTCACCGGTCCCCGCGACCTGGTCCCGCCGGCTCAGGTGTTCCGGCGGGCCGGCGACGCCTGGGAGGCCGTGCCCCTGGACCTGCCGGGCTCCGGTGGCGGCTCCGTGAGCCTGGACGCGGTCGGCGGCGGCTTCCTCCTCCAGGTGTGGCCGACGATCGTCGGCATGTCCCGCGCCGAGGACGACGTGCAGGCCTACACCTCGCCGGACGGCGAGGTGTGGACCGAGATCAGCGTGCCGGGCGGCACCAACCTGATCGCCGGCCTCGGACCGGCACTGGTCGCCACGGCCTATGAGGGCACCGTGATCCAGCTCTCGACCGACGGCGGCGGCACCTGGTCCGAGCTCGACATGACGGACGTGGGCGCCGACCCCGACGGCTTCGTCGCCGGCACCAGCGCCGGGCCCCTCGGCCTGGCGACGGTCCTCTACGGCGCCGACAGCCGGCCCGAGTCCCTGGCGGTCACGGGCGACCTGGTGGACTGGACGGTCACGCCGCTGGAGGACATCGTCGGCGCCGACGCCTCCAGCTTCCTGAGCACCTTCGTCGGCCAGGACCGCATCGTGGTCAGCGCCACCACCGAGGGCGAGCCGCCCGCCCCCGCCGTCACCGCGGTCGGCACCCCCCGCCGCGGCTGAGGCCATGTGGTGGCGACCGGCGGGTGCCGTTGGGCACCCGCCGGGACCACCACTAAGGTCGCCGGCATGAGGGACCCCGTACGTGTCGCCGTGACCGGCGCTGCCGGTCAGATCGGCTACGCCCTGCTGTTCCGCATCGCCAGCGGCCAGATGCTGGGGGACGACCAGCCCGTGATCCTCCACCTGCTGGAGATCCCCGAGGCGGTCGGCGCGCTCGACGGGGTGCGCATGGAGCTGGAGGACTGCGCCTTCCCCCTGCTCTCCGGCATCGTCCCCACCGACGACCCGGCGCGGGCCTTCGAGGGGGTGAACTACGCCCTGCTGGTCGGGGCCATGCCCCGCAAGGAGGGGATGGAACGGGCCGACCTGCTCAGCGCCAACGGCGCCATCTTCACCGTCCAGGGCAAGGCCATCTCCGACGGGGCGGCCGGCGACGTGCGGGTCCTCGTGGTGGGCAACCCGGCCAACACCAACGCCCTCATCGCCATGAACAACGCCCCGAACGTCCCGGCCGAGCGCTTCACCGCCATGACCCGCCTCGACCACAACCGGGCCAAGGCCCAGCTGGCCGCCAGGGCCGGCGCCACCGTCGCCGACGTGGGCCGCATGACCATCTGGGGCAACCACTCCGCCACCCAGTACCCGGACGTGTTCCACGCCGAGGTGGCCGGCAAGCCCGGCTTCGACGCCGTCGGCGGCGACCAGGCGTGGCTGGAGGGCGAGTTCATCCCCACCGTCCAGCAGCGGGGCGCGGCCGTCATCAAGGCCCGGGGCCTGTCGTCCGCCGCCTCGGCCGCCAACGCCGCCATCGGCCACGTGCACGACTGGGCGCTCGGCACGCCCGCCGGCGATTGGGTGTCGATGGCCGTGCCCTCCGACGGCAGCTACGGCGTGCCCGAGGGCCTCGTGTCCGGCTTCCCGGTGACCTGCACGGGCGGCCGCTACGAGATCGTGGGCGGCCTCGACATCGACGAGTTCAGCCGGGGCCGCATCGACGCGTCGGTGGCCGAGCTGGGGGCCGAGCGCGACACGGTCGCCGAGCTGGGCCTCATCTGAGCGCTACTTGAGGAAGCGGCTGGTCGTGTTGTCGGCCAGGACCTTGCCACCGGTCTGGCAGGCCGGGCAGTAGTTGACCGTGTAGCTGCGGTACTCCACCGCCCGGATGGTGTCCCCACACACCGGGCAAGCCTCCTTCTCCCGGTGGTGGACGTTGCCGGGCCGGTCCGCGGAGGACGACATGTCGTCGCGGGTGCGCTCGTAGGCCAGCGACTCGGCGATGCACGCGACCAGCGCGGCGTGCAGGCGGTCGACGGCGCCGGCGTCGAGCTTGGCCGTGTTGGCGAAGGGCGACAGCTTGGCCCGGTGGCAGACCTCGTTGGCGAGCCGCCGGCCGACGCCGGCCAGGATGCGCTGGTCCCGCAGCCAGCCGTGCAGCCGCATGCCGTGCTCGACCAGCAGCACGGCCAGCGTGTCCCGGTCGAGGCCGTCGGCCTCGGGGCCCAGGTGGTCGAGCGGTGGCTGGCCGTCCGGGTCGCCGGCCACCACCCACACGCCCGCCCGGCGCTCGGTGCCGGCCTCGGTGAGCAGCA
>DASSUD010000320.1:0-10007 GCA_035707385.1 Acidimicrobiales bacterium
GGCGGGTCTCCCCCCCGCCGGGCCCAGCGGGCGCCGCCGCGCCGCGCCGCACCGGCGGGGCCGGGTCGCGCCGGGCGTTCCTGGGCCTGGCGGCGGGGGTGGCGGCGGCCGCGGCGCTGGCCGGCGCCGGCGGCCGGGCGCTGCGCAGCCGGTTCAGCGCCGCCGAGTCCCGGGCCGGGGTCACGCTGCCCCCGGCGGCCCGGCCGCTCCCGGCCGTCCCCGCCGCCGCCGAGGTCGGGGTCCCGGGCGTCGCCCCGTTCGTCACGGCCAACGCCGACTTCTATCGCATCGACACCGCTCTCGTCGTGCCCCAGGTCCGGGCCGAGGACTGGAGCCTGCGGGTCACCGGCATGGTCGACGAGCCCTTCGAGCTGAGCTTCGCCGAGCTGCTCGACCGGGAGCTGGTCGAGGCCGACATCACCATGACCTGCGTGTCCAACCCGGTCGGCGGCGACCTGGTGGGCAACGCCCGCTGGCTGGGCGTGCGGGCGAGCGACCTGCTCGACCGGGCCCGGCCCCGGCGGGGCGCCGACCAGCTCGTCGGCCGCTCCGTCGACGGCTACACGTGCGGGTTCCCGCTCGGCGCCGCCTACGACCGTCCCTGCCTGGTGGCCGTGGGCATGAACGGCGAGCCCCTGCCGCTGCGCCACGGCTTCCCGGCGCGGCTGGTGACGCCCGGCCTGTTCGGCTACGTCGGCTCGACCAAGTGGCTGACCGAGCTGGAGGTCACCACCTTCGCCGCCTTCGACCAGTACTGGGTCCCCCGCGGCTATGCCGACCGGGCGCCGGTCAAGACGATGGCCCGCATCGACTCGCCCCGCAGCTTCGAGCGGGTGGCAGCGGGCCGGGCCGTGGCCGGCGGGGTGGCCTGGGCCCAGACCCGGGGCATCGAAGCCGTCGAGATCAGCATCGACGGCGGCCCCTTCGGCCGCACCGAGCTCGGGGCGGCGGTGAGCGACGACTCCTGGCGCCAGTGGCGCCACGAGTGGGACGCGACCCCGGGCCGCCACACGCTCGTCGTCCGGGCCACGGACGGCACCGGCGAGGTCCAGACCGAGGAGCGGTCCGAGACCCTGCCCGACGGCGCCAGCGGCTGGATGTCGCTGGTCGTGACCGTCGACCCCGATCCATCACCCACCTGAAGGAGACCCATCCCATGTCCCGTTCCCGGATCGCCCGCGGCGTCGCCGCCCTCTTCGCCCTCACGCTGCTCGGCGCGGCGTGTGGGGACGACGGTGACAGCGCCGCCGACCCGCCCGCCACCGAGGCCCCGGCCCCGGCGCCCGCCGCTCCCGCCGACTCGGAGGAGATCTGCGACGCCGAGGGCCTCGTCGAGGCCGTCGAGACGGGGCCCGACGAGGGCACGCTGGCGGGCATGACCGACGACCCGGTGGCCACCGCGGCGTCGAGCAACCCCGTCCTCACCACCCTGGTGGGTGCGGTCGGCGAGGCCGGCCTCGTCGACACGCTCAACTCGGCCCCCGCCCTGACCGTGTTCGCCCCCACCGACTGCGCCTTCGCGGCGCTCGACCCGGCGACGCTGGATGCGGCGCTCGCCGACCCGACGGGGCTGCTGACCCAGGTCCTCGGCTTCCACGTCGTGGCCGGCCAGGAGCTGTCGTCGGCCGACCTGGCCGGGCTGACCGAGGTGGAGACCTTCACCGGCGCCACCCTGCCGATCTCCGCCTCCGGGGACATGATCACCGTCGGCGGTGGTCAGGCCGAGGTCGTGGTCCCGGACATCCGCACGGCCAACGCCACGGTCCACCTCATCGACAACGTGATGGTGCCGCCGTCCTGACCCTTCCCGGGCACAGATGCGTCCGGTGGCCGGGCCAACGTCGCCCCGGCCACCGGCGCGCGCCTCACTCCATCGAGAACGGCGGGTACTCGTCGGTGAGCAGGAAGGCGTAGGCGTTGACCCGCGTGACCCAGCGCATGAAGCCGAGGACGAAGGTCCACAGGCCCTCCGGCCAGCGACCGGTGAACAGCACGATGAAGAACGCTCCGACCAGGCCCAGCCACACGACGAACCCGAGCAGGGCCAGCACGATCACGTGCGGGATCACGAGGATGAACCGGAAGCCGGTCGTCAGGCGGTTGCGGCCCTCCAGCTCGATCCCCAGGTTGGTCCGCACCCCGGGATAGTCGCCCGGGTCCCCGGCCGTGGTGTCGAACGTGAACGGCGGGTACTCCTCGCGCATGAAGTACGCGTAGGCCGTGACCCGGTTGTTGTAGCGGATGTACAGGGCCATGAGGTTGCCGAGGCCCTCGGGCAGCTTGCCGGTGAACACGATGGCGAACCACGCCACCAGCGCCACGACCTCGGCCACGATGCCGAGGACGTACAGCACGATCCAGTGCGGTATCGCCAGCAGCCAGTGGACGAGCGGGCGCCAGTTGGCGATGTGCTCGGGCCGGTCGATCTCCAGCGTGGCCGGGTAGCCGGACGGCGGGATCGGGGTCGACGGTGGAACAGTGGGATCCACGTGCGCCTCCTGTCTTGTGCGCAGTCGGCGCCACCGTAGTGCCCGATGTCACCCCGCCGGGGGACCGGGCAGCTACTCCTGGACGAGCTCGATCAGCGTCCCGAACGCGGCCTTGGGGTGGACGAACGCGACCGTCGTGCCCCGGCTGCCGGGGCGGGGCGCCTCGTCGATCACCCGGCCGCCCTGGGCCTTGACCGCCTCCAGCGCCTCGGCGCAATCGGCCACCCGGTAGCCGATGTGGTGCAGGCCCTCGCCCTTGCGCTCCAGGTACCTGGCCACCGGCGAGTCGTCGCGGGTCGGGGTCAGCAGCTGGATGTAGCTGTCGGCCACCTTGAGCAGGGCTTCCTCCACGCCGTCGGACTCGACCACCTCGCGATGGTCGACGTCGGCCCCGAAGGTGGCCCGGTAGTAGGCGATGGCCGCCTCGAGGTCGTTGACGGCGATAGCGACGTGGTCGATCTCGGTGAGCAGCACGTCGCCAACCTAGCGTTCGCCCCCATGACGGTCCGAGTGGGGTTCTACGGCGCCGGGTTCATCAGCCGGTACCACGGCGCCATGCTGGCGGCGTCGGGCGTCGACCATGCGGTGGTGGCCGTCCACGACCCGGACGCGAGGCGGGCCGAGGCCTTCGCCCGCCACCACGGCGCCGCCGTGGCGGCCGAGGACGAGCTGCCCGCGCTGGTGGACGCCGTGTACGTCACCACCTGGACGGCCGAGCACGCCCGGCTGGTCGAGCGGGCCGCGGCCGCCGGTGTGGCCGTGTTCTGCGAGAAGCCGCTGGCCGTGGACGCCGGCACCGTCGCGGGCATGGTGGCGGCGGTGGAGGCGGCGGGCGTGCCCAACCAGGTGGGGCTGGTGCTGCGCTACCTGCCGTCGTTCCGCTGGCTGCGCCGGCTGGTGGGCGACCCCCGGGCGGGCGAGGTGCTGGCGGTGGTGTTCCGGGACGACCAGTTCATCCCCGACCAGGGCATGTACGGCTCGACGTGGCGCACCGACGCCGCCAGGGCGGGCCGGGGGACGCTGCTCGAGCACTCGATCCACGACGTCGACATCCTGCGCTGGATCTTCGGGCCCGTCGCCTCGGTCAGCGCCACCACCAGGGAGGTCCACGGCCATCCCCGGATCGACGACGTGACCGTGGCCCGCCTCGCGTTCGCCTCGGGGGCGTCGGGCACGCTCACGTCGGTGTGGCACGACGTGCTGGAGCGGCCCAGCCTGCGCCGGGTCGAGGTCTTCTGCTCCCGCCTCTACGCGGCGCTGGAGGGGGACTGGGTCGGCCCGGTCCGCTGGCAGTTCAGCGGCGAGACCGAGCAGGTCCTGGAGGGTGACGACCTGGCCGCCGCGGTGGCCGGGTCCGGCGACGCCGCCCCGACCAACCAGGCCACGGCCTTCCTGGCCGCGGTGCGGGACGGGACGCCCGCCCACCCGTCGTTCGCGGCGGCGCTGCCCGCCCACCGGGTGGTGGACGCGCTGTACGCGTCGGCGGCGGCCGCGGGCGCGGTCACCCCGGCGGAGTAGGGCGGCACACTGGGAGCGTGCCCCGAGTCGCCTCGACCGTCGTGGTCCCCCAGGCGCCCGAGGTCGCGTTCGCCCTGTCGCAGACCTACGGCGAGCTGCGCTACCGCTGGGACCCCTTCGTGCGGGAGCAGCGCCTGCTCGACGGCGCCACCGCCGCGGGCAAGGGCGTCCGCACCTGGACCCGGTCGCGGCACCGGCTCACCATGGTGTCCGAGTACGTGACCTTCCGCCCGCCGGCCCAGGTGGGCATGCGGATGGTCAGCGGCCCGTGGTTCTTCAAGTCGTTCTCCGGCGGATGGAACTTCGCCCCCGCCGAGGGCGGTGGCACCGAGGCCACCTGGCGCTACAACTTCACCGTCCGCCCCCGCTGGCTGGCGCCGGTGGCGGACCGGGTGGGCGTGTGGCTGCTGGGCCGGGACATCCGCCGCCGCCTCGACGCGTTCGCCCGGGCGTGCGCGGATCCCGACATCGTCCGCCAGGTGGCCTAGGCGCAGCCTCTAGAGCTCGCCGCGGGCGTGGCGCTGGAACAGGGTGATGCGGTCCTCGCCGATGCGGGCCCGCTTCTCCGGGTCGGTGACGCCCTGGCCGGCCTCGGGCGCCAGGCACAGCACGGCCAGCTTGCCCTCGGCCTCGTTGCGGTGCACCGCCCGGGCCGCCTCGCCCACCTGCTCCAGCGGGTAGACGGCGGACATCACCGGCTGGATGGCGCCCTTGTCGATGAGCCGGTTCATGTCCCACGCCTCCTGGTAGTTGGCGAAGTGGGACGACTTGATCGTCTTCAGCTTCATCCACAGGTGGCGGTTGTCGTACTCGATCATGAACCCGCTGGTGGCGGCGCAGGTGACGATGGTGCCGCCCCGCTTGGCGATGAACACCGAGGCGCCCATCGTCTGGCGGCCGGGGTGCTCGAACACGATGTCGGGGTCGTCGCCGATCAGCGAGCGCACCTTCTTGCCCAGCCGGCGCCACTCGCCCTCGTCCTGGTGCTGCTCGTCCGACCAGAACCTGTAGCCCTCGGCCCGGCGGTCGATGACGTTCTCGCAGCCCATGGCGTTGAGCAGCTTGGCCCGGTCCTCGCTGGACACGACCCCCACGGGAGTCCCGCCCCCGTTGAGGACGAGCTGGGTGGCGTAGGCGCCGATGCCCCCGGTGGCGCCCCAGATGAACACGTTGTCGCCCTGCTTCATGCGGGCGGCGTGGCGGCCCACCAGCATGCGGTAGCTGGTGGAGGCGCACAGGCCGTTGACCGCGGCCTCCTCCCAGGTGAGGTGGGCGGGCTTGGGCATGAGCTGGTTGGCCTTGACGATCGACAGGTCGGCCAGCCCGCCGAAGTTGGACTCGAATCCCCAGATGCGCTGGTTGGCGGCCAGCATCGAGTCGTCGTGGGCCGAGGGGTCCTGGTCGTCGACGAAGTTGCAGTGGACGGCGACCCGGTCGCCCGGCTTCCAGTTGCGCACCGCGGAGCCGACCCGCAGCACCACGGCCGACGCGTCCGATCCGACCACGTGGAAGTCCTGGGCGTGGCGCGCCCCCCACACCGACTCCCGGCCCAGCCGGTCGAGGAACCCGAACGTGGGCAGGGGCTCGAAGATCGAGGTCCACACCGTGTTGAAGTTGATCGAGCTGGCCATCACGGCCAGGTAGACCTCGTCGGGCGCCAGCTCCGGGGTCGGCACCTCGCCGATGTGGAGGGACTGGCGCGGGTCCTTGTCCTCCGACGGGACGCCGTCCCACATCTTCTCCTCGGCCCGCAGCACGTGGGCGGCCCGGTACGTCGCGGGGATGGGCAGCGCGGCGAGCTCGTCGCCCGAGGCGCCCCCCTGGATGGCCTCGAGGATGTCCTGCATGGCCGCTCAACCTACCTTTCGGTAATCGACGTCCCCAAGAGCGCTGGTCCTGGTAGCCGCCTTGGGACACGGTGCGTGGTCCTCGCTAAGCTCCCGGGGGGCTGGGGGCCCTCGACACGAAGGGCTGCGCCCGCCCGCCTGACCGCCGCACCCGCCGATGATCCGGCGCGTCAGGGACCCGCAACCGTCAACGGGGGAAGCGATTGGTGGCCAGCTCGACGTCAGCGGAGACGGCGACGAACGGGGACGGCGACGGCGTCGAGCCGGGCGCGCCGGCCCCCGACGTGCCGGACGACAAGCAGGGTCGGGACCGGGGCTACCACCTCGAGATCTTCCTGATCTGCTTCGCCTCGCTGCTGCTGGAGATCAGCTACACCCGCGTCGTCTCGTTCAAGCTCTTCTACTACTACACGTACCTGGTCATCGGCCTGGCCCTGCTGGGCATCGGCTGCGGCAGCGTGATCACCTCGATCTCGGGCCGGCTGAAGCGGGCGACGACCGACACGATCATGGTCACGGGCTGCCTGGCGGGCGCCGTGAGCGTGATCGTCGGCTACCTGATCGTGGCCCGCCTGCCGATCGCCTCGCTGGCGCTGTGGGACTACGGCCGCCGCGACTCGTTCGTGAACTTCGGCGCCCTGCTGGTGCTGTGCCTGGCGCTGTTCGCGTCGTTCGTGTGGATCGGCGTGATGGTGTCGACCCTGTTCGGCCGCAAGACCGAGGGCATCGGCAAGCTCTACTTCGCCGACCTGGTCGGCGCGGGCCTGGCCTGTGCCGTCGTGGTGTGGTTCATCTCCACCATCGGCCCGCCCCGGACCATCGCCCTGGCCGGCGCGGTGCTGGCGGCCGTGGGCGTCTACGTGGCCGTGCGGTCGAACGCCCCGCGCTGGGTGGCGCCGGCCGGCGGCGTGCTCACCGCCGGCCTGGCCGTGTGCGTGGTGGCCTCGGGCCTGCTGCCCGACGTGCGCCCCGACGAGGACAAGTCCGACGTGGCGGGCGCCGACTACAGCCGGTGGAGCCCCATCTTCCGGGTCGACACCGCCAACCTGCCCAACGGCCTGCTGCTCAACCACGACGGCATGCTGGGCTCGGTCATCAAGCCGTGGGACGGCGACGTCGACAGCCTCGACGACCCGATCTTCAACTTCGACGGCGACCCCCGGGCGTACCCGTTCGACCTGCTGGGCGACGCGCCCGAGCGGGTCATGATCATCGGCGCGGCGGGCGGCCACGAGATCCTGGCCTCCCTGTACTTCGACGCCGAGAACATCGACGCCATCGAGCTCAATCCGCTCACCTACGACCTGGTCACCGACGTCTACGCCGACTTCGGCGGCCACGTGGCCGACCAGCCCGGCGTCAACTACGTGAACGGCGACGGGCGCTCGTTCCTGGCCCGCAGCGGCGACGAGTACGAGCTGATCTGGTACCCGGCACCCGACAGCTACTCGGCGACCAACGCGGCCACGGCCGGCGCCTTCGTGCTGTCGGAGAGCTACCTCTACACCCGGGAGACCATCGAGGAGAGCCTCGACCACCTCACCGACGACGGCATCGTCGCCACCCAGTTCGGGGAGCTCGACTTCGACGCCAAGCCGAACCGCACCACCCGCTACGTCGCCACCGTGCGGGCGGCGCTCGAGGGCCACGGGGTCGACGACCCCGCCGACCACGTGCTGGTGGCCACGTCGTCGAGCGGCGGTGCGTCGGTGCTGTCCACGGTCCTGGTGAAGAAGACGCCGTTCACCCAGGCGGAGATCACCTCCTTCGCGGCCAAGGGCGCCGACATCGCGGGCAACACGCTGCGCTACGCCCCCGGCCAGCCCCAGGAGAACTCCGTCTCCAAGGTGCTGACCCTGCCGGCCGACGAGCAGCGCGCCTTCCTCGACGGCTACCCCTACGACGTCGGGGCCATCAGCGACGACGGGCCGTTCTTCTGGCACTTCGCCCGGTTCCGCGACGTGGTGGCCGACTACGCCGACCCGATCGTGCGGGCCGACCCGGAGGACTCGATCGGCGAGCGCGTGCTGCTCCTGCTGCTGGTAATGGCGGCGGGCCTGGCGGCGATCTTCCTGCTGCTGCCGTTCGTGACCATGCGGAAGGTGTGGCGTGAGCTGCCCCGCAAGCCGACCTCGGCCGTCTACTTCACGGCGCTGGGCTTCGGCTTCATGTTCTTCGAGATCACCCTGATCCAGCGGCTGATCCTCTTCCTCGGCTTCCCGACGTACTCGCTCACGGTGACGCTGGCGTCGTTGCTCGTGTTCACCGGCGTCGGCGCCCTGCTGAGCGCCCGGCTGAAGGGCCGCGTCGAGGCCGCCAGCAAGACGATGGCCGGCGCGGTGGTCGTGCTGGGCCTGGCCTACCTGTTCCTGCTGCCGCTGCTCACCGATGCGCTGCTCACCGCGCCGCTGGCGGTGCGGGTCGTGGTGGCGTTCCTGGTGCTGGCCCCGCTCGGCATCCTGCTCGGCATGTTCATGCCCCTGGGCCTGGGGGCGGTGTCCGCCCTGACCGGCCACGGCGAGGAGTACGTGGCGTGGGGCTGGGCCGTGAACGGCTTCGCCTCGGTCATCGGCTCGGTGCTGACCACGATCATCGCCATGATCCTCGGGTTCAACGTCGTGCTGGCGCTGGCCATGGTCACCTACCTCCTCGCCCTGCTGGCCCTGCGCCGGCTCCAGCGGCCGGTGGCGGCGGCCGCCTCGCCGGGGGCGGGGGCAGGCACCGGCGACGGCACCGGCGACGAGGCCGCCGAGCCCGCCGGTCCCGCCGAGGAGGTGGCCGTCGGGGCCGGGCCCGCAGGCGCCGGCCCGGTGGGGGCGACGACGCCCTGACCGGCGCCAGGGGCGACCCGGACTTCGGTCCTGAAGTGACCTCTCGGTAGGCTCGACGGGGTCCGAGACGTCCCACACCATGGGGGGAAGCCACGATGGCAGGTTCCGTGATCCTGGCGGGTGCCCGCACGCCCATCGGCAAGCTCAGCGGCGCTCTGGGCGGGTTCCCCGCCACTGAGCTCGGCGGCTTCGCCATCAAGGCCGCCCTCGAGCGGGCGGGGGTGCGCCCCGACCAGGTCGACTACATCTTCATGGGCCACGTGCTCCAGGCCGGCGCCGGCCAGATCACGGCTCGCCAGGCCGGGACCAACGCCGGCATCCCGATGACCGTGCCCGCCACCACCGTCAACAAGGTGTGCCTGTCCGGGCTCAACAGCATCTTCCTGGCCGACCTGCTCATCGGGGCGGGCCTCGCCGAGATCGTCGTGGCCGGCGGCATGGAGTCGATGACCCAGGCCCCGTACCTGCTGCCGGGCGCCCGCGAGGGCTACCGGGCCGGCGACAAGACCGTCGTCGACTCGATGATGTACGACGGCCTGTTCTGCGCCTTCGACCAGGTGGCCATGGGCGCCGGCACCGAGAGGTACGCGGCCTCCGCCGGCCTGGCCCGGGAGCCCCAGGACGACCTGGCGGCCAAGTCGCACGAGCGGGCGGCGGCCGCCATCAAGGAGGGCCGCCTGGCCGACGAGATCGTCGCGGTCGAGGTCCCGCAACGCAGGGGCGACCCGGTCGTCGTCGACACCGACGAGGGCGTGCGCCCCGGCACCACCGTCGAGTCGTTGTCCGGCCTGCGCCCGGCGTTCGACAAGGCGGGCAACATCACCGCCGGCAACGCCTCGCAGATCTCCGACGGCGGGGCCGCCGTGATCGTGGCGTCGAAGGCCGCGGCCGAGCGCCTGGGGGCCGAGCCGCTGGGCGAGGTCGTCGGCTACGGCCAGGTGGCGGGCCCCGACCCCTCGCTGCTCACCCAGCCGTCCCGGGCCATCCAGGCCGCCCTCGACGGGGCGGGCCGGGGGGTCACCGACGTCGAGCTGTTCGAGCTCAACGAGGCGTTCGCGGCGGTGGGGGTGGCCTCGATCGCCGACCTCGGCATCACCGACGACGTGGTCAACGTCAACGGCGGCGCCATCGCCCTCGGGCACCCCGTCGGCATGTCCGGCACCCGGCTGGCGCTCACCCTTCTCCACGAGCTCAAGCGGCGGGGCGGCGGCCTCGGCGCGGCCGCCCTGTGCGGCGGTGGCGGCCAGGGCGACGCCATCCTCCTGGCCGTCTGACCGATTTGGCGTCTCTCACGTCGCTGGTGCGATGTGAGAGACGCCAAA
>DASSUD010000321.1:0-2416 GCA_035707385.1 Acidimicrobiales bacterium
CGCACGGCGTCGGCGTCGCACAGGCCGGCGCCGGCCGTGAGCGTGTCGGCCAGGTGCAGGTCGGTGGAGTCGGGGTCCCCCGCCAGCACGGCCGCCACGCCGCCCTGCGCCCAGCGCGTCGTGGCCTGGTGCAGCTCGGCCTTGGTCAGGACCCCCACCCGCAGCCCGGCCAGCTCGGCCGCCCGGACCGCGGCCGACAACCCGGCGACGCCGGACCCCAGCACCAGCAGGTCCAGCTCCGGCACGCTCACCCGGCCGGGACGTCGACGTAGCGGTGCGGCGCCGGGCCCCGCTGCTCCGCGGCCAGCAGCTCGGCCGTGACCGCATCGATCTGGCGGTTGGCGGTGTCGACGTGGACGACCCGGGGTGCGTAGGCGTCCATCTCCGCGTCGTCGTAGTCGGCGTAGGAGATGACGATGACCCGGTCGCCGGGCGCCACGAGGCGGGCGGCGGCACCGTTCAGGCACAGGTCGCCGGAGCCCCGCACGCCGGCGATGGCGTAGGTCTCCAGGCGGGCCCCGTTGTCGATGTCCACGATCGCCACCTGCTCGTGCTCGAGGATGTCGGCGGCGGCGAGCAGGTCGGGGTCGATGGTCACGGACCCGACGTAGTGCAGGTTGGCGTCGGTCACGACGGCACGGTGGATCTTGGACTTGAGCATGCGGCGGCGCACGTCGCTTCGGACCTCCCGGGTGGGTGCCGTCAGGCGGTCACCCCCACGTTGTCGATCAGTCTTGCCCGTCCGAATCGAACCGCCGCCAGGAGCCGGAGATTCCCGGCCAGCGGATCGGGGACCGTGAAGGAGTCTGCGTCGACCACCTCGGCGTAGTCCAATCCCGCCAGCGGCTCGGCCTCGATGATCCCCGCCATCAGGTCCCGCACCGCCGCCGGGTCCCGCTCGCCGGCGCCGATGGCCGCCGCACCCGCCCGCAGGGACCGGTACAGCACGGGGGCCGCCGCCCGCTCGTCGGGGCTCAGGTAGACGTTGCGGGAGGACATGGCCAGGCCGTCGGGTTCCCGCAGCGTGGGGCAGGCCACCACCTCCACCGGCATCGACAGGTCGTGGGCCATCCGCCGGACCACCGCCACCTGCTGCCAGTCCTTGGCCCCGAAGTAGGCCCGGCACGGCCCCACGATCGAGAACAGCTTGGCCACCACCGTGGCCACGCCGGCGAAGTGGGTGGGCCGGGAGGCGCCCTCCAGCGGTTCGGACACGCCGGCCACCGACACGGTCGTGAGCACGGGGGTCGGGTACATCTCGCCGGCCGCCGGGGTGAACAGCAGGTCGACGCCGGCCTCCGCCGCCAGGGCGGTGTCGCGGTCCAGGTCGCGCGGGTAGGCCTCGAGGTCCTCGCCCGGCCCGAACTGCAGCGGGTTGACGAACACCGACGCGGTCACGACGCCGGTCTCCGCCCGGGCCGCCCGCATGAGCGAGGCGTGCCCGTCGTGGAGGTAGCCCATGGTGGGCACGAAGCCGACCGTGCGCCCGGCCGCCCGCTCCCGGCCGAGGGACTCGCGCAGCTCGGCGATGGTGGCGATGGTCTTCACGGCTGGGACTCCCGGTGCTCGGCGGCCAGGCGGCGGGCGGCGTCGGCCAGCGCGGCGTACGCGGCCCGGTCGCCGGCCGGGAGGGCGGCCAGGTGGGCGCGGATCGTATCCTCGTCGCCCCGGGCCGCCGGCCCGGTGAGGGCGGCGCCGGGCCCCAGGTCGCGGACGTTGTCGAGGGTGGCGGCGGCCAGGTCGAGGTAGGCCTCGAAGGGGACGCCCACGGCCGCCGCCAGCCGCTCCACCTGGCCCAGCAGCGCCACCAGGTGGTTGGAGGCCACCACGGCGGCGGCGTGGTAGGTGGGGCGGTCGGCGTCGTCGACCGCGAACGCCCGCCCGCCGAGGGCGTCGACCACCTCCCGGGCCATCGGGTCGCCGGCCACCGCGAACCACCCGCCCGGCAGGCGCCGCGCCCCGACCTCGGGGTTGGGCAGGGCCATCAGCGGGTGGACGGCGGCCCGGCGCCCGTGCGGCGCCAGCACGTCCAGCCCGGCCGACCCGGACAGGTGCGCCACCACCACGCCGTCCCGGGGCCGCACGGTCCGGGCCACCCCCGCGATGGCCGCGTCCGGTGTGGCCAGCACCACCAGGTCGACCCCCTGGGCCGCGCCCGCCACGTCGTCCGCCCGTCCCAGCACCGGCAGCACCTCCCAGCCGGCGCCGCCCAGCGCCCGCGCCAGCGAGCCCCCGGCCCGCCCGGGCCCGACGATGCGGACCCGCCGCACCGGGCCGCTGGTCCGCTCGCGGCGCTCGCTCACCGGCCCTTCAGGGTGTCCAGGTCACCCACCCGCTCGACGTGGCCCTCGGCGGCGTCGAGGGCGGCCCGGTCGAACAGATCGGGGGCCAGGTCGTGCAGCGGCGCCATGACGAA
>DASSUD010000322.1:0-42254 GCA_035707385.1 Acidimicrobiales bacterium
CCGCGGCGAGCAGCACGGCGGACGCGCCCGCGGCCCCGGCGGCGGCGACGTGGCGGCGCGAGGTCACGAAGTCCTTGACCAGGACGGGCAAGGACGTCGCCTCGACCACCTCGGCCAGCAGCTCCGCGCTCCCCCCGAACCAGCGGCCCGTCACCACCGAGAGGCAGGCGGCCCCCGCCCGCTCGTAGGCGGCCGCCACGGCGGCCGGCGAGCGATCGGCGAGCAGGTCGGCGCCGGCGCCGGACCGGCGCTTCACCTCCATGATGAGCGCCGGCCGGGCGGCCGCGACCGCGGCGACGAAGGGAGCGGTCACCGGTCCCGGCCCCCGGGCGACCAGGCGGCCCGGACGGCCGCCACCCGCGCCGGGCACAGGCTCCCGCCGGCCCCGCGCGCCGCGGTGTCCACGTCGATCCCGGCGAAGCCGGGCCGGGCCAGCGTGCCGGGGAACGGCCCCCCGCCCGCGGCCGACACGCCGCCGGCCCGCAGGAACGGCCGGTCCAGGCCGGCGGCCGCCCCGGCGGCCACCGCGTCCGGCACCGGCAGCCCCGTGCTGCCCACCCGGCCGCCCGGCCCGACGCGATCGAGGAGGAACAGGTCGGTCCCGGCCCGCCCGTAGGCGGCCGCCAGGCCCGCCTCCACGCACCCGTCGCCCGTCAGGTGGAGGACCTTGACGAGGGCCACCCCCGGCCCGAGCGCGTCCCGCAGGCGCCGGACCGACACCGGCCGGCCGTAGCCGTGGAGCTGGACCCACCGGACACCGGTGGCCCGCACCGCGGCGGCCACCGCCCCGGGGTCCTCGCGGAGGGTGACGAGCACGGGCTCGGGACCACCCTCGTCGCGGGCGGCCGCCGCCAGGCGTGCCGCGGTGGCGAGGTCCAGGTCCGCGTGCCCACCCGGCACGCCGTGCCACAGGCCGGCGAGGTCGACGCCGGCCGCCCGCAGTACCTCCAGGTCGGCCTCCGTGCGGGCGCCGCACACCTTCACCAGCACCGGGACCTCACAGCCGCAGGAGGGACGCGATCCGGTTCTGCTGGATCTCGGACGTCCCCGAGTAGATCGTTCCGGCCACGGCGTCGCGCAGGTCCTTCTCGATGCCGTGGCCCGCCAGGTAGCCGGCTCCCCCGAAGATCTGCACCGCGGCCAGGGCCGAGGCCACGTTGCTCTCGCTGGTGACCAGCTTGGCGATGGCGATGTCCTCGGTGGCGACCTCGCCGGCCACCAGGCGGGCGGCGGCGTCGTAGAGCCACTTGCGCGACGTCTCGGTGTCGATGCGCATGCGCACGACCTTGTTGGCGATCGCCTGGAACGAGCCGATCCGCTGGCCGAACTGGCGGCGGGCCCGCGCGTGGTCGATGCAGCGCTCGAGCCGGTGCTGCATGTCGCCGACGTTCACCACGAACGACAGGAGGACCTCCCACGCCATGACCCGCTCGAGCACCCGGTAGCCGCCGCCCTCCCGCCCGATGCGGTGGGCGACGGGGACGGCGCAGCCCTCGAAGCGCAGCTCGCCGAGGGGCGCCGTCCGCAGGCCCATCGTCTGCAGGGGCGGTCCCACCTCCACCCCGGCCCGGGCCCGCTCCACCAGGAAGGCCGAGATGCCGAGCGGGCCGCCGTCGGGGTGGGTGCGGGCGTACACCGTGAACAGGTCGGCGACGGGCGCATTGGTGACGAGCGTCTTGCCGCCGTCGAGGACGTAGCAGTCCCGCTGGCGGGTGGCCGTGGTCTGCATCCGCAGGGCGTCGGACCCGCCGGAGGGCTCGGTGATGGCGTGCGCGCCGACGGCCTCGCCCGAGCAGATCCGGGGCAGGAACCGCCGCCGCAGCTCCTCGCTCCCGAACATGTGCAGCGGGGCGCCGACGCCCACGATCTGGGTGGTGGCCGCGAACTTGAGACCGCCGTCGCGGCACGCGTAGCCCAGTGCCTCGAGCACGAACATGGTGCTCAGCAGGTCGTGCTCCTCGCCGCCGCAGTCCCGGCCGAACGGGAGGCGGAACAGGCCGGTGGCGCGCAGCAGGTCCCACGCGGCCCGGGGGAACGCGGCGGCGCCGTCGCGCTCGACGTGCCCGTCGGTGAGTGCGCCGAAGCAGGGCAGGAAGCGATCGCGCAGGGCGCGCTGCTCCTCGGTGGCGGTGGCGGTCAGCGGTCCCACCTCAGTAGCAGGAGGCCTCGGCCCCGTCCCAGCGGTGGACCTCGGCGCCCTGCAGGGCGGGGCTGAACACGCAGACGAGCCGCAGGTCGACCCCCGGATCGGCCGCGAGCACGTGGCGGTCGTGCTGGTCGAGGGCGTAGAGCGTGCCGGGGACGATGCGGTGGACGTTGCCGTGGTCGTCGGTCACCGTGCCGGTGCCCTCGACGCAGTAGCAGGCCTCCAGGTGGTGGCGGTACTCGAGCAGCGACGCGGTGCCGGCCGACACGATGGTGTCGGTGACCGTGTAGCCCATGGCGTCCGAGGCCAGCAGCAGGCGGCGGCTCAGGCCGTTGCCCCACTCGACGGTCGTCGCGGTACTGATGTGTCGCACGATCACGACGGTTCCTCTCTCCTTCTTCATCCGACGAGCTCGACCGCGAGGGCCGCCAGGGCCGCGGCGACGTCGCGACCCCGGGCCGCCGCCTCCTCCGCCCGGGCGACCGCCGCGCTGCCGACGATCACGCCGTCGGCCCCGGTGGACCGGACTGCGGCCACGTCGGCCCGGGTGCGGACCCCGAACCCCACCGCCACCGGCGCCCGGGCCCGGGCCCGGCGGACGGCTGGGGCCAGCGCCGCGTACCCGGCGGGCGGCCGCTCCCCGGTCCGGCCCCGGTGGGCCGCCAGGTAGAGGTAGGCGGTGGCGGCCGCCGCGGCGCGTCCCGCCACCTCGGGGCTCGACGTCGGGTAGCAGGTCGTCACGACGGGCAGGCCCGCGGCACCGGCCGCGTCCAGGTAGGCGGGGGCCAGGCGGGGCGGCAGGCCGTGGACCAGGGTCGCGTCGACGGCGCCGGCCACGCGCTCCACCCACCGGCCGACAGGGGCCGGCGCGATGCTGTGGCGCCAGTCGGCCAGCAGCACGAGGCGCAGGTGGCGCAGCTGCGGGCGCAGCGCCGCCGCGGCCTCGGTCACCGCCTCCAGGTCGACACCGGCGGCCAGCGCCCGGGCGAGCGACCGGCGCACGACGGGGCCGTCGGTCACCGATTCCGGGAACGGCACGGCCAGCTCCAGGCAGTCGACGCCGCTCTCGTCGAGGGCGCCGGCGACCTCCGGGAGGGCGGCGAGCGGCGGGTCGCCCGCCGTCAGGAACAGCACCAGGCCCGAGCCCCTGCCCGGTGGGCGCAGGAAGCCGGTGCTCACGGCGCCACCGCGACCGTGTGCTCCCGACCGGCACGCAACCGCTCGACCAGCCCCACGGCCGCGCCCCGGTCGAGGGCCGAGCGGGCCGCGGCCTCGGCGTCGTCCCAGTCGTCGGTGTGCCCCGCGGCCACGACCGCCGCCGCGGCGTTGAGGCAGACCGTGCGCAGTGCCGCCTCCGGCCCGACCCCGGCCAGGATGTCGAGGAAGTGGCCGGCGACCGCGGACACCCGCGGTGCGGGTGCCAGGTCGGCGAGCGACGGCTCGGGCTCGCCCGCGGCCGAGGGCCGGGCGGCCAGTGCGACGGCGCCGGACCGCCGGTTCCGCAGGATGACGTTGGGGACGAAGCTGACCAGCTCGTCGATCCCGAGGGCGTTGGTGCACAGCCACACGTCCCGGTCACGGCACCGCTCCGCCAGGTACCGCAGCTGGGGGAGCGGTGCGGCCCCGGAGGCGCCGACCACCTGGACCGACACCGGCAGCACCGCCAGGAAGGGGCCCACGCTGTTCACGAAGCGTCCCAGCCGCCGCAGGTCGAGGGGGTGGAGGCTGCGCGCCAGGTCCGCCAGCTCGGGCGGGTAGACGGCGCCGCCGGCGAAGGCGACCCCGTGGCGGTCGAGCATGTCCGCCACCGCCTCGTGCGAGAGCGCGAGGGGGATGCCGAGCAGCCCCAGCAGCTCGAGCGATCCGCACCGGCTGGCGAACCCACCCGACCCGGACTTGGCCACGGGCACGCCGAGGGTGGCGGCCACCAGCGCGGCGGCCGTCGACACGTTGAACGTCGGCGGGCCGCCCCCCGTCCCGACCAGGTTGACCGCGCCGTCGAGCCGGTCCGCCGGAGCCGGGACCCGCTCCCGCAGCGACTCGACGAACGCCGCCACGGTGGGACCGGCCGGCGCCCTGGCCGCCAGCGAGGCCAGCAGGGCTACCGTCTCCCCGGCGGCCAGGCGCCCGGCGGCCAGGTCGTCCCAGAAGGTCCGCCAGGTACCGGCGTCGACGACGCCGTTGCCGTCGACGACGGACTGGACCGCGGTGTGCACGATCGGGCCCGGCTGGGTGGGTCAGGGCGCGTCGGCGGTCGCGGGCTGGGGCCGCGCCCCGGCGAGCAGCCGCGCCATGGCGGCCACGGTGGCCAGGTCGTCGGGGCCGACGTCGACCTCGTCGGTCGGGAAGTCGTAGGTGGCCTCGAGCCACGCCAGGACCTTGAGCAGCCCGAGGCTGTCGATGACGCCGCCCGCGACCAGGTCGTAGTCGGGATCGAGCCCGCCGTGGCCGACGTCGGGCAGGAACTCGTCGAGTACGAAGGCCGTGATGGCGGCGATCGGGGTCTCCATGGATCTGACCTTCCTGTCCCGCATCAGGACGTCGCGAGGGCGGCGGCGATGGACCGCCGGTCGGGCTTGCCGGTCGAGGTCCGGGGCAGGGGAAGGTCCCCCAGCCGGATGGACGAGGGGATGGCGGCAGCGGCCAGGCGGCCGGCGCAGTAGGACCGCAGCGCCAGGCTGTCGAGCCCGCTGCCGGCCGCCCGCTGGACCACGGCATGGAGCGCGTGCCCGCCCACGGGGTCCGGGGCCGCCACGACGGCGGCGTCGACCACGTGGGGATGGGTGCGCAGCAACTGCTCCACCTGGGCGGTGTCGACCCGGACGCCGCGCACCTTCACCTGGTGGTCGCGGCGGCCGGTGAGGACGATGCGCCCGGTGGCGTCGCGGGCCACCAGGTCCCCGGTGCGGAACCAGGGACGCTCGGGCGTCTCGGGGCGGGGCGCGAACGGCTGGGGCCCGCCGCCGCCGGCGTAGCCGGTCGTCTGGAACGGGGTCGACACCCACAGCTCGCCCTCGCCGGCCCCGCCGACCTCGGCACCGTCCGGGCCGACGATGACCGCCGACACGCCCGGGAGGGGGCGCCCGATGGGCAGCACGCCGCCGCGGGCGCCGTCGAACGGGTCGTCACCGAGCTCATGGGCGAAGCTGTCGTTGGTCTCGGTGCAGCCGTAGACGTTGTGGAGCCGGGCCGCCGGCGCCAGGTCGCGCAGCCGCAGGGCGTCGGCGGGGGAGAGGTGGTCCCCGGTGAAGATCACGTGCCGCAGGTGGCCCAGCGGGGCGCCCGCCGTCGCCGGGCTGCCGAGCAGCAGGCGGTAGACCATGGGCACGGCCTGCACGACCTCGACCCGGTGCACCGACAGCAGCCGGTGGAGGTGGTCCGGCCGGACCTCGCGCCCGGGTTCGACCAGGACGACCTGCCCGCCGGCGGACAGCGTCGCCCACACGTCGAGCAGGCTGAGGTCGAAGTGCAGGGGAGCGTGGCTGAGCACCGCCGTGCCCGGGGCCAGGCCGAAGCGGTCGATGGCCCAGGCCACGAAGCGGCCGACGGCCCCCCCGCCGAGCGGGACGACCTTCGGTACCCCGGTGGTGCCCGACGTCGTCAGCAGGAGCGCCGGGTGGTCGCCCGCGCCGCCGGCGGGGCTCGCGGCGGTGGCCGGCCCCGCGGGGTGGGGGACGGCCTCGGGCGCGCGGGGGTCGCCGTGGGGGAGCCCGTAGCGGCAACCGGCCCGGGCCCACAGGGCGGTGCGGGTGGCCGGCGCCAGGTCCGGCGGGACGAGCAGGACGGGCCGGCGCTCACGCAGGCAGGCGAGCACCAGCGCCACCGCGGCCGGGCCCTTGGTGAGCGCGGCACCGAGCGGCTCGCCGGGAGCGCGGCCCAGGTCGCGGAGGCCGGCTCCGGCGTCGGCGGCCAGCTCGTCGAGCCCGCGGTAGGTCACGGCGCCGCCCTGCCATGCCAGGGCGGTCGCAGCGGGCCTGCGGGCGACGTGGGTCGCGACGGCGGCGGCGATGTCGAGCGGCTCAACCACGGTCCGGGCGAACCTCGACCCAGCCGTTCTTGAGGGCGGTGCGGCCCCCGGCGGAGACGGTGAACGGCACGCGGTCCCCGGCCGGCTCGTGAACGGAGACGACCACGACCTCCCCCACGGGGACGGGGTGGGCGAAGCGGGCGCCGGCCCCGCGGACGAGGCCGGCGTCCCCGGCGGCGCACGTGTCGACGACGACCTCGCAGGCGAGCGCCAGCAGGTGCATGCCGTGCGTGACGGTTCCCTCGAACCCGGCCGCCCGGGCCTGGGCCGCGTCGAGGTGCACGGGGTTGCGGTCGCCGGACACCTCGGCGTAGCGCTCGGTCGCGCCGGGCGGGAGCTGCACCACCACCGGCGCCACCGGGTCGCTGGTGCGGCCGCTCCAGGGGCGGGGCCAGTCGCCGAAGGGCTCGGGCCAGCGGGCGGCCGGCAGCAGCGCCCCCGTTGACAGCTCGGCCACCGTGGCTCCGCCCTCGCCCACCAGGCGGGCGCGCAGGGCCAGGGAGACCCCGGCCCGGTGGCGGCGGGCCCCCACCAGCTCGGCCCGGGCCGACAGGAGCTCGCCGGCCCGCGGGGAGCGGAGCAGCCGCACGTCCTGGCTGAGGTGCACCGGGGTCGGCGTCACGCCGGGATTGGCGGCCAGCACGCCGGCCAGCACCTCGACGACCGCGTCCCACGCCAGCACGAAGGGGTACACGGGCGACGGCGCAGGCCCGGCGGCCGGCCCGCCGATCTCGCGCCGCACGGCGGCGCGGTAGGCCGCGGCGGCCCGAGCCTCCAGCGGGCGGGCAGGCGTGGCCGCGGCGGCCGGCGGCGCGGCCACGGGCGCGGCCACGGGCGTGCCGGCGGGGCTGCTCACACGGGCTCCACGATCAGCGACGCGTTGTGCCCGCCGAAGCCGAAGGAGTTGGACATCACGGCGCCGGCGGGCAGCGCCCGCGGCTCGCCGTGCACGACGTCGATGTCGATCTGCGGCTCGGACCGCTCGTAGTTGGCCGTCGGCGGGGCCTCGCGGTGGTGCATGGCGAGCACCGCGGCGACGAGCTCGACGGCCCCCGCGCCGGCGATCAGGTGCCCGGTGACGCCCTTGGTGGAGGTCACCGGCGGGGCCGCGTCGCCGAAGACCTTGCGGATCGCGATCGCCTCGACCCTGTCGTTGAGCCTGGTCGAGGTGCCGTGGGCGTTGATGTGGGTGATGTCGGCGGGACGCAGCCCGGCCGCGGCGATGGCGCCTTCCATGCACGACACGGCGCCGGCGCCGTCGGCTACGGGCATCACCAGGTGGTGGGCGTCGGTGCTGGCGGCGTAGCCGGAGAGCCGGGCGTAGGGTCGGGCGCCCCTGGCCCGGGCGTCGCCCAGGCGTTCGAGCATCACGAACGCCGCGCCCTCCCCCATGACGAAGCCGTCGCGTTCGACGTCGAAAGGCCGCGAGGCGCGGCCCGGGTCCTCGAGGCGCCGGCTCGTGGCCTGGAGGTTGGTGAAGGCGGTGAGCGCGTAGGGCGTCATCGTGGCCTCGGTCCCGCCGGCCAGCGCCGCCCGGGCCCGCCCCGAGCGGATCATCTCGTAGGCCTCGCCGATGGCGTGGGCGCCGCTGGCGCAGGCTGTCGATATGGAGAGCGACGGGCCCCGCCAGCCGAGCCTGATCGCCACCAGGCCGGCTGCGGCGTTGGGCATGGTCGTGGGCACCACCAGGGGGCTGACCCGGGTTGGGCCACCCTCGAGGTACTGGCGGCCCTGCGTCTCGGCCGTGCGCTGCCCGCCGATGCCGTTGCCGACGACGACTGCGGCGCCGGCCGCGTCGGGCACCGGGCTGCCCGCGTCCTCGTACGCGGTCATGGCGGCCGTGAGGGCGTACTGCGCGAACGGGTCGAGCCGCCGGGCCTCCTTGGTGGTGACCACGGTGCAGTCCTCGAAGCCCTGCACCGGGCACCCCATCGGCACGCTCAGCCCGGCGTACTGCGGTTCGTCGAGCACGCGGGCGGCGGAGGCGCCCACGCACAGGCCGGACCAGAAGTCGTCCAGCGTGCAGCCGACGGGGGACACCACGCCCATTCCCGTAACCACGATCGCATCGTCTGGTTCCATCGGATGGCGAGTGTGGGGCGTAATTGTGTTGAAGTCCAGAAATGCATACAGCGTGCAAATAGCCGTGCGACGGGCCTGCGACCGAACCGGCTCATGGACAGCCACCCTGCTCTACACGCAGATGTGCTGGTAGACGCCGTCTGTTGCGCGCTCGTTGCGCGTGATGACGCACCCTTGCCGCCGCATCGCCGACGTCATACGGCGATCAGGTCGTGGGCAGAGGATCTTCTATCGGGAGGGTGCAATGACGAACATGCCGACATTGGACGAGGTGCTCGACCAGCTCAAGCAAATCGCCGACGTCGACGATATCGACCCCGACCGACCGGTGATCGAGCTGGAGGAGGTCGACTCACTGGACCTCATGGAGTGGCTCTACAGCGCCCGCGAGGACTACGGGCTCGAGGTCGACGAGGCCATCTTCGACGACCTGCAGGAGACCTCGACCCTGCGGGACGTCTACAGCATGATCAGCGGCTCGGCCGGGGCCGCAGCCGCCGGCGCCTGAGCGCCGAGCCGCGTGGTCGGGATGGGGAGCGGCTTCGGGGTCACCGGCTGGGGCCACGCCACGCCGGCGGGCCGGGTGACCAACGCCGAGCTGGCGAGCCGGTTCGGCATCGAGGAGCGCTGGATCGTCCGCCGCACCGGCATCCACGAGCGCCGCGTGGTCGGGCCCGGCGAGACGACCGCCTCGCTGGCGGTGGCCGCCGGCAGGCAGGCCCTCGAGCGCGCCGGGCTGGACGGCGCCGACATCGCCCACCTCGTCCTGGCCACCGCCACTCCCGAGCAGCCGTGCCCGGCGACGTCCGCGCTGGTGCAGCACGAGCTGGGGGTGGCGGGCAGCGCCCACGACGTCAACGCCGAGTGCTCCGGGTCGGTCTACGGGCTCGTCACCGCGGCCGGGCTGATGGCCCTGCGACCCGGCCCGGTCCTGCTCATCGGGTCCGACACCCACTCGCCGCTGGTCCACCCCGACGACCGCGACCTGTCGGTGCTCATCGGCGACGGGGCGGGGGCAGTCGTGCTCGAGCCCCGCGACCCGGGCTGGATGCTGGCCTGGGACCTGGGCAGCAACGGCGCGGCCTACCACAGCCTGGAGGTGCGCGCCGGTGGCAGCCGCCTGCCCACCACCGTGGCCACCGCCGAGGCCGGCCTGCACTTCGCGCGGATGAACGGCAACGACATCTACCTCAAGGCGGTCACCTACAGCGTGCGGTCGGTGCGGGCGACGCTGGCCGCCGCCGGTGTCAAGGCCGCCGACGTCGACCTGGTGGTGCCCCACCAGGCCAACGCCCGCATCGTGCGATCGATCGCCGAGCACACGGGCCTCGACCAGGACCGGGTGGTCGACACGCTGGCCCGCTTCGGCAACACCGGCGCGGCCTCGGTCCTGTTGAGCCTGGCGGTGGCCCTCGACGACGGCCGCGTGCGCGCGGGCGACGTCGTGCTGCTGGCGGCGTTCGGCGCAGGCATGAGCTGGGGCAGCGCCCTGCTCGAGTGGGACCGGAAGGAACTGTGACCATGGGACGACAGACCGACACCGGCCCCGGCAGCCGCCGCCCCGACGAGCCGCTCGCGCTCGTCGTCGGCGCCTCCGGTGCCCTCGGGCGGGAGATCGCCCTCGAGCTCGACCGCCTCGGCTGTGCGCTCGCCCTCCACTACAACGCCGGGCCCGAGGCGGTGAAGGAGCTCGACGGCGTGCTGCGGCGGCCACCGCTCCTGGTCCAGGCCGACATCTGCTCGTGGGACGAGGTGCGGGACATGCACGCCACGGTGGTGGCCGAGCGCGGCCACCCCGCGGTTCTCGTCAACTGCTCGGGCATCCGCCGCGACACGCTGATGGCGGTGCAGGCGCCCGACCAGTGGCGCCGGGTCATCGACGTCAACCTGATCGGCACCTTCCACACCTGCAAGGCCGTGCTGCCGCGCATGCTGAAGGAGCGGTGGGGCCGCATCGTCAACGTCGTCTCGCCCTCGGGGCTCATCGCCAGCCCCGGCCAGACCGCGTACTCCGCCTCCAAGGCGGGGGTGATCGGGCTGACCCGCTCGCTGGCGGCCGAGTGCGGCCGCCGGGGCGTCACGGTCAACGCCCTGTCGCCCGGGTTCATGGAGACCGCCATGACGGCGGACGTCCCCGAGGGGGTCAAGGACATGATGAGGCAGCGGCTGCCGATCCCGAGGTTCGGGTCGCCCGCCGAGGTCGCCGCCGGCATGCGGCTGTTCCTCGACGGCGACTACATGACCGGCCAGGTCGTCAGCATCGACGGGGGGATCTCGATCACATGACCGCGCACGGCAGCAACGGGCAGGCCCGGGCGGGGCTCCTCGCCGGCCGCCACATCCTCGTCACCGGGGTCCTCACCCCCCACAGCCTCGCCTTCGCCGCGGCCCGCGAGGCGATCCACGAGGGCGCGGAGGTGGTGCTGACGTCCTACGGCAAGGCCCGGCGGCTGGCCGAGCGGGCGGCCCGCACGCTCGACCCCGCCCCCGACGTGCTGGAGCTCGACGTCACCGACCCCGACCACTGGGCGGCGCTCACCGCCGACCTCGGGGACCGCTGGCCCCGCCTCGACGGGGCGTTGCACGCCGTCGCGTACGCGCCGCCGAGCTGCCTGGGCAAGGGGATGCTGGGCGTCCCCTGGGACGACGTGGCGCTCACCCTGCGGATCTCGACTTTCTCGCTGGCGTCGCTCGCCGAGCTGGCCGTCGCCCTGTCCGACGATGGCCGTGGCTGCTCGATCGTCGGCCTCGACTTCGACAACCGCCAGGCCTGGCCGAACTACGACTGGATGGGCGTGGCCAAGTCCGGCCTCGAGTCCACGAGCCGGTACCTGGCCCGGGACCTGGGGCCCCGGGGGATCCGGGTGAACCTCGTCGCCGCCGGCCCGCTCCGCAGCACGGCCGCCCGGTCGATCCCGGCGTTCGCCACCAACGCGCCCCGGTGGGTCGAGCAGGCGCCCCTCGGCTGGGACCCGGACGACCCCGCGCCCGTCGGGCGGGCCTGCGTCGCCCTGTGGTCGGACCTGCTGCCCGCCACCACCGGCGAGATCGTCCATGTCGACGGCGGCTGCCATGCCGTGGGCGCTCCGTCCGAGCCCGGCCGGGCCTACGCCGCGGAGGCGTCGTGAGCGCGCCGCGGCGCGCCGCCCTGGGCGCGGCGCTCCTGCTGGCCGCGGCCTCCTGCGGCGGCGGCGACTCCGGCGACGCGGGCAGCGAGCCCGCCGCCGCCCAGGAGACCGCCGCGTGGCGCCACGCGGGCTACGACCTGGGCAACTCCCGGGCGGCGGCCGGCGAGACCGCGATCGGGCCGGACACGGCCGCCGACCTGTCGCCGCGCTGGGAGCTGTCCGACGTCCTCGGCGTGTCCGGCACCCCGGTGGTGGTCGACGGGATCCTCTACGTCGGCGACTGGACGGGTCACGTGCGCGCCCTCGACGCGGGCGACGGCACCGAGGTGTGGGACCACGCCTTCGGGGACCAGCCGGTCCCGGGGGCCGTGGCCCTCGACGGCGAGCGGGTGTTCGCGGCCTCGGCATCCGGCGAGCTGCGCGCCCTCGATCGCGCCAGCGGCGACGAGCAGTGGACGGTCCGGGTCGACGAGGACCCCAGCGCCATGGTCTACGGGTCGCCCGTCCACGTCGGCGGGCGCGTCGTGGTCGGGGTCGCGAGCGACCAGGAGCTGACCGGCGAGCCCCCCACGTTCCGGGGCAGCGTGGTGGCCTACGACGCTGCCAGCGGGGACGAGGTGTGGCGCTACCGGACCTCGGACGCCGCCGCCGGCGAGGGCCCGGGCGTCGGCGTGTGGTCCTCGCCCGCGGTCGACGAGGAGGCGGGCCGCCTGTACATCGGGACGGCAAACAACACCGCCCCGCCCGCGTCGCCGCGCAGCGACTCGGTGATCGCCCTCGACGCCGGCACCGGCGAGCAGGTGTGGGCGGTCCAGCTGACGGCCGGCGACGTGGCCACGACGGGCGACGTGGGGGCCACGCCCAACCTGCTCACCGTGGGCGGCGTTCCGGCCGTGGGCGTGGGCGACAAGAACGGCGTGTACCACGTGCTCGACCGCGCCAGCGGCGCCGAGCTGTGGGCGGCCCAGCTGACCGAGGGCAGCCTGCTCGGTGGCGTGACGGGATCGGCCGCGGTGGCCGGCGACACGATCTTCGTGGCCTCCAACCGGGGCGGCACGACGGCCGACCTGTTCGCCCTCGGGCTGGACGACGGCGCGCTGCGGTGGCAGGTGCCGGTGGGCGGGGCCGTCAGCGGCTCGGTGAGCTGGGCCAACGGGGTCGTCTACGTGTCCGACAGCAGCGGCCGGGTCCACGGCTTCGACGCCCGCTCCGGCGACGAGGTGTGGTCGCACGAGCTGCCGGCCACGGCGGCCGGGGGCATCTCGGTCGTCGACGGCATGGTCTACGCCGGTGCCGGCTGGTGGTTCGGCAGCGAGACGCCCGACATCGCGGGGGGCCTGGTCGCCTTCGGCCTGTAGCGAGGTCGCGGGGCCTCGGGTGGGCGACCCTCCAACGCCCGCCCGGGCCCCGCTCCGCGTCCGCTCAGCGGTGGTGCCGGCCGAGGTGGCGCAGGCGGTCGGCCATGGCCCCGGCCAGGGCCTCGACCGTGCCCGCCCGGTGCCGGTGGCGGCCGTGGGCCCACTCCAGGTGGAGCCGGTGGTCGAGGACGAAGCTGTTGATCTCCAGCAGATGCGCACGGCGGGCGGCCGGAGCCTGCAGCCAGGCCGGCGGGTACGGGCACTGGCGGAACGGCGCCCCCGGGGCCAGGTGGTCGAAGCGGCCGGCGTAGTTGAACGCCAGCTCCGGGGCGGGAACCGCCACCGCCGCCCGGACGCCCGGGTCGGGGTGGGCATGGCGGAGCCAGCCGTACGAGGCGCCCCGGTGGGGGACGGACGCGAGCGTTGCGCCGACGGACCGCAGCGTGGCCGCTTCGCCGAAGCGCACCGGGAACAGGCTGGCGAACCAGCCGACCGTGTAGCTGAGGTCGACGTCGTCGCCGGGCACCTCGCCCCGGCCGTGACCCTCCAGCTCCACCACGGCCCCGGGCTCGCCCCGCCAGTCCTCCAGCGCGCCCAGCAGCCCCGTCAGCAGCACCGCGCCGACCGGCACGCCCGCCTCCCGGGGTACGGCGCGCACGACGCGGTCCGTGTCCTCGGGCCCGAGGCTCAGCCGGGTCAGCACGATGTCCCGCACCGTGTTCCCGCCGTGGCCGTCGACCGGCAGCGGCGCCCCCGCCTGGGTGGACCAGAACGCGACGTCGGGGTCGAGCGCCCCGCGGGCGACCGCGGCACCCACTGTCCCGACCCAGCGCGACAGCGGCGCCGAGCGCCGGGCCGGTCCGCCGGGGCCGGCCGCGTGGGCGTGCCGCAGCTCCTCGAGCAGCACCCGCCACGACACCGCGTCCACGACCAGGTGATGGAGCACCACGAGGAGATCGCGCCGGTGCCCGTGATCGAACAGGGCTGCGGCACCCAGGGCGCCGGCGCCCGGGTCGAGCGACCGGTGGGCCGCGACGGACGCGTCGGTGCGGACCCGCTCGACGTCGTCCGCGGCCAGGCCGCGCAGGTCGACGTGCGCGACCGGCACGACCGGCGGCCCGTCGGCGTAGCTCTGGGTCCACTCGCCGCCGGGGTCCCGGGCGAAGCGGAGGCCGAGCTCGGGATGGCGGGCCACCACCGCGGCGAGCGCGGCGAGCAGCCGGTCCGGGACGCAGGCCGGGGCGAGCTCCAGCAGCACGGCGTCGTTGAAGTACGCCGGCTCGGCGAAGTCCTGGGCCCAGAACCAGCTCTGCGCCGGGGTCAGGGCGAAGGCGCCCGGGCCAGCCGGCTCCGGGCCGCCGCCGGCGGCCGCGACCGGGCCCGGGGCTGCCGCGAGGTGGGCCGCCAGCTCGGCCACGGTCTGGTGCTCGAACAGGTCGCGGGGCGCGAGCCGCAGGCCACGGGTCTCGGCGTGCACCACGACCTGCATGGCCAGGATCGAGTCGCCGCCGAGCTGGAAGAAGTTGTCGGTGACGCCCACCGGCCCCCCGGCCAGCACCTCCTGCCAGAGGGCGGCGATGCGGGCCTCCAGCGGAGTGCGGGGCGCCACCGCGCCGTCGCCGGCGGGACGGGCGGGGAGGCGCCCGGCCTCCGCGGCCAGCACCTGCCGGTCGACCTTCCCGTTGCCGTTGACGGGCAGCGCGTCGCGGGCCACGAACGACGAGGGCACGAGCCCGGGGGGCAGGAGCCCCGCCAGGTGGGCGCGCAGGTCCGCCGCCCCCGGGACCCCGGGGCCGACCACGAAGGCGATGAGCCGCCGGCCGCCGTGGCCGCCCGCCTCGGAGGCGACGACGGCGGCGTCGACGACCGCCGGGTGGCGGCGCAGGGCGTCCTCGATCTCGCCCGGCTCGACCCGGACGCCGTTGACCTTGACCTGGTCGTCGATCCGCCCCCGGAACTCGAGCCGGCCGTCCGGCCGGCGGAGGCCGAGGTCGCCGGTCCGGTACAGCCGGCCCCGGCCGGACGGGTCGAACGGGTCGGGCACGAAGCGCGCCGCCGTCTCCTCGGGCCGGTTGAGGTAGCCGCGGGCCACGCCGACGCCCCCGATGGCGATCTCGCCGGGCACGCCCGGCGGGACGGCGCGGCCCCGGCGGTCGAGGACGTGCACGGTCGTGTTGGCGATCGGCACCCCCAGGGGCACGGGCCCGGATCCGCCCGGGACGCCGGGGCCCGGCCGCTCGCACAGCCAGTACAGCGAGTCGATGGCGGTCTCGGTCGGGCCGTACACGTTGTACAGGTCGGCGCCGAGGCGGTCGTGGAACACGGCGGGGAGCGTGACCGGCATCGCCTCGCTCCCGCACAGGACGAAGCGCAGGGCCCCGCAGCCGGCGATCCCCGGCTCCTCCAGGCACAGGGTCAGCAGCGACGGCACGAACTCCGTGCCGGTGATGCGGTGGGCCGCCAGCGCAGCCACCACCGCCGCGGGCGAGGCGAGCTCCGCATCGGTGGCGATGATCGCCCGACCGCCCGCGAACAGCGGGGCGAACAGCTCCCACACGACGACGTCGAAGGTGAAGGGCGAGTTGACCAGGATGCGGTCGCCGGCGCCGATCCCGTAGGCCTCGACGGCCCAGCGCACCCGGTTGACGATGCTGCGGTGCTCGACGGCGACACCCTTGGGCCGGCCGGTCGAGCCCGAGGTGTAGAAGACATGTGCCAGGTCCCGCGTCGTCGCCGGGCAGGCCACGGCGGGGGGAGGTCCGTCGGCCGCGGGTTCGTCGAGCCAGACGACGGCACCGCCGGGGACCGACGGCGCCCACGCCGGGGCCGTCACGACTCCGGCCGCGCCGGTGTCGTCCAGCACCATCGCCACCCGGGACGCGGGCCAGGCCGGATCGAGCGGGACGAACGCCCCGCCGGCTTTGGCCACGCCCAGCATCCCCACGGCCATCGTCAGCGAGCGCCCGCACAGCACCCCGACCGCCTGCCCCGGCCCCACCCCGGCTGCCCGGAGCCGGGCCGCCAGGCGGCACGCCCGGGCGTCGAGCTCGGCGTAGGTGAGCCGCTCGTCGCCGCAGACGACCGCCACGGCGCCGGGCGTGCGGGCCACCTGGGCCTCCACCAGGTCGTGGAGCCGCAGGCCGGCGTGGAGCTCCGGCCGGTCGGCGAGGTCCCCGGCGCCGAGGCGGGCGGCGTCGCCCGCCTCCACCAGCGGCAGCTCCGACAGGCGGGCGCCCGGGTCCGTGGCCACCGCGTCCAGCAGGCGGACGAAGTGGTCGAGCACCTGGGTGGCCAGGGCGCGGTCGTAGAGATCGGTGGCGTGCTCCAGGGCCAGCAGCAGGCCGCCGTCGCGCGGGTGCACGTCGAGCGACAGGTCGAACTGGGACGTGCCGGTGTCCACGGGCAGGGGCTCGACCTCGAGGCCGGGTAGCGACAGGACCCGGTCGGGCACGTTCATGAGCACGAGCATGTGCTGGAACAGCGGGTTGCGGCCGGGCGACCGGTCGGGCCGCAGCGCCTGGACGACCTGGCCGAACGGGGCGCCCTGGTGGGGGAGGCCGGCCAGCACCTCGGACCGGATCCGGGCCAGCGCCTCCGCGAAGGTGGGGTCGCCGGCCAGGTCGCAGCGCAGGGCGACCGTGTTGGTGAACAGGCCGACCGCGTCGCGCGCGCCTGGCGCGTCGCGATCGGCCACGGGGACGCCCACGGTGACGGTGTCGCCCGCGCCGTAGCGGGACAGCAGCGCCGCCCACTGCGTGAGCAGGACCATGAACAGCGAGGCCCGCTCCCGGCGGGCCAGCGCGGCGAGGGCGGCTGTGCGGTCCGGGTCGATGCGGGCGCGCACGACGCCGCCGGCGAAGCTCTGGGTGGCGGGGCGGGGCTCGGCGGTGGGCAGCCCCTCGTCCGGGGCGTCGAGGAGCCGCCGGCACCAGTGGGCCACCGCCGGGTCGAACGCGCCCTCGTCGGCCCGGCGTCGCTGGTCGTCCGCCCAATCGTTGTAGGACCGGGGCGCCGGGACCACGTCGGCCGGCCCCCGGCCGAGCTCCTGGCCGTACAGCTCCCGCAGCTCGGCGAACACGACACCGCTCGACCACCCGTCGCACACCGTGTGGTGGGCGGTCAGCACGAAGACGTGGTCGTCCGGCCCGACGCGCAGCAGGGTGGTGCGGACGAGCGGACCGCGCGCCAGGTCGAAGGGCTCGCGGGCCAGCGCGTCGACGGCCTGCGCCAGTCCGCCCGCCGTCACCTCGCCGCGGGCGAGAGCGGCGGCCGCGCCGGGCGGCGCCACCTCGACGTCGGGGACGCCGCCCACGTCCACGAAGCGAGAGCGGAGGGCGTCGTGGCGGGAGATCACCCCGCCCACGGCCCGCTCCAGCGCCCCGGCGTCGAGCGGCCCGCGGAGCCGGTGGGCCCAGCACAGGTTGTAGAAGGCGCTGCCCGGCGCCAGGCGTTGCAGCAGCCACAGCCGCTCCTGGGCGAGCGAGGCGCGCGGCCGGGTGCGGCGACCGGCCCCGGCCTCCGGGCAGGCCGCGGCGTCGAGGTCGGTCACGTCGCCGCGCCGCCCAGCACGCCCCGGACGGACGGCCGGTCGAAGAGGTCCTCGAGGGCCAGCTCCATCCCCAGGTCGGACTCGGCCCGCGCCACCAGCTCGACCGCCAGCAGCGAGTCGCCGCCGAGGTCGAAGAAGTCGTCGAGGACGCCGACCGCATCGAGCTCGAGCACCTCGGCCCACAGCCCCGCCAGGGCCGCCTCCCGGGGCTGGGCCGGTGGCTCGTAGGCGACGGACAGCACGGGCCGCTCCCGGCTCGCGGGGGGCAGCACCCGCCGGTCGACCTTGCCGTTGCGGGTGAGCGGCAGCTCGGGGAGGTGCACGACCTGGGACGGGACCATGTGCTCGGGGAGCCGGGCCGCCACGTGCCGCCGCAGCTCCTCCACCGCCGGCGGCGTGCTGCCGTCGCCCACCACGAAGGCGACGATGTGGTTGTCACCGCGGCGGCGCGTGCGCACGGCCGCCGCCGCCGCCCGCACGCCGGCGTGGGCAGCCAGCGCGGCCTCGACCTCGCCCAGCTCGACACGGTGGCCCCGCACCTTGACCTGGGTGTCCTGCCGGCCCAGGTAGACGAGGTCGCCGCCGTCGCCGACCCGGGCCAGGTCGCCGGTGCGGTACGTGCGCTCGCCGCACCCCGTCTCGCCGAAGCCACCACCGCCGGGTGGCTTCGCGCCGACGTAGCCGCGGGCCACGCACGTGCCCGCGATGTGGATCTCGCCCACGTCGCCGGCCGGCACCGGGCGCCCCGAGTCGTCCAGGAGGACCAGGCGCGTCCCCGGGATCGGGCGGCCGATCGGCACGGGCCCGTCGGGGACGGCGGCGCCGGCGGGGATGTCGTAGACACAGCAGCCGACCGTGGCTTCGGTCGGTCCATACTCGTTGGCGAAGGTGGTGGCGGGGTCGGCCGCCCGCCAGGCCCGCAGGTGCGCGCCGTGCAGTGCCTCGCCGCCGACCACCACGGTCCGGGCCAGGCCCCGCAGCGCCTCCGGCGGCAGCCCCGCGCCCAGCAGCTCCAGGTGCGACGGCGTGAGCTTGAGGACGCCGTAGCGGGGCCGCCGGCCGAGCCTCGCCAGCAGGGCGGCGGGACCGTCGGCGGCGAGCAGCTCGACGCAGCCGCCGCTGACGAGCGGGGCCAGCAGGCAGGTCAGCGTGAAGTCGAAGGTCACGGGGCTGTGCACCAGCGCCCGCTCGCCGGGCGCGAACCCGTAGTGGGCCACGGCCCAGTCGACGTAGGCCGCCAGGTTGCCGTGGGTCACCATCACCCCCTTGGGGGTGCCGGTCGAGCCCGACGTGTACAGGACGTAGGCGACGTCGTCGGGGCCCACGGGAGCCGGCCGCGGCGGCAACGGGCCGTACCCGCCGGAGCGGGCCACGATCCCGACCCGGTGGCGTGTCCAGGGCCCCACCGGGAACCGGTCGCCCCCGTCCCCGCTCGTGTCGAGGACCAGGCGGACCCCGGCCCGGGCCGCCATGTCGGCCAGGCGGGACGGAGGCTCGTCCGGGTCGAGGGGAACGTAGGCGGCCCCGGCCCGCATCACGCCCAGCACCGCGGCCACCATCTCCGGGGTCCGCCGGGCCGACACCCCCACCGCGCCGCCGGGGCCGGCTCCGGCCCGCTCGAGGGCGGTGGCCACGTCGGCCGCGCAGCGGTCGAGCTGCGCGTAGGTCCAGGCCGTGCCCGCGTCGGGCGCGACGGCCTGCGCCTCCGGGTGCGCCGCGACCCGGTGCTCGAACCCGGCCAGGACGGAGCGCCAGGGGACGGCGGCCGCTCCGCGGCCCGCGGGGGCGTCAGCGGTCATCGATTCCATCCGGGCTCCTCCGGGACCTCGCGACCGCGCCCGTCGGCGCGGTGCCACTCGTCGACCATCGCCACCACCACCTCGCGCGGCCCGGCGTAGGGGGCCCGGGCGTGCGCGCATAGCATGTTGTCCACCACCAGCACGTCCCCGGCCCGCCAGGCGCCGGCCACCGTCTCGGCGGCGTAGGCGTCCCGCACCTCGTCGAGGTGGCCGGCCGGGATGTCGTCCCCGTCGCCGAAGTACGAGTTGGAGGCCCGGGCGCCGGGCGGCACCCGCTCCATCGACCGCCGCAGCCAGTCCGGTTCGAGGCCCCGCACGTGGAACAGCAGGGCGTGGTTGAACCACACCTCCTGGCCCGACACCGGGTGGGTCTCGACCGCGGGCGCCGCCTGCCGGGTCGAGAGCTCGTCGCCGCGCCAGCGCCACGCCATCCCCCGCGACCGGCAGTGGGCCTCGACGGCGCCGGGATCGCCGGTGCCGAACGCGTCCTGCCAACCGACGCCGGAACGGCCCGAGTAGTTGCGCTCGTAGAGGAGTCCACGGGCGGTGAACTCCGCCCGCGTGGCCGGGCTCAGCCGGGCCAGCACGGCCCCCGAGTCGGCCAGCAGGGTCTCGCCGCCCTCGCCGGGCGGCCGCAGGCAGGCGAACAGCACCAGCCGCGGCCAGCAGGCCGCGTAGGAGAACTCGTTGTGGAACTGGATCGGGAAGCGGGCGGGGTAGTCGGTCGAGGTCCACACCCCGTCGTCCAGGCGGGTCCGGGGCGACGACTCCTCGGGCAGGGCGGGCACCACGCGGCCGAGCGCGGACGCGGCCCGCCGCAGGTCGGCGGCGGACGCCACGCCGGTGCCCCGCACCCGGACGGCGCCGTGGCGGGCCACCAGGTCCGCCAGGTGGCCCACCACACCGGTGTCCGGCACCGCGTCGCGCCCGCCGAAGCCACCCAGCTCCGAGGCGGGGAGGCACATGAGGTCCCTGGGCTCTGCTCGCACGTGCCTGACCGGTGCCTCTCGTGTCGGGGCCTTACCGGGGTCGAGCATGGTGGTCACACTGCGGGCATGGGATCCCCCTCCGGTCGAGCGCCCGCCGACGATCACGTTCTCTACCTGGACAACGAGGCGGTGCTGGCGCACCTGGCCGGCGTCGACGTCGTGGAGGTCGTGGCCGCCGTGCTCGCGGCCCACCGTGACGGCCGGACCGTGCTGCCCGAGGAGGCCGCGCTGTACTGGCCGACGCCGGCCGGGGCGACGGCGCGGAGCCTGGCGCTGCCCGCGCTCGTCGAGGGACCGGGTGGCCCGGTCGCCGGCCTCAAGGTCATCAACGCCAACCCCGCCAACGTGGCCCGCGGTCTGCCGCGGGCGAGCGGGATCCTGGTCCTGTTCGACCCGGAGACCGCCCGGGTCACCGCCGTCCTCCAGGCCGAGCACATCTCGAGCCGGCGCACCGCCGCGGTCACGGCGGTGGCGGTGCGCCACCTCGCTCCCGGGGCCCGTTCGCTCGCCCTCATCGGCTGCGGCGCCCTCGCCCGCGCCCACCTCGACGTGTGCCCGGCCGAGCTGGCGGACCTCACCACCCTGACGCTGTTCGACCTCGACCGGGGTCGGGCCGAGGCCCTGGCCGCCGAGGCCCGCCGCCGGCCGGAGCTGGCCAGGGTCGAGGTCGCCGTCGCGCCCGGCGCCCGAGCCGCTGTCGAGGGCAGCGAGGTGGTGGTCCCGGTCACGACCGTGACCGAGCCCTACATCACCGCCGACTGGCTCGCCGGCACCCGCATGGTGGTGAACGTGTCGCTCGACGACTGCGCCCGGGACGTCTTCCAGGACTGCGACGTGCTGGTCGTCGACGACTGGGATCTGGTGGCGGCGGACACGCGCCGCCTGCTCGGCGTCCTGGCGGCCGAGGGCGCCGTCACCCCGCCCGGGAGCCCGGCGGGCGGGGGCGGGCGCCCCGTCGACGCGACCCTCGGCGACGTGATGGCGTCGGGCCCGGGCCGGTCGAACGGTGAGCTGGTGGTCGTCAACCCCTTCGGCATGGGCGTCCACGACGTCGCCCTGGGCGGCGAGGTCCTCGCCCGGGCCACCCGCGGCGGCCGGGGCGGCCTACGCCTGTCCCGCTGAGCCGCCGGGCCCGGCGTCGATCTCCACCGCCCGCTCCAGCGTGGGGCCGAGGGCCGCCCACGCCGCGGCGACGGCCTCCGGCCCGTGCTCGGACACCACCACCAGGTAGGGCGGTAGCTCGTAGCGGCGGGCCCGCTCCCCGAGCGCCGGCACGTCGTAGAGCACCGACGGCATCCATCGCCCACCGAAGCGCGTCTCGGCGGCGCCCGGGAAGACGAGGCCGGCCGTCAGGTCACCGGCCGTGAACGCGGTCCACGGTGCCGGGCCGGGCGGGATCGGCGAGCGGAGGAACTCGAAGTTGGGGGACCCGTAGGGGAGCGGGCCGGCGGGGGCCGGGCCGCCGCCCGGTGCCGGAAGGGACAGCGCGGGCGCCCGGAGGCACACCCGCGGCCAGGTCCGCAGCCACCGGGCGCCCCCGGAGGACGCACCCTCCAGCTCGACCGTGGTCTCCACCCGCAGCACGCCGTCCGCCACGACCGCGAAGGACCGTCGCACCAGCAGGCGGCGCAGGCCGCGCTCGTCGGCCCGCTCGGCCAGGCTCTCGTGCAACTCGATCCACCGGTTGGCGGAGCTCCGCAGCTCCAGCCCGCCGACCGCCGGCCGGGTCACGTCCTCGATCCGGCGGGCCACCGGCGCCTTGTGGCCGCCGGGGAACGGGGGACCGACGTCGGGCCACAGCTCGCGGACGGCGACCTCGCCGCCCACGGTCGCCCCCAGCTCACCCGTGGTGCCGTCGAGCCGGAACGTCACCGGCCCGCTCGCCGCCTCCCAACCGCCGGGCCGGGGCACGAAGGCGGGCGCTGCCGGGCCGCCGGCGGCCCGCACGTCGAACCACGTGGACGTCCGCCAGGTCCGGGACCGCCCCGGGGCCTCCGGCTCGTCGATCTCGACCGCCAGGTGGACCTCCCGGCGCCCTGGCCCCGGGGCCGGCACCGTGAGCCGGCACCGCAGCTCCTCCCGCGACGCCAGGGTGCCGGCGAACAGGGTTCGGTGCCCGACGTCGTCGCGCACCACGGCCCGCGCCGGCGCGTCGGCCCGGTTGACCACGCGGAAGTGGACCGTCACGTCCTGGCCGGCCGGCATCGACCGGCCGCCCTCGGGCCAGCAGGCCACCTCCTGGCTGCGGCCGCCGACGGCGGCCACGCGGTCGGTCTCCCGGTCGACGAGCAGCACCACGTGTTCGTCGCCGGGCAGGCGCAGCTCGTAGGCGAGCACCTCGACGCCGTGCCAGTCGAGGACGTCGACACCGGACCGCCGGGCCCGCCGCGGGAACAGCTTGACGATGTCGCGGCGGCCGGCCAGCCAGCTCGCCGGCACGGTGCTGGACGCCCGCAGGGCGGTGACCAGGTAGCGCACGATCATCGGCATGTGCGTCTCGAACAGCACGCACCCGTCCTCGCACGGCTCGCCCGTGATCTGCTGGAAGCCCATGCGGCGGTACAGGCGCTGGGGCCGGTCGTTGCCCACTTCGACGTGGCCGTCGACCCGGTCGTAGCCGCGGCTGACGGCGTCGACGGCGACGGTCATCATCAGGTGGGCGGCCAGGCCGGTCGACACGTAGGCGGGGTGGACCACGACGTGCTCGCCGAAGACGCTGTTGGCGCGGCTGCCCCGCTGCACCGACGTGGGTGTGACCGCGATGCAGCCGACCACGCCGCGCTCGGCCACCGCCACCATCACCTCGACGGCGCCCCACTCGTCGAGCCCGCGGCGCAGGTCATCGGGGGTGAAGGAGTGGCCGTCGCGGAACGGCCCCCAGCCCCGCAGCTCGAACAGCGCGCACAGCGACTCGATGTCCCCCGGCTCCAGGGCCCGGATCGTGTAGCCGCCGCGCGCGCCCGGCCGGACGTCACGCGTGTCCTCGATCACGTCGCCGACCATCCCCCCCGGCTCCGTCACGTCGCCGACCATGCCCCGGTGCCGCTACGCCGCTCGAGCTCCGCGGCCAGCCGGGCCCACAGCTTCGACTGGCGGTTGGCCTCGTCGGCCACGGCGTAGATCCGGCCCCGCGGCACCAGCGCGGCCCTGTCCAGCGCGTCCTCGCCGATGCGGTGGCGCTCGAACCAGTCGAGGAACGAGCGCCCGTCGTCGCTGCCGGTCAGGGCCGCGTCGGACGCCAGGTCGTCGCAGGCGGGGGGCGCCGGTGCCGTGCGCCCGACCTGCAGGCGGGGCGGCAGGGGGCCCGCGCCGCTCGCGACCCGCCGCCGCACGTCGAGAGCGGTCGCCTGGGACGTCCCCGCCTCGGCCGCCAGCCGCCGCAGGGACAGGTCCGGCCGGCCGGCGAGGAGCTCGGCCACCCGTAGACGCCCCGCGGCCGGGTCGACCGGGCGGGCCCGGCCGTCGGCGCCCACGCGCACACCCGCGACGGGGGACCGGGACCGCTGCCGCTCCTCGGCGACGGTGTGGCCGGCCAGCCCGCACACCCGGGCGACCCGCCGGTCGGACCAGTCGGGATGGGTGCCGAGGATGCGCCGCACGGCCGCCCGCCGCTCCTCCAGGGTCAGGGCCTTGCCGTGGGTGACGTTGGCCCGCACGGCCTCTACGTACGCGTCCTCGGCCGTCCCGGTGAACGCGACGCCGTCGATCGTCTCCCGCCCGAGCTGGCGGGCCGCCATGACCCGGTGCAGGCCGTCGACCACGACCCGGCCGGGCTCCAGCACCACGATGGGGGGCAGGTCGTCGAAGCAGGCGGCCAGCGCGGCGATGTGGTCGCGGTCGCGGGGTGTCAGGCGGGCCGACAGCGTGAGGCGCAGCCGGGCCACCGCGTAGGCCCGTCGCCGCCCGATCCGGGGGGCGGCGACGCGGTCGCGGCCGCCCGAGGTCGCCGGATGGGCGGCGCTCACCGGCCGGCCCCGGACGCGGACGCCGCCGGCAGTCCGCCCGCCCGCAGCAGTGCGCGAACCAGCTCGATCCAGAGCCCGGGGTCGGGCACGACGGATGTCTCGAAGCGCCGGCGGCGCGGGTTGCCCAGCCACCGGTCGACGGCGAAGTGGGCGACCTGGGGCGAGATCCGGTCCAGGACGAGGTGGATGCGCTCGGTCCCGGGGACATGCCAGTCGAGCCGGCGGAGGAAGGCGAGGTAGTCGTTGTGGGTGCGGCACAGCGGAGCGTGGATCGGTTGCTCGCGGGGCCCGTCGCGCAGCGCGACCGCGCGCTGCGCCGCACCCAGGTAGAGGCCGGCCATCCCCAGCGGCCGGCCGGCCTCCCGCCCGAGGGTGCGGGCGAGGGAGCGGAGCAGCGCGGTACCGGGCGCGGTCCCCGGGGACGGCGCGGCCGCGGACGGCACCAGCAGGGCGCGCACCGCGGCCGGGGACAGGACCGTGGGCGGGCCCAGTCCCCGGCCGGCCTGGTGCACGGTGCTGGTGCCCTCCTCCACGAAGCGGGCCCGCCACGCGGCCACCGTGCGCGGGGTGACGCCGCAGCGCTGCGCGATCTCGGTGTTGCTCGCGCCCTGGGCCGCCATCAGCAGCGCCCGGGCCCTGCGCACGGCCTGGGTGGGGGAGTGGGGCGAGCGTGCCAGCGCCTCGAGCTCGCGCATCTGGCCGGGCGACGCCTTCAGGGGTGGAGCGGTCACGGGCATTGCCAGCGCCTCCGCGTGCATGGCGACTGCAGGACGGGGCGATCGTGGGCGCGCGGGCGCAACGGTCGCGCAACAGGCCGGCGGGGCGCTCGACCGAGCATCCCGCGCGGTCGAGCGCGCACGGGCGGGGCGGTCGACGGCGGCGGGACCTGTGCAGATGATCACGGGTGATGCCCACCGCGCCACCCGCCACCGACAATCCCACCGCCACCGCCGGGGACTGGGCGCTCGCCTCCCGGTCGCCGCTGACGCTGCGGACCCTGGTCGAGACGCTGGGGGCCACCCCGCTGGAGCCGATCACGATCCTGGCGGGGGGCCGCCACCACCGCGTGCACCTCAAGCTGGAGGCCCACAACCCTGCGGGCTCGATCAAGGACCGCACCGCGCTGGCACTGGTCCAGGACCTCGAGCGGCGGGGGGCGCTGCGCCCCGCGGGCCACCTGATCGAGTCCACCTCCGGGAACCTGGGGGTGGCGCTGGCCCTGGTGTGCCGGGCGTACGGCTACCGGTTCACCGCGGTGGTGGACGGCAGGGCCACCGCGGAGAACGTGAGCCGCATGGCCGCGTTGGGCGCCATCATCGAGGTGGTGGACGACACGGGGCCGGGCCAGAACCACCTGGCGGCCCGCCTGGACCGGGTGGCCGCGCTGTGCCGGGCCGACCCCGACCTGGTGTGGGTCAACCAGTACGGCAACCCGGCGAACCCGGAGGTCCACGAGCGCACGACGGCGCCGGAGATCCTGCGGCAGGCGGGCGGTCGCCTGGACGCGGTGTTCGTGGCCGTGTCGACCTGCGGGACGCTGGCCGGCCTCGGCCGGCACCTGCGCCGGGCCAGCCCGTCGACCCGCATCGTGGCCGTCGACGCCGCGGGCTCCGAGATCTTCGGTGGGCCGCCGGGCCCGCGGCGCCTGGTCGGCATCGGCGCGGGCCGCCGGCCCGACTTCGCCATCGACGGGCTCTACGACGAGGTTGTGACCGTCGACGACGAGACGGCCCTCGCCGTGTGCCGGGACCTCGAGGCGGGCTGCGGGCTGCGGGTCGGCGGGTCGAGCGGCGCCGCGGTGGCCGCCTGCGCCCGCCACGTGGCCGCCGTCCCGGACGCCGGCCGGGTGGTGTGCGTCTGCCCGGACGGCGGGGACAACTACGCGTCGACGATCGGCTGCGACGACTGGATCCACGCCCAGGGCCTGGACCTCGACCGGGCGCGGGCCCGGCTCGGCGCCGTGTTCGCCCCCTGATCGGGCGAGGGAGCTAGCCGCGCAGCTCCCGCAGGACCTTCGACCAGTCACCGGAGCGGGTCGAGAACGCCAGGTCCACCGCCAGCTGCCCGATGCCGACGACCAGCAGCACGGTGCGGACCGCCGGGGCCGCGTCGACGGCGACCGCCACGCCCAGCACGGCGAAGGGGACGACCTTGCTGACCACCGGCGCCGCCGCGTGCATGAGGGCGCGGGCCCGGGGGCTGGCCCGCAGGTAGGTGGCGTAGTCGATCTTGACCCCGGGGAAGGGGTCGTGGAGCGAGGCCACGAAGTAGCCGGTGAACGCGATGCCGACCAGCCGGCCGGCGATCCAGTGGGCGGGCGCGTGGGTCGACAGCAACAGCAGCAGGCCCCCGCCGAGGAGGGCGGCCGCCTGGCCCGAGCCGTCGAGGCCGCCGGCGGCCGCCAGGGCCGCCGCCCCGAGCACCAGGCCGGCGGCCACGAGGGCGTGGCCCGTGAGTGGGGGGACGCGCACGAGCGCCCAGGTGCTCGCCGCCCGCCGGTCGACGGCGGCGATGCGGTCGGCGTGGGGTCCGGCCACCGCCGGGTCGCGCCGGGCGGCCGCCACCGCCGGCCAGAACCCGGTGCCGGCGAGACCCTCGCCGCGGGCGACGGCCTCCTCGGCCCGCTGCAGGGCGGCGTCGATCGCCGCCTGGCTGAGCTCGGTCATGCGGTCCCCTTCGCGTCCGTGTCTCCGGAGGGCACCGTAACGGCGCCCCGGTCGAGCGGTCACCGGGCCGCCGGCGGTTTCGCCTGCCACCCGGGGATGAGGGCACCTTCGTCCGGGGGAGGGCCCGGGACGCGACCGGCGACCGATATACAGGGCTGACGAGTCCGGGGTTCAATCGCCTCATGGACGCGAAGCTCGAAGAGGCCACGGCCGCGCCGGAGCCCGGGGGGCGCTCCGGTGGCGGCGCCGCCGCCGTGCCGGCGCTGGCCTGCCGTGACCTCGTGTACGCGTTCGGCGACCGCACGGCCGTTGACCACCTGTCGTTCGAGGTGCGCCCGGGCGAGGCGTACGGGCTGCTCGGCCCCAACGGGGCCGGCAAGACCACCACGATCCGGCTCGTGTGCGGGATGCTCGATCCCGACGACGGCGGGGTCGAGGTGTGCGGCCGGTCGCTGCGCGGACGCGGCGGGCGGGCCGCCCGGGGCCTGCTGCGCTACGTGCCCCAGGGTCTGGCTCTGTTCCCCACGCTGACACTGGCCGAGAACCTCGACTTCTGGGCCAGGATGTACGGGATCGACCGCCGCACCCGGGCCGGCGCGGTCCGCCGCGCCCTGGAGCTGGTCGAGCTGACCGGCCGGGCCGACGACCGGGCGGAGCGCACCTCGGGCGGCATGCAGCGGCGGCTCAACCTGGCGGTGGCGCTCCTCGACGAGGGAGCCGCACTGCTCGTCCTCGACGAGCCCACGGTGGGGGTCGACGCCCAGAGCCGGGCCGCGCTGATCGAGACCATCGGCGGCCTGCGGGACAAGGGGATGGCCGTGCTCTACACCAGCCACTACTTCGACGAGGTGGAGCGGCTGTGCGACCGCGTGGGGATCATCGACCACGGGCGCCTCGTGCTGGAAGGGTCGCCGGCCGAGGTGGTGGCCGGGGGCGACGGCACCGCCGACCTGCAGGACCTGTTCCTGGCGGTGACCGGCCGGGACCTACGTGAGTGACATGTCCCGCTGGGCCGGACCGCTGCTCGCCACGCTCCGTCTCGACCTGCGCCGCTGGCGCCGGCAGCGGCTGGCGGCCCTGACCGCGCTGGTGGCGCCGGCGGCGGTGGCGGTGATCGTGACCGGCGCCCTCGGGGGCGAGCCGCGGGTCGACACCACCTGGGCGGTCGTCGACGAGGACGGCGGCCCGGCCGCGTCGGCCTTCTTCGACCGGGCGCTCACCCATCCGGCGGTCGCCGAGGTCGCGACCGCCCGCCGGCTCGACCGGGACGCCGCCGTCCGGGCGCTGGACGGCAACGAGGTGTCGGCCGCCATCGTGCTGCCGTCCGGCCTGTCGGAGGCCCTGGCCGCGGGAGACGCGCCCGCCATCGAGGTGATGGCGCCGCGCACCGACTCCGTCGGCACCGACGTCGCGCGGCTCGTGGTCGACCAGTTCCGGGTGCGGGCCTGGGCCGAGTCGACCGCGGTCGGGGCCGGTGCCGAGCCGCCGGACGACGAGACCTGGCCGCTGACCGTGGCGGTGCGCTCGGCCACGGGGCGCGACCTCGACGCGGCGGCCCACTACGGCCCTGCCATCGGCATGTTCTTCGTGCTGCTCGCCCTCGGCTTCGCCATCCACAACCACGTGGCCGACCGGGAGAGCGACGTCCTCGACCGCCTGACGACCGCGGGTGTGCCGGCCTGGACCGTGGTCGCCGGCCGGGTGCTCGCCGCGGTCACCGTCGGCGGGCTGTCGCTGGCGGTGACGGCGGCGACGATGGGCGTGGTGTTCGGCCGGTCGTGGGGGCCGCCGATCCCGGTCGTGGCGCTCGTGCTGGCGGTGCTGGTCTGCTACGCCGGGATGGCGGCGGTCCTGGCGGCCGTGCTGCGCACCTCGGCCCAGGCGCAGGTCGCCACCGCCGCGGTCGGGTTCGTGCTGGCGCTGGGCAGCGGCTCGCTGGGACCCCCCGGCACGGAGCGGCCGCCGGTGGCCGTGCTCGTGCCGACGACGTACGCCCTCGACGCCTTCGCCGAGCTGGGGGTCGCGGGGGCCGGGATCGGCGCGGTGGCCGGCTACGTCGTGCTGCTGGTCCTGGTGGGCCTGGGGCTGCTCGCCGTGTCGGCGCCCCTGGCGAGGACCATGCGATGAGGCAGGTGCTGGGGATGATGTGGGTCGATCGCCGCCTCCTGCGGCGCGACCACGTCGGGCTGTTCTTCACCTTCCTCCTGCCACTCGCCGTCGCCGCCGTGCTGGCCCCGATCTACATCGCCGAGGGAGGGACCCGGGCATCGGTGGCGCTCGTCGCCGAGGGTCCGGGCCCGGTGACCGAGCTGTTCTCCGACCGGCTGGGCCGCAGCCCGGGCCTGGAGCTCCGGCGCTACGCCGATCGGGAGGCCGCCGAGCTCGCGGTCCGGCGGCGTGACGTCAGCGCAGCGGTCGTCCTGCCGGCCGGGCTCGGCGAAGGGGGCACCGCGCCGGACCGCGTGGAGCTGGTCGGTCCACCCGAGGTCGCGGCGCCGGACGGCGTGCGCGCCGCGGTGGAGTCCGCGGCGGCGGAGACGGCGGCCCTGGTGGTGGCCGCCCGGGCGCTGGAGCCCGGCGCCGCGCTGGAGGACGGGCTCGAGGTCGCGGCCGGCCGGGCCGGCGGGGCGCTCGACGGGGCCGCCGCCGCGGCGCAGCCGGCGGAGCGGCGCAACGCCAACGCGGCCAGCGCCGTGATCGGCGTGGTGGTGCTGTTCGCCTTCGTGAACACGATGGCCAAGTCGTCGCAGCTCGCCTCGTACCGGGAGCTCGGGGTGCTCGGCCGGTTGCGGGCCATGCCGGTGACGTCGACCCAGGTGGCCCTCGGGTTCGCGCTGGGGCTCGCCGGCTACGCCGCGGCGCAGGGCCTGCTGGTGGTGGCCGGTGCCACGCTGTTCCTCGGCGTGTCGTGGCCCCAGCCGCTCCTCGTCGTCGCCTTCGTCCTCGTCGTCGGGCTGGTGGCGGGGGGGCTGAGCGCGCTGGTCGGCTGTGTGCTGCCGTCCTCGTCGGCCGGTGTGACGATCGCGGGCCCGGTGGGCTTCGTGCTCGCCATGCTGGGCGGTTGCCTGTGGCCGCTCGGGCTGGTCGGCCCGGCGATGCGGGCCGTCGGGCACCTGACGCCCCACGCCTGGGCGGTGGACGGGCTCAACGCCGTCGTGTTCGGCTGGCCCACCGGCGACTGGGTGGTGCCGCTCCTGGTGCTGGCGGGCTTCGCCGTGGCCCTCGCCGCGCTGGCCGGTCGCGCCCTGCGGCTGGCCGTGACGGCCTGACGATGCGCCCGCCCCTGCGGCGCCGCGCGCGGGCTCCGGCGTGACGGTGGAGATCCGCCTCCTCGGGCAGGTCGCCATGTGCCGGGACGGCCGGGAGGTGGTGGTCACCAGTCCGCAGGCCCAGGTGGCGCTGGCCCGCCTGACCATCGAGCGGGGCAGTGGCACGACCCGCTACTCGCTGGCGGACACCCTGTGGCCCGGCGGTGTGCCGGCCACCTGGACCTCGGCGCTGCGAGGTGTGGTCAGCCGCGTGCGGGCGGCGCTGGCCGCTGTCGTGCCGGACGGCCCCGGCTCCCTCCTGTCCGTGGGCGGGACCTACCGGCTGCGGCTCCCGGCCGACGTCGAGGTCGACGTCGAGCGGGCCGAGGGCGCGCTGGCGGCGGCGCAGCGGCTGCTGGCGGACGGCGAGCCGGGCCCCGCGGCCCGCCGGGCCAGGGACGCCGCCGCGCTGCTGGCCCTGCCGTTCCTGCCCCACCACGACAGCGACTGGGCACGGGAGGTTCGTGACCGCCTGGCCGAGGGGACGGTCACGGCCTATGAGACGGCCAGCCGGGCGGCGCTGGGCTCGGATCCCGCGGAGGCCCTGGTGTTCGCCAACCAGGCCGTCGCGGCGGCGCCGCTGCGGGAGAGCGCGCACCGGTGTCGCATCGCGGCCCACGCCGCGGCGGGCAACCGGGCCGACGCGCTGCGTGCCTACCAGGACCTGCGACGGGTGCTCGCCGAGGAGCTGGGCGTCGACCCGTCGGAGGAGTCCGAGGCCGCGTACCTCGGCCTCCTGGTCACCGCCCGCGGTGACCCCGCGGGGGCCGGACCGCTGCGGGGCGGGCGGCCGCTGCCGTTCGTCGGCCGGCGCGCCGAGCTGGCGACGATCAGCGGCCGGTGGGCGGCCGCCGGGGGAGCGCGCGGTGCGTCCCACATGGTCGTCGTGACCGGCGGGCCGGGTGCGGGCAAGACCCGGCTGGCGGCAGAGGCGGGCGCGCTCATCGCCGCCGGCGGCGGCATGGTCCTACAGGGCCGGGCACAACCCGCGCCGGGCGATCCGTGCGGCGTGCTGGTCGAGGCGTTCGACGGCTATCTCGGGTCGACGCCCGCCGACGAGCGCCCGGTGCTCAGTGCCGCCGCCCGCGGCGAGCTGGCGGCGGTCATGCCGTCCCTGCGCACGCCATCGAGCCCCCGCCGGCGGCCGACGTCCGGGGCGGCCGTCTCCGGCGCGCTCACCGAGCTGGCACAGGCGGCGGGGCGCGACCGGCCGCTGTGCCTGGTGCTGGACGACCTCGCCGGGGCCGACCGGCACACGTTCCGGTGCCTGTGGCGGCTACTCACGGGAGGCGGCACCCGCCTGCTCGTCGTCGCCACCGCCCGCGGGGCCAGCGGGCGGCCGAACGCCTACGCCGCCCTCGTCGACGGCCTGGTCGCGGACTCCCGCCTGACCGAGGTCGGCCTGGCCGGCCTGGCCGCGGCCGAGGTCCAGGAGCTGGTCGACGCCGTTCTCGACGAGCCCCGGGCCGCCCGCCGGGCGGTGGCGCGCACGCTGGTCGACGACACGGCGGGCAACCCGTACCTGCTGACCGCTCTGCTCGAGGCCCGGTCGGGGCCGGCAGCCCCGTCGCCGGTCACCGGTCCCGTGCCGCCCAGGGTGGCCTCGTGGGTGGAGGCCCGGCTGGCCGGACTGGACGAGCCGGCGTGGGCGCTGGCCCGATCGGCCGCGGTGGCCGGCCAGGGGTGCGAGGTCGACCTGGTGGTGCGGGCGTCGGGCCTCGGCCCGGCGGCGGCGCTGCGCGGCCTGGAGCAGCTGATCGACGCCGGCCTGGCCGCCGAGGTCGCTCCCGATGCGGAGTTCCCGACCCGGCTGCGCTTCGTGCACGACGTCACCCGCCGGGTCGTCCTCGACGGGCTGTCCGGGATACGGCGCCACCGGCTCCACCTGGCTCTGGCCGACGCCATCGAGCAGCTCCCGCCTGGCGCCGCGGACCGCTTCGTGGCGCGGCTGGCGTACCACCGGGCCGCCGGGTCCGATCCTCCCGACGACCGGGTGTCCGCCTCCCTCCGCGACGCCGGCCGGGCGTTCGGAGGCCGGTCGGCCCACCAGGCCGTCCGGCTGCTCCGCCAGGCGTACGAGTACGCGCCCCCCTCGGACCAGCCGCTCCGCGCCGGCACCCTCGCCGACCTCGGGCTCGCCCTCGTCGCCGTCGACCCCCGCGACGCGGCCCAGACCTTGATGCAGGCGGCCATCGAGGCCCGGGGTTGCCGGCGGGGCGACATCGCGGCCCGGGCTCTCGTCGGGCTGATCGACGCGGCCCGGCGCAGCGGGACGCTGGGCGGCGAGGCCGGCGCCCTGATCGACGGCCTGCTGCGCTGGTCAGGGGAGTCGGCGGTGGCGATGGACCCGCTGGACAGGGCGCGCCTGGTCGCCGCGCACGTCGCCCGCGGCGGCCGCGTGCCGGGAGACGCCCCTGCACTGCTGGCGCAGGCGGCGCGTGACCTGGCGGTGGAGCTGGAGCGGTCCGGGGGCTTCGAGCGCCTCGACGAGCGCCGCCTGCTGGCCGCCGACCTGGCGGCCGTGGCCGCGGCGGCGGGCGACACCCGCGCCCTGGTCGACGCCGCGCACCACCAGGCGACGGCGGCCGGCCTGGCGGGCGACCGCGCCGCGGTGCGGCAGGTGCTCGCCGGGCTGGGCACGGGACCCGCGGGCGACGAACCGGCCACGACCCGGATGCTGGTCGGCTACCACCTGGCCGTGGCGGTCACGGAGGGGCGCGTGACCGACGCCTACGCGCTGGCGCCGCTCGCCGGGCGGGAGGCCGGAGCCGAGCTGGCGGTGGCGCGCTGGTTGGAGGAGGGGCGCCTGCAGCCCGCCGGCGCCGACCCCGAGGCCAAGGCGGCCCCGCTGTGGCGGGCGGTGGCCGCGCTGGCCGCCGGCGACCGGGGCGAGGCGCACGTGGTGGCGCGGGCTCTCGCCACCGGGATCGAACCGCTGGCCCCCGGCGACGCCTGGCCACACGCGGTGGGTCTGCTGGCGGTGCTCGCGGTCGAGCTGGGCGACGCCACGACGGCCGCCGCGGTCCGGTCGCTCCTCGCCCCGTTCGCCGGCCTCGACTGCTCGCTGGGCTACACCGGCCACGTCGGTCCCGTCGAGCTGCACCTGGCGCGGCTCGCCCTGGTGACCGGGGAGTGGTCCGAGGCCGAGCGGCAGAGCACCGCGGCCCTCCACCGCCTGACCGGGCTGCGGGCCCTGCCGTGGATGGGCCTCGCCCGCACCGCCCTCGCCGACGCGCTGGAGGGACGCGGCCGCCTGCACGACCGCGACTGGATCGACGAGCTCCGGGCGGAGGCCCTCCGATCGGCGCCTCGCAGGTCCCCCGTGTAGGAGCTACCAGCCCGAGGTCGGCGCGCAGCCTGCTAGGTCGGCACCGGGGGCGAGTAGCCGCGGGGCGGCTGGCTGGTCGCCACGTCGCCGTCCTGGAGGGCCCGGACCACCAGGGCGTGTGTGAACCGGTATCCGGCGGGCGCGGGCCCGGCCCGGAGGAGCCCGGCCCGGACGACCTCGTCGAGGGGCCCCCGCAGCATCGCCGGGGGTGCCCCGGTGGCGGCGGCGAGGTCGTCGAGCTCGAACGTGGCCCCCAATGCACCGGCGGCGATCGCCACCTCGCGGGCACGCACGGGGAGTTGGTTGAGGCGCCAGCGGACGACGTGCACGAGCTCCGCCGGGGCGGTGTGCTGCGCGGCCCGCAGGCCCTCGACGAGGTCGGCGCGGGTCCGGGCACCACCGGCGACCGCCCGTACGAGCGCCGGGTTGCCGGCGGCGGCGTCGCCCAGCCAGGCCACGAGCGGCACCGCCGCGGGCGGCAGGTCGCCGCCGGCTGCGTGCGACACCAGCCGGCACACGTCCTCGCGGGCGAGCCCCCCGACGTCGACGCGGGCGGTGGCCCAGCCGTCCGGGCCCGCATCGCCGGCAGCGAGCGCCTCGCGCACGTCGTCCAGCTCGGTCTCGTCGCCGCGGCCGGTGACCACCACCATGAGCGGGCGGTCCGCCAGCGCCTGGCGCACGTGGTCGAGCATGTGGATGGTCGGCCGGTCTGCCCACTGGAAGTCCTCGAGCACCAGCAGCGTGGCGTGCCGGCCGGTGAGCGCGACGAGCCAGCCGGCGACCGCGTCGAAGACCCGGCCCTCGTCGAAGGCCTCGCGGGGCCGGGCCAGCACCGACCGCCCGCGGCCGGTGAGCTCGGACAGCAGGCGCCCGCCGTCCTCGCCCAGGCCGGCGAGGTCGTCCTGCAGGACGGCGGGCGGGCACACCGACGCGTAGGTGGCCAGGGCCTCCCGCACCGGCTGGTAGCTGGCAGTGCCGGTCGGGTCCCAGCGGCCGTAGAGGACCAGGGCGCCGGCGGCGTGGGCCCGGATGGCGAGGTCGGCCGCCAGCATGGTCTTGCCGGCACCGGCCTCGCCGGACACGATCACGAGGTGGGGGCGCCCGTCCCGGGTGGCAGCCCACGCCCGGTCGAGCGTCGACGCCTCCCGGTCCCGGCCGATCAGCGGGCCGCGGGTGGCCCGCCGGGCCCAGTCCAGGGCCGACGCGACCAGCGCGGGACCGCCCGGGCCGTCCGGGTCGACCCGGCGCAAGAGGTAGCTGCGCTCGGCCGGGGCCGCACTGGCGGCCCGCCCGGCGCTGCGGTCGGTGAGCACGACCGTCGCGGGGAGCGTCGGGCCGGCCATCACCGCGGCGGAGGCCGCGGCGACGATCTCGCCCGGCCCGGCCTCACCGGCGAGGGCCAGTGCCCGGTCCAGCGCGCCCGGGCCGCCGTTCCCCTCGGCGGCGGCCCGCCCGGTGCACAGCGCGGCCCGTCGCGGGCCGCCCGGGGGCACGAGATCGAGGGCGGCTCGGGCCGCATCCGCAGCGAGATAGAAGGCAGCGGCGAACGGAGGGGGGTCGCCACCGCAGAGAGCCGGGTCGAGGGCCTGGCCGCCCGCCTCGGCCACGGTGCCGGCCGTGCGGTGGGCAGGACCGGCCTCGGGGCCGTGCACCACGAGGAAGGTGAGGATGCCGCGCCCGGGCGCGGGACGCAGGAGGCTCGGGTCGCGCGCGGGCGGCGCCGCCTCAGCCGCGCCCATCGGCTCCACCAGCCCCTCCGGCGACCACCGGGTCGCCGTCTCCCTCGATCACCGTCCCCCTCTCGTCGCCGACCCAGCGCTGAGCGACCGGCCCTCCCCCCGGCACCGGGTCGACGGAGCGGATGATGGCAGGCGGGCGTTAGCCCAGCGTGCTCCGGCCCCGCTCCGCGCTCAGGATGTCGACGTAGTGCGGGTTGTACATGACGCCCAGGATGTTGTGGAAGGGGTCGATCACCGTGGCGGTCACGAAGCCCGCGCCCCGGTCCTGGGGGGCCTCGTGGAGGGTGGCGCCCAGAGCCAGCAGCCGGTCGACGGCGGCCTGCACGTCGTCGACGTGCCAGTAGGCGACGGTCCCGCCCGGGCCGCCCGCCACGCCGTCCGGCTGGTAGCGCCGGTCGATCAGCCCCAGCTCGTGCTGGTAGTCGCCCACCCGGAACTCGTAGTAGGCGTCGCCTCGGCTGAAGTAGGGCTCGATGCCCAGGACCTGGGTGTACCAGGCCCTGGCGGCCGCCATGTCGTCGGCCCAGTAGCTCACGGTGGCGAGTCCTCGCAGCATGGTCTGCTCCTGTCGTCGGTGTCTGGCACGAGTGTCCGCGCCGAAAGTGCTCACGTTGTGACCACTTTGCGAGCGAGACTGCGGGCATGCGTGCCGACCGGCTCGTCGCCGCCCTCCTGGAGCTGCAGGCCCGGGGCCGCGTCACCGCGGCCGAGCTGGCCGCCGAGCTGGAGGTGTCGGTGGCCACGGCGCGCCGCGACCTGGAGGCGCTGTCGGCCGCGGGCGTGCCCGTGTACCCCCAGCCGGGCCGGGGTGGGGGCTGGTCGCTGCTCGGCGGGGCCCGCACCGACCTGACCGGCCTCACGGCCGGCGAGGCCCGGGCGCTGTTCGCCCTCGTCGGGCCGCCGTCCGGCGCGGCGCCGGCGGCGCGCTCGGCGCTGCGCAAGCTGGTGCAGGCCCTGCCCGGGCCGTTCCGGGACGAGGCCGAGGCCGCGTCCCGGGCGGTGGTCGTCGACCCGGCCGGTTGGGGGGACCGGGGCCGGCCGCGGCCGCCGCTGGTCGACGTTCTGCAGGAGGCCATCGTCCGGCGGCGCCGGGTGCGGCTGGACTACGCCGGGCGGGGCCGCGACCCGTCCCGCCGGCTGGTCGACCCCTGGGGGCTCGCCGACAAGGACGGCTTTTGGTACCTGGTGGCGGGCACCGACCGGGCCGGCGCACGTTCCGTCTCGACCGGGTGGTGGCGGCCGAGGTCACGGCGGAGGCCGCCGCCCGTCCCGCCGGCGCCCAGCTCGACGGGCTGTGGCGCGAGGTCGTCGACGAGGTGGAGCAGCGCCGGTCACGGGTGTCCGCCACGGTCCTGGCGCCGGCGTGGCTGGTGCCCGTCCTGGCCGACCGATTCGGGCGCCACTGCCACGTCGAGGAGCCGGCCGGCCCGGGCTCGACCCGGCTACGGGTGGCGGCCCACACCGCCACCGGCCTGGCCGAGCAGCTCGCCGGCTTCGGCGGGTCCGTCGAGGTCACGGGGCCCGCGGAGGTCCGGGCCGAACTGGCCCGGATCGGCGCCGAGCTCGCGGCGCGCTACGGGCCCTGACCGGCCGGGCTGGGCGCCGCAGGTGGCGCCGCCTACGCTGGCGGACCGTGCTGGGACGCCTGCCCTACCGGGGGATCGCCGTCGCGCTGGCCCTGGCGGTCGCCGCCTGCGGGGACGACGCGGGCGACGAGGCCTCGCTCACGGGCGAGCCCGCCCCGGAGACCGGGGCCCCGGCCGACCTGGAGGAGGGCGCCGACCTCTACGCCGGTGCCTGCTCCGCCTGCCACGGCACCGACCTCCGGGGCACCGACCGGGGCCCGTCGCACCTCTCGGTGGTCTACGAGCCCGGCCACCACCCCGACGACGCCTTCCGCGCCGCCATCCTCGAGGGCTCGCCCCAGCACCACTGGAACTTCGGCGACATGCCGCCGGTGACGGGGCTCGACGAGGCCCAGATCGAGGCCGTGATCGCGTACGTCCGCCACGTCCAGGAGCGGGAGGGCTTCGAGCCCTACCCTCCGTGAGGTAGAACAGAGCTCGAACAGGGGTCAGTGGGCGGGCCCCCGACGCCGGCTCCCCCGGCAGGAGGTTCCCAGCAGCCATGGGACTCATGGACAAGGTCAAGGGCATGCTCGGCCAGAACCGGGACAAGATCGACGACGGGATCGACAAGGGCGGTGACTTCGTCGACGACAAGACCGGCGGCAAGTACGCCGACCACGTCGACAAGGGCCAGGACGCCGCCAAGGACGCCCTCCGCAGGCTCGACGACGATCCGAAGTAAGCGGACCGACCCGCTGGACAGACATTGAACGGCGGTTCAGAATCGCCGGGCATGTCGATCGCCAGCGGGGACTTCTGGGGTGGCAACCCCCACGCGGAGCTGGCCCGGCTGCGTTCCCAGGACCCCGTGCACTGGGACGAGGCCGGCCAGGTGTGGGGCGTCACCCGCTACGCGGACGTCCGGGCCGTCTCGACCGACCCGGGCACGTTCAGCAGCGCCGGGGGCATCCGCCCCGACTCGGGGCCCACGCCGATGATGATCGACATGGACGACCCGGACCACCTGCGGCGGCGCAAGCTGGTCAACCGCGGCTTCACGCCCCGGCGGGTCCGCGACCAGGCGGCCCGCATCGGCGAGGTGGTCGACCGGCTGGTCGACGGCTTCTGCGAGGCCGGCGCCTGCGACGTGGTCGCCGACTTCGCCGCCTGGCTGCCGCTGGTCATGATCGGTGACGCGCTCGGCGTCGCGCACGACGACCATCCGACGCTGCTGCGCTGGTCCGACGACCTGATGCGGGGCCAGGGCTCGGCCGACCCCGACCGGGTGGCGGCCATGATCGGGGCCTTCGAGGGCTACACGTCCTACATCGGCGACGTCATCGAGGACCGGGCCCGGTGCCCGCGCGACGACCTCATGAGCGCACTGGTCCACGCCGAGGTGGACGGCGACCGGCTGGCGCACGACGAGGTGGTGTTCGAGTCCCTGCTGATCCTCATCGGCGGCGACGAGACCACCCGCCACGTCATCACCGGCGGCCTGTACCAGCTGCTGTGCGACCCGGACCGCTGGGCGCGGCTGCAGGCCGACCGGAGCCTGGTGCCGTCCGCCGTCGAGGAGTCGCTGCGCTGGGTGTCGCCCATCAAGAACATGGCCCGCACCGCCGCCCGCGACGTCGAGCTGGGGGGCCGCACGATCGCCGCCGGCCAGAAGCTGCTGCTGCTCTACCCGTCGGCCAACCGGGACGGCGACCAGTTCCCCGAGCCGGACACCTTCGACGTCGGCCGCGAGCCGAACGAACATGTGGCCTTCGGCTTCGGCCCCCACTTCTGCCTGGGGGCGTCGCTGGCCCGGCTGGAGGTGCGGGTCGCCTTCGAGCGGCTGCTGGACCGGCTGCCCGACCTGCACCTGGTCGAGGCGGACGAGCCGGCCCGCCGGCCCGCCAACTTCGTCAGCGGCTACGAGACCATGCCCGTGGCCTTCAGCCCGACGGCCCGGATCGGAGCCTGACCATGTCGACCATCACCGGTCGCACCGCTCTCGTCACGGGCGGGGGCAGCGGCATCGGGCTCGGCACGGCCACTCGGCTGGCGTCCGACGGCGCCCACGTCGCCATCTGCGGCCGCACCGGGGACAAGCTGGCCCGGGCGGTCGACGCCATCGGTCCCCGGGTGGGGGAGGGCGGCTCGATCCGCCACGTCGTCGCCGACGTCACCGTCGAGGACCAGGTGGCGGCGGCCGTGGCCTTCGCCGCCGAACCCACCGGCGGGCTGGACATCCTGTTCGCCAACGCCGGTGGCTCGCACCACGTGGGCGCCTTCGAGGGCGCGGACGCCGACGCGGTCCGGGCCACCGTCGACCTCAACCTGGTCGGCACCATGCTGTGCATCAAGCACGCGGTCCCGGCGATGAAGGCGGCGGGAGGCGGGTCGATCATCGGCATGTCGTCGGGCGCCGGCCACTTCCCCCACCGCTGGCTGTGGGCCTACGGGGCGGCCAAGGCCGGCATCGACATGGTGTGCCGGAGCGCGGCGGAGGAGCTGGGCGCGGCGGGCATCCGGGTCAACAGCGTGCAGCCGGGCATCGTCGACGACGAGCTGATGTCGCTCATCACCGCCGGCGGGCCGCTGCTCGACGACTACATCGCCGGGATGCCGCTCGGCCGGGTCGGGACGGTCGAGGACATCGCCGAGGCCGTCCGGTTCCTGGCGGGGCCCGAGTCGTCGTGGATCACCGGCGTCAACCTGCCCATCGACGGCGGGCATCACCTGCGGGGTGGCGCGGACTACTCGTTGCTTTTCGGCTAGCGGGGTGGAGATGGGGACCCTCCCCGGCCAGGCGCGCCGGATCGTCGACCGCTACGTGCGCCACCTGGACCGGCGGCTGCCGGGCCGCGTGCTCGGCCTCTACGTGGTGGGGTCGACGGCCCTCGGGGCCTACCGCCCCGGGCGCAGCGACATCGACGTGGTCGGGGTGACCGACGGCCGCTTCGGGCCCGACGACCTGCGGTGCCTGCGGATGGTCCACGTGGGAGCCGGGGCGGGGTCGGTGGCGCGGGCGCTGGCCCGGGGGCGCCTGGCGATCCCGGGCACGGTGAACGGGGTGTTCGTGGCGGCCGAGGACGTGGCCCGCCCGGTGACGGCGATCGTGCCGGTGGCGTCGCACGTCGGCCACGAGTTCCACGCGGGCCAGGGCTTCGACGTCAACCCCGTCGTGTGGAAGACCCTGGCCGAGAGCGGCATCGCCGTGCGGGGCCCCGAGCCCGCCGACCTGGGCCTCGACTCCGAGCCGGGCAAGCTGCGCGCCTGGAACCTCGCCAACCTCGACCGCTACTGGGCGGGCTGGGCGGCCGGCGTGCTGGCGGCCTCCGGCCGGGCGCGGCGGCGGGCGGGCTCCCGCTGGGCGGTGTCCTGGGGCACGCTCGGCGCCCCCCGGAGGAGGCCGTCGCCTACCGCCTCGACCACCCGTCGCCGGGGCACCTGCGGGATCCCGCCACCCGCGCCCGGGAGACGGGCAGGTTCGTCCGGGAGGTCGTGCGCCGGGCGCGCGAGCTCTGACCGTTACCCGCGGCCCGCTCACCCGGCCAGGAAGGCGTGGGCCTCGGCCACCAGGGCGGGGAGGCCGGGACCGCCGGGGACCTGCACCCACTCCCGCATGACCCGCGGGCCCGACGTGAACTCGGCGCCCTCGCCCGTGTCGACCAGGGCCCGGACCCGGGCCTCGGGCAGCTTGAGGACGATGCCGTCGTCGTTGGCGAAGGCGAAGTATCGCCCGCCCACCTTGAACCCGGTGGAGCGGAAGATACGGCCCCGCTCGACGCCCGGGTGCTCGCCGGCCAGGTCGTGGCCGATCGCGTCGAGGATCTCGCGGGGGTCCGTCATGGTGCCCGCAGCTTCCCGCCCGGCGACGTCGCCGTCCAGGGCCGGGCAGACTGGCGGTGATGCGTGACCGCTACGACGCCGTGATCGTGGGCGGGGGCCACAACGCCCTGGTGGCCGCGGCCTACCTCGGCCGGGCCGGGCGCTCGGTCTGCGTCCTGGAGCGGGCCGGCCACCTGGGCGGGGCGACGGTGAGCGGGCGGCCCTTCGCCGGGGTGGACGCCCGCCTGTCCCGCTACTCGTACCTGGTCAGCCTGCTCCCGGACCGCATCGTGGCCGACCTCGGCCTGCGCCTGTCGCTGGCGTCGCGGCCGGTGGCGTCGTTCACGCCGGTGCGCCGGGACGGCCGGGACGGCGGCCTGCTGGTCGAGCGCGACCCGGGCCCCGCCACCGCGACGTCGTTCCGGGACCTGACCGGGTCGGACGACGAGTACCGCGCCTGGCGCGCCTTCTACGACGACGCCGCCCGGCTGGCCGCCGCGGTGGCCCCCACGCTGCTGGATCCCCTGCGGCCGGAGGCGGAGGTGCGGGACCGGGTCGGCGGCCGGGTGTGGGACGACCTCGTGGCCCGGCCCCTGGGCGAGGCGGTCGAGGCCCGGTTCCGGGACGACGCCGTGCGGGGCGTGGTCCTGACCGACGCCCTGATCGGCACCTTCGCCTCGGCCCACGACCCGGGCCGGGTCCAGAACCGCTGCTTCCTGTACCACGTGGTGGGCAACGGGACGGGGGAGTGGCGGGTCCCCGTCGGGGGCATGGGCGCGGTGACCGGCGCGCTGGAGGCGGCCGCCCGGGAGGCGGGCGCGGAGCTGGTCACGGGGGCCGAGGCCACGGCCGTGGCGGCCGACGGCCGGACCGGGGAGGTGACCTTCCGGCACGGCGACGCCGAGCGGAGCGTGGCCGGCGACTTCGTGCTCGCCGGCGTGGCCCCCGCCGTCCTCGACCGCCTGCGGGGCCGGCCGGTGGCCGGGCCGGAGGGCGCCCAGATGAAGATCAACATGGTGCTCGACCGCCTGCCCCGGCTGCGCAGCGGCCACGACCCGGCGGCCGCGTTCGCCGGGACGTTCCACGTCGACGAGGGCTACGCGGCGCTGGAGGCCGCCCACGCCGCCGCGGCCGAGGGCACCCTGCCCGACCCGCCGCCGGGCGAGGTCTACTGCCACACGCTCACCGACCCGTCCATCCTGGCGCCCGACCTGGCCGCCCGGGGCGTGCACACCCTGACCCTGTTCGGCCTGCACGCCCCGGCCCGGCTGTTCGCCGGCGAGGACGCCGCCGCGGTGCGGGACGAGGCGGCCCGGCGCCACGTGGCGGGCCTCGACGCCTATCTGGCCGAGCCGCTGGCGGGATGCCTGGCCCGCGACGCGGACGGCCGCCCGTGCCTCGAAGCGGTCAGCCCGCCGGAGCTGGAGGCGAGCCTCGGCATGCCGGGCGGCCACATCTTCCACGGCGACCTGGCCTGGCCGTGGGCGGGCGACGACGGCGGCCCCGGCGCCCGCCCGGGGGAGTGGGGCGTCGAGACCGACGTCGCCAACCTGTTCGTGTGCGGCGCGGGTGCCCGCCGCGGCGGTGGTGTGAGCGGCATCGGCGGCCACAACGCGGCCATGGCCGTGCTTGCCGCCCGCTGAGGGGTCAGGGCCCGGTCAGGACGTACGGCACGTGCCGCGGGGACTCCCGGTCCACCGGCTCCGGGAGGGCCACCGCGCCGGCGCCCGAGTGCGGGCGTGGCCGCCGCGGGCCGGCGATGCCCGCACTGCCGCCCCGCCCG
>DASSUD010000323.1:0-4940 GCA_035707385.1 Acidimicrobiales bacterium
TCCCACCACACGCCGGCGGCGGCGACGGTGCCGGCCAGGTCCTGTGCAGTCCACTCCGGGTCCGGTTGCATCCGGAGAGTCTGGCGCGACCGTTACCGTCCGGTGACATGACGCACAACCCGTCGACCGAGGCCGAGCTCGACGACCTGGCCGCGCGCATCGAGGCGTGGCTCGCCCGCCAGTTGGAGGAGAACCCGGTCGTGGCCGCCGTCGAGCGGGACGAGGAGACGGGCGAGCGCCGGTGGTTCGTCCGCGTCCTGGGCGAGGCCAAGGACGTGTTCACCATCTGGTTCCACCTGCGGCAGCGGACCCTGCACTACGAGACCTACATGATGCCGGCGCCGGAGGAGAACCACGGGGCCCTCTACGAGCACCTGCTGCGGCGCAACCGCAGGCTGTACGGGGCGTCGTTCGCCATCGGCGACGAGGACGCCATCTTCCTGATCGGCCAGATCGACAACGGCGCGGTGGACGACGACGAGCTGGACCGCATCCTCGGGTCGCTCTACCAGTGGGTCGAGCAGTTCTTCCCCACCGCACTGCGCATCGGGTTCGCTTCGCACTTCTCACGGCAGTAGACGCTATCTCATGAGGGTACGGTGTATGATGCAGTTCCGTGGCGGTTCCCGGTGTCACCTGCGTTCGGGGAAGGCGACGGGTGCGCCGGGCCGCCGGGGGGCCGACCGGTGACCCCCGACGAGGCCCGCTTCCTCGACCTCGTCGGGCGCAACCCGGCGGTGACGCGGGTGCTGGGCCTGGCCGAGCAGTGGGCGCTGCCCGGCTGGTACCTGGCGGCCGGCTGCCTGTTCCAGACCGTGTGGAACGTGCTCGACGGGCACGAGCCGGCCCGGGGCATCCGCGACTACGACCTCGTGTACTTCGACGACCGCGACCTGTCGTGGGAGGCCGAGGACGAGGTGATCCGCCGGTGCGCCGCCGCCGACGCCGGGGTCGAGGTCGAGGTGCGCAACGAGGCCCGGGTCCACCTCTGGTACGAGCAGCACTTCGGCGTGCCGTGCGCGCCCTACGCCTCGACCGAGGACGCCATCGCCTCGTTCCCCGGCCAGGCCTGCTGCGTGGGGGTGCGCACGGCGGGGGGCGAGGCCACCGTGTTCGCCCCGTTCGGGCTCGACGACCTGCTCGGCTTCGTGCTGCGGCCCAACCCCGTGCAGGCCCCCCGCCAGGTGTACGAGGCCAAGGCGGCACGTTGGCAGCAGCTGTGGCCGCGGCTGACGGTCGTGCCCTGGCCCGGGTCGTAGGGTCGGGGCCATGACGCCCCGGCTGCAGGTGATCGGCGGAGGGAAGATGGGCGAGGCCCTGGTCGCGGGCCTCATCGCCGCCGGGTTCGCGCCCGCGGCCGAGCTGTCGGTGGTCGAGAAGCTGGAGGCCCGGGCCGCCGAGCTGCGCGAGCGGTTCCCCGACCTGCGCGTCGTGACCGACCCCGGCCCGGCGGGCGGCCACGTGCTGGCGGTCAAGCCCGGCGACGTCGAAGCCGCGTGCCGGGCCCTGGCGGCCGTGGCCCGCTCGGCGGGTCCCCGGGGAGGAGCCCCGGGCGTGGCGGTCGAGGTCGAGGCCGGGGGCGGCGACGGGCCCGCGCCGGTGCTGTCCATCGCCGCCGGGGTCACCATCGCCCGCCTGGAGGCAGCGCTGGCGCCGGGGACGCCCGTGGTGCGGGCCATGCCCAACACCCCCGCCCTCGTCGGGGCCGGCGCGGCCGCCGTGGCCGCCGGGAGCGCCGCGGGTGAGCGCGAGCTGGCCTGGGCCGAGGCCGTGCTCGGGGCCGTGGGCACCGTGGTCAGGGTGCCGGAGCCCAGCCTCGACGCCGTGACCGGGCTGTCCGGCTCGGGCCCGGCCTACGTCTTCCTCGTGGCCGAGGCCCTCGTCGAGGGGGGCGTGCTCGCCGGCCTGCCGCGGCCCACGGCCGCCGCCCTGGCCACCCAGACGCTGCTGGGCGCGGCCCGCCTGCTGGCCGACTCGCCCGAGGGGCCCGAGGCGCTGCGGGCGGCCGTCACGTCACCGGGGGGGACGACCGCCGCGGGGCTGCGGGCACTGGAGCGGGCCGGGGTCCGCAGCGCCTTCCTCGACGCCGTCATGGATGCCACCGAGCGCAGCCGGGAGCTGGGTCGGGGCGACTGACCGCGGCCACCACCGCCCCACTCGCCCCACCAGCAACGGTGGCCTACAGTTTCCCCAGCGGAGTTGGAAGGGGTCTTCCACATGGCTGTGTCGCGCGCCCGGTTCTTCACTCCCCAGGAGGTCGCTGATCTCCTGCGGGTCTCGTCCATGACCGTCTACCGGCTGATCAAGTCGGGCGAGCTGCGCGCTGCCCGCGTCGGCAAGGCCTACCGGATCCTGGAAGACGACGTCGACGCGTACCTGGCCGACCGGTTCACCCAGGCCGGCTGAGCCGCCCCGCACCGCCTCCCGGCCCGGCCGCCGCACCGACGCACCACCACCGCCCTGCATGCCCCCGCGCTTCGACACGATCAGCTTCCTGTCCGACTACGGCACCAGCGACGAGTTCGTCGGCGTGGTCCACTCGGTGATCCGCTCGCTGGCACCGCACGTCACGACCATCGACATCACCCACGACATCCGCCCCTACGACATCAAGGGCGGCTCCCTCACCCTGGCCCGCAGCGTCCAGTACCTGTGCCCCGGCGTGGTCCTGGCCGTCGTCGACCCCGGGGTCGGCACCGACCGGCGGGCCGTGGCCATCGAGGTCGGCGACGGCCAGGCGTACCTCGTCGGGCCCGACAACGGCCTGCTGGCGCCCGCCGTCGGCATGGTGGGCGGCGCCACGGCCGCCGTCGAGCTGACCGCCGCCGAGTACCGGCTGCCCGCGCCCGGGGCTACGTTCGCCGGCCGGGACGTCTTCGCACCGGCCGCCGCCCACCTGTGCGCCGGCGTGCCGCTCGACGCCCTCGGCCCCCGCGTCGACGTGGCCGAGCTGGTCCCCGGCCTGGTGCCCCTGACCCGGGAGGAGGACGGCGCCCTGGTCGGCGAGATCTTGTGGGTCGACCGCTACGGGAACTGCCAGCTCAACGTCGACCCCGACGAGGTCGAGGGCTGGGGCGAGCGCATCCAGCTGCGCTGGAGGCGGCCGGCCGAGGGCGTCCGCACCGCCCGCCGCGCCCATGCCTACGACGACCTGGCCACCGGTCAGGTCGGGCTCGTCGTCGACAGCTACGGCCTGCTCTCGGTCACCGTCAGCCGGGGCTCGGCCGCCGAGGCCCTCGGCCTGGTGGCCGGCGACGAGCTGGCCCTGGTCCCACTGTCCGGCGACGAGGACGCGTCCGACGGCAACGGGCGCGGCGCCGGCCAGACCACGCCCGTGACCCTCCAACCCCGCAGGACCCCATGAGACCAGGCACCACCGTCGTGCTGGCCGTCCTGCTCGCCCTGATCCTGGGGGCGAGCGCGATCCAGCTCCTACTGTTCGCCCGATGAACCTGGCCACCGTCATCGAGGCCCACCCCGCGGACCGCCCGGCCCTGTACAGCCGGGGCCGGGTCACCACCTACGGCGAGTTGTCGGACCAGGTGGCGCGGGCCCGGGGCGCCCTGGTGTCCCGGGGGATCGAGCCCGGCGACCGGGTGGCCGTCGTGGCCGGCAACAACTGGTACTTCGTGGTCGCCTACCTGGCGGTGCTGGGGGCGGGGGCGGTCGCCGTGCCGCTCAACCCGCTCAGCCCGGCCCCCGAGCTGACCCGCGAGCTCCGGGCCGTGGAGGCCAGGCTGGCGCTCGCCGGCCCGACCGCCCTCGACGCGATGGCCGCGCTGGCGACCGGGGGCATCCCGGGCTTCGAGGGCAGCGTCGCCATCGCCGACCTGCTGGAGGGCGAGCCGGCGCCCCTGGTGCCCCGGGCCGACGACGACCTGGCCGTGCTGCTGTTCACCAGCGGGACCGTGGCCCACCCCCGGGCGGCGATGCTCACGCACGGCAACCTGCTGGCCAACATCGACCAGATCCTCGCCAACCCGGCCCGCCCCGACCCGGGCGCCGAGGTGTACCTGGGCGTGCTGCCCCTGTTCCACGTGTTCGGGCTCAACGCGCTGCTGGGCCAGGCCCTGGCCGCGGGCAGCTCCGTGGTGTTGATCGAGCGGTTCGATCCCCACACCTCGCTCCAGGCGGTGGTGGACCACCGGGTCACCGTGGTGTCGGGGGTCCCCACCATGTGGGCGGCCTGGGCCGAGCTCGCCTCCGCCGACCCCAAGGCCATGGCCGGGGTGCGCATGGCCGTGTCCGGTGCCGCCCCGCTCCCCGTCGAGGTCCGGCGGGCGGTGCGCGAGCGGTTCGGCATCGACCTGACGGAGGGATACGGGCTGACCGAGGCGTCGCCCGCCGTCACCAGCGGCCTCGGGTACGACGCGCCCGACGGCAGCATCGGGGTCCCGCTGCCGGGGGTGGAGATCAGGCTGATCGACCCCTCCGGCGAGGACGCCCTGGTCGGCGACCCGGGCGAGATCTGGGTGCGGGGACCCAACGTGTTCGCCGGCTACTGGGACGACCCCGAGGCCACCGCCGCCGCCCTCACCGAGGACGGCTGGCTGCGCACCGGCGACGTGGCGGTCGTCGACGACGACGGGTTCCTGTCGCTGGTCGACCGGGTCAAGGACGTGATCATCGTGTCGGGGTTCAACGTCTACCCGGCCGAGGTCGAGGACGTGCTGGTCACCCACCCCGGGGTGGAGGCGGCGGCGGTGGTGGGCATCCCGCACCCGCACTCCGGCGAGGCCGTCAAGGCCTACGTGGTCCCGGCGCGGGGCGCCCACCTGGAGGAGGACGCGCTCGTCGACCACGTGGCCCGCCAGCTGGCCCGCTACAAGTGCCCGACCACGATCGACTTCGTGGACGAGCTGCCCTACGGCGAGACGGGCAAGGTCCTGCGGCGGGCGCTGCGGGCGCGGTCGTGACCGGCCCGCACTTCCTGCCCGCCA
>DASSUD010000324.1:0-2393 GCA_035707385.1 Acidimicrobiales bacterium
CGGGCCCGGACGGCGCGGTTGGTGACGTCGTCGCCGGCCGAGGACGGGATGTTGCGCAGCGCCGCCTGCGCGGCCTCGACCCGGGCGCGGGCCGCGGCGAGCACGCCGGACAGGTCGTCGGGCAGCGGGGCGGTGATCCGCCGGTCGCGGTGGCCGCCCAGGGCCCCGCTGAGGAGGCCGGCCCCGTCCGTGACCCCGGCGATGGTCGTGTCGGCCCCGGCGAGGATGCCCCGCAGCATCCGGCCCAGCTGCGTGAACCTTCCCGGGCCCAGCTCGACCCCGGCGGTGGCGGAGATCACGTCGTCCAGCAGGTGCGCCTCGTCGACCACGGCCACGTCGTGGTCGGGCAGGATCGCCCCGTCGGCGCCGAGGTCGAGGCCGTAGAGGTGAAGGTTCACGACCACCACGTCGGCCTCCGCCGCCCGGGCCCGGGCCGCCTCGGCGAAACAGCGGTCGCCCCGCGGGCAGCGGGCGGCGCCCGGGCAGTCGCGGGAGCCGGTGCTGACGGCCGACCACGCCGCCTCGCTGGGCTCGACCGGTAGCTCGGCCCGGTCGCCGCTCGACGAGGTCACCGCCCACGCCGCCAGCGCCACCAGCTCGTCGGGGTCGGCCCGCTCCGCCAACCCGTCCAGCGCCAACTGGTCGGTGGCGCTACCGGCCCCGGCCCCGTCGCCCGCCTCGCCGAGCGCGGGGCGCGCCACCTCCGCCAGCCGCTGGACGCAGACGTAGTTGGACCGGCCCTTGAGCACGGCCCAGGTGAAGGATCGGTCGAGGTGCCGTTCCAGGAAGGGCAGGTCCTTGGCGGCCAGCTGATCCTGGAGCGCCCGGGTGGCCGTGGCCACCACCACCCGCTTGCCGGAGCGGATGGCCGGGACCAGGTAGCCCAGCGTCTTGCCGGTGCCGGTGCCGGCCCGCACCACCAGGTGCTCGCCCCCGGCGATGGCGCCGGCCACGGCCTCCGCCATGTGGACCTGGCCCGGCCGGGCCTCGCCGCCGCCGGGCAGCTCGCGCACCACCCGCGACAGTGCCGCAGCGGTGGGGGAGGCGGCATCGGGCACGGGAATCGACGGTAGCCCGGGGGCCTGCTCGGTGAGGGTCATGGCCCCTCCGCCAGCTGCCGCACCTCGGCGACGGCACCGGGCAGGTCGGACAACGAGCGCTCGGCGGCCCCGCCCGGCGTGAGGAAGGCGAACACGACCTCGACCACCGGCTCGCCCGTGGCGTCGCCCACGGCCAGCGCGTAGGAGGCGCCCTGCACGCGGTACTGCGCCACCAGCGCCGCCAGGTCGGCGTCGGGCCCCGCGGGCCCGGTCTTGTAGTCGACCACCACGAGGCCGTCGTCGCGCCGGTACAGCAGGTCGACGTAGCCCTCCAGCGTGCGACCCGTCCCCAGGGGGACCCCGACGTACAGCTCGCGCCAGTGGGGTCGGGACGCGGCGGCCACCACGCTGGGCGACGCCAGCGCGGCCCGCACCAGCGCGTCGATGTGGGCCTCGTGGCCGATGATCCCCTCGGCCGCGGCCTGGGCGGCCACCGCCTCGGCCCGGCCCGCTCCGGTCGCCAGGTCGATGGTCTGCATGACCCCGTGGACGGCCCGGCCGACGGCCGTGCCGTACCGCCCCTTCTGCCAGGGCGGGAGGTCGAGGTCGCGGGGACGCTTGTGCAGGCCGGGGTCGGGCGAGGTGTCGGGGCGGCCGTCGGCCGTGAGCGTCGTGGCCGCCACCGTGCGGGGTCGCGCCCCGGCGGCCAGCGCCGCCTCCCGCCGCCGGCGCCACTCGTCGAGCGGCGGCAGGTCGACCGGCACCCCGCCGACCTGCGCTGCGACCGGCGCCGCGGCGCCCACAGCCGTGGGGTTCGCCGGCCCCACCGGATCGGCGGCGGCGGTGGTGGGGTCGGTGGGGCCCGCCGGACCGGCGGTGAGGAGGGGGAGGGACGGCAGCAGGTCGTCGAGCGCGCTGGCCAGCAGCTCGGCGCTGGTGAGCCGGCCGGCGCTGTCGGGTGGCTGCTTGCGGGTGCGGCGGTGGAGGGAGATGACCAGGTGGTCCTGCGCCCGGGTGCAGGCCACGTACAGCAGGCGGACCCGCTCGTCGTGCGACATCTGCTCGTCGATGGGCAGGTGGGCCTCGAACGCCGCCGACACCACCGTCTTGCCGATGCGGATCAGGCATGGTCGCCCCGGCGGCCACACGACCTCGGCACCGGCCGGGCGGTGCTGGGGCTGGGTGGACAGCCCGGACACGATGGTGACCGGGAACTCGAGGCCCTTGGCCGCATGCACGGTCATGATCCGCACGGCGTCGTCGTCGGTCTCCGGCAGGACGGCCTCGGCCACGCGTGCGCCCTCGGCCGTCTGCTGGCGGATCCAGTCGAGGTACTGGCGAAGGGTGCCGTTG
>DASSUD010000325.1:0-8391 GCA_035707385.1 Acidimicrobiales bacterium
TCAGATGTCCGCGATCAGCGCGTCGGGGTCCGGCTCGTCGTCGGTGATGCCGAAGGTCACCATGAGCTCGGCGATCAGGTCGATCGAGTCCTGGTTGAGGTCCGTCTGCCACAGGGGGAGCACCACCCGCTCGAGCACGTCGGGCGGGATCTCGGTGTACTCCGAGATGGCCTGGCGGGCCTGGTCGGGGTTCTCGGTGGCGTACTCCAGCGAGCGGTGCATGGCCCGCACGAAGGCCTCGACCACGTCGGGATCCGACTCCAGGAACTGCGTCGACGTGAAGTAGGTGGCCACGGTCATCTCCGGCTCGGTGGCGACCCGGTCGTAGATGAGCGTGCGGAACCCGGCGTCGGTCCCCGCGGTGACGAACGGCTCGACCAGGCCGGCCGCGTCGACCTGCCCGGACTCGAGCTGCCCGACCATGTCGGGCAGCGGCACCTCGACGAAGTTGAGGGTCGACACGTCCACGCCCTCGCCTTCGAGCGCAGCCTTGACGGTGAGCTCGCTGATGTTGCGGAGCGTGTTGATGGCGATGGTCTTGCCCGCCAGGTCCTGCGGGGTCTGGATGTCGCTGTCGCCGGGCACCGCGATGGCGGCCGTGTCGTTCTCGGGATCGTCCGTGGCCTGGATGCCCTGGGAGATCACCTGGACCGGCAGGTCCTCGGTCTGCCCGATGAGCAGCGAGACGATGTTGGAGAAGCCGATCTGCTGGTCGCCGTTCACCACGGCGGGGACGATGGCCGCACCGCCCTGCGCCACCGCGGGCCGGACGTCGAGACCCTCCTCCTCGAAGAACCCCTGCTCGATGCCCAGGTAGAGCGGGGCCACGTCGACGACCGGCACGACACCGACGTCGATCTGCGTGAGCTCCTCGCCGGCGGGGGCCTCACCCCCGCTCTCGGCCTCGTCACCGTCGTCGTCGTCACCGCCGCACGAGGCGGCGAGCAACACCATCGCCCCGGCGAGCGCCATGGCCCGCAGAGCTGCTCGGACTCTCATGTCCTTCCCCCTCTTTGGTTGTTTGCTCCTCGTTCGGTCGCGCACCGCCTCCCGGCGCTGCCGACCGGCGATCATGCGGTCAGCGCCGCAGCCAGCGGCTCCAGCCGGCGGGCGTCGTACGGTGCCCGCATCGAGAAGACGACGAGGTCGACGCCGGCCGCGGCCAGGCCCGCCGCGGTGTCGGCCAGCGCGGCCGCGTCGTCGTCCGGGGCCCACCACAGGTGCACCGACCGGCGGATCTCCCCCGGGTCGCGCCCGATGGCCGCGCAGTGCTCGCGCAGCACGGCGTCGAGCCGCTTCCACTCTCCGGGGTCCTCGGGGCGGGTCATGTCCCAGTGGTCGGCCCAGCGCGCCACGGTGCGCAGCGTCCGGCGGGGACCTCGGCCCCCGATCACGATGGGGATGCGGTCCTGGACGGGCTTGGGCTCGCAGCGGGCGTCGGTCAGGCGGTAGTAGCGGCCGGCGAACGTGGTCGTGGTCCGGGTGAGCAGCGACACGATGACCTCGACCCCCTCGTCGAAGCGGTCGAACCGCTCGGTCAGCGTGCCGAGCGGGATGCCGTAGGCGTCGGCCTCGGGCTGGAACCAGCCGGCCCCGAGCCCCAGCTGGAACCGGCCGCCGGCGATGTGGTCGAGCGTCGCCGCCATGTTGGCGGTGACCGCCGGGTGCCGGAGGTGCATACCGTTGACCATGCAGCCGAGGCGGAGCCGGCGGGTCGCCTGGGCCAGCGCGGCGAGCATCGTCCAGCTCTCCAGCTCGGGGCCGTCGAGCGGCGGGACGAGCGGGTAGAAGTGGTCCATCGTCCAGGCCGACTCGAACACGTCGACGTCGTCGGCCGCCCGCCACAGATCGAGGATCTCGGGCCAGGTGCCGTGCTGCGGCGGCGTCTTGATGGCGTAGGCGACCAGTGCGCTCACCGCTCCAGTCCCACGTAGTTCTCGGCGAAGGACCGCTGGGCGGCCTCCGAGCCGGCGAGGTAGTCGAGCTCGGCCTCTTGGATGCGGCGGTCGAAGCTGTCCGGGGAGAACCTGTGCATCAGCGTGGTCAGCCACCACGAGAACCGCACGGCCTTCCACACCCTGGCCAGGGCGCGGTCGGAGTACTCGTCGAGGCCCGCGGTCGTGCGCCCGACCACGGCGTCGGCCAGGGCCGCGGCCAGGTAGCACACGTCAGACACGGCGAGGTTGAGGCCCTTCGCGCCGGTGGGCGGGACGATGTGGCCGGCGTCGCCGGCCAGGAGCAGGCGCCCGTACCGCAACGGCTCGGCCACGAAGCTGCGCAGCGGGGTGACCGACTTCTCGATCGACGGACCGGTGACCAGCCGGCCGGCCACCTCGGTGGGCAGGCGCCCCCGCAGCTCGTCCCAGAACCGCTCGTCCGTCCAGTCCTCGACCCGGTCGCCGCTGCCGCACTGGACGTAGTAGCGGCTCAGCATGGCGTGGCGCATCGAGCACAGGGCGAAGCCGCGCTCGCTGTGGGCGTAGATCAGCTCCTTGTCCACCGGCGGCGTCTCGGACAGGATGCCCAGCCAGCCGAACGGGTAGATGCGCTCGTAGGTGCGGGCCGTCGACGCGGGGATGACCGTGCGGCTCACGCCGTGGGAGCCGTCGCACCCGGCGACGTAGTCGCAGTCGACGCGGTGGCTCGTGCCGTCCCGGACGAACGTGACGTAGGGGGAGGGGCCCGTCACCTCGTGGGGCATCACGTCCGCGGCCCGGTCGACGACCGGCGTCCCGGCAAGGTCGACCGCGGCGTACAGGTCCTTCGTGACCTCGGTCTGGCCGTAGACCATGACCCCCGTGCCGGTGAGGCCCTTGAAGTCGACCCGCACGTGGCGGCCGGAGAAGCTGAGCCCGACCCCGTCGTGGACCGTCCCCTGGCGGTCCATGCGCTCGCCGACGCCGGCGCCGCGCAGGGTCTCGACGGTGCCCCACTCGAGCACGCCGGCGCGGACCCGGGCCAGGACGTGGTCACGGGTCTGGCGCTCCAGGACGACCGAGTCGACCGCGGCCAGGTGCAGCAGCCGGGCGAGCAGCAGCCCGGCCGGGCCGCCGCCGATGATGACGACGGGAACGCGGGCGGGCACCCCGGCGTCGCTCACAGGACCTGCTGGAGCCGGTCGAGGACCTGCATCGTCGGCAGGCACCGGGCGACGCTGGACACCGGCTCGCGGCCCTCGCGCACGCCGTCGACGAACTCGCGGTCCTGGTTCTCGACGCCGTTGGGTGACGGGGCGGCGCCCGAGACGTCGACCGGCTTGCCGTGCCCGTCGACCAGGTCGTCGTAGCTGGCCACGTAGGTGCCCGTGTCGCCGATGTAGCGGAACGTCGTGCCCAGCGGGCCGTCGTTGTTGAACGACAGCGCCAGCGTGCACAGCGCCCCCGACGGCGACCGCAGCCCGACGGAGAGGTCCATGGCGATGCCGAGATCGGGGTGGAGGGGGCCCTGGTGGGCCCACGCCCCGTCCGGCACCTCGCCGGTCTGGTGGAGGAACAGGTCGACCGTGTGGCAGGCGTGGTGCCACAGCAGGTTGTCGGTCCACGTCCGGGGCTGCCCGAGCGCGTTCTTGTTCTCGCGGCGGAAGAAGAACGTCGAGGCGACGAGATGCTGGAGCCTGAGCTCACCGCCGGTGATGCGGCGATGGACCCACTGGTGGCTCGGGTTGAAGCGGCGGGTGTGGCACACCATGGCCGTGACGGCCGTGCGCTCCTGAGTGGCGACGACGGCCTCGGCGTCGGCCAGGCTGTCGGCCATCGGGATCTCGACCAGGACGTGCTTGCCGGCCTCCATGACCTGGATCGCCTGCGCGGCGTGCAGCGGCGTGGGCGTGGCGAGGACGACGGCGTCGACCGCCGGGTCGTCGAGCGCCCGGCCCAGGTCCGTGCCGTGGCGCTCGATGCCGAACTCGGCGGCGAAGGCGGCGGTGCCCTCGGCGTCGCCCCCGGCGACGGCCACGACCTCGACGTCGTCCATGCCCCCCAGGGCGGCGGCGTGCTGGCGGGCGATGGCGCCCTCGCCGGCCAGGACGACCTTCATGCGCTGTGCCATGCCCCTCCCTCGGACGCTTTGTGCACAATACTGTTGACGATCCGCTCCGTCACCCGGTTCCGCTGACAGAATGACGAGACCATGGTCATTGCCGCCCCCGTCGCCGCCCGGCTGAGAGACGACATCCTCGAGGGCACGTTCCCGCCCGGTGAGCGGTTGATCGAGCTCCAGCTCGCCGAGCGCTACCGCGTGGGCCGGGCGGCCATCCGTGCCGCGCTGGTCGAGCTCGACGCCGAGGGCCTCGTCCAGCGGGAGGCCAACCGGGGAGCGATGGTGCGCCGCATCAGCGTCGCCGAGGCCGTCGAGATCACCCAGGCCCGCGCCGTCCTCGAGGGGCTCATCGCCCGCCTGGCCGCCGAGCGGGCCACCGCGGGCGAGCGCGACGAGCTGCGCGACCTGCTCGCCGAGATGACCGCTGCGGTCGAGCACGAGGACAAGCTGACCTACTCGAAGCTCAACCGCGAGCTGCACGGCGCGCTGCGCCGCATCGCCCGCCACCGCGTCGCCGACGACCTCGTGGCGAACCTGCGGAACCGCGCCGCCCACCACCAGTTCCGCCTGGCCCTCATGCCGGGCCGGGCGGCCGAGTCGCTGGTCCAGCACGGCGCCATCGTGGAGGCCGTGACGGCCGGCGACGGGCCGGCCGCCGAGGCCGCCATGCACGCGCACCTGGCCTCGGTCACCGAGGTCCTGCGCCAGTGGGAGGACTTCGACCGGGGCCCGTGATCCCGGTGGGGCCACCCCCCTCCGCCGGCAGGTCCGGCACGAGCGACGGGTCGGCCTCGATCCGGCGGAGGTGGCTCGCCGTGGCGTCGGTCATCGTCGGCTCCACCCCCAGCTCGGACAGCAGCGCGGCCGTGGCCTCCATCTCGTGGACCCGGCGCGCCGCGTGGCGGCCGGTGCCGGTCACGAGGCGGCGGAGGAGCGCCTCGTCGGCCGCGGTGATCTGGCCCACGACGTTCGCCCACGTCTCGCCGGCCAGCCCGGCGGCATCGGCGGCCCGCATCGACTCGATGACCACCGCCGCCAGGCCCTTCATCACCACGCTGCGCAGCAGCTTGCGGGTGGCCGCGTCCCCCGGCTCGTCACCGGCGTGCTGGACCGGCATGCCGAGCGGCACCAGGGCGGCGACGAAGTCCGCCGCGGCCGGGCCGGAGGCGAGCGCCGGCGTGCGCAGGCCAGAGCCGGCCACGACGGACATGAGCGCCACGTCGGCGAAGCCCAGTCCGGCCTCGCGGGCGATGGCGCCCAGCCGCCGCTTCAGCGCGGGCGGGGCCGTGGCGAGGTCGGCGTAGACCGCTCCCGGGGGGATGGCGTCGAGCGCCTGGGTGAGCGCGGTGGTGGCATCGGCGGCGGCCGTCACGCCGAGCACGACCCCGGCCCGGGCCACGGCGGCCCGGGGCTCGCGGTGGCGGACCACCCTCTCGGGCGTGGCGACCTCGGCGGGGTCGTAGCCGTGGACCTCGACACCGGCCGCCACCAGGTCGGCGGCGAGGAGCGACCCCGCCTCGCCCAGTCCGAAGACGCAGAACGCCGCCCGGCTCACCCGACGTACTCCACGCCCAGGGCCTCGAGCGTGGCCCGCAGGCCGTAGATGTCGACCCCGAGCTCGCCGGCGGCGAGGCGGGCCCGGGTGCCGTCCTCCCTGGCCACGCGCTCCCGCGACCGGTCGAGGGCCCAGGCCGCCTCGGCGCGGGCCACGACCACGACCCCGTCGTCGTCGGCGCACACGACGTCGCCGGGGCAGACGACGGTGCCGCCCAGCACGTCGGGCACGTTGACCGAGCCGGGGCTGGCCTTGACGGTGCCCTCGCAGGAGACGTGCCGCGACCACACGGAGAAGCCCATGGCACGCAGCTCGGCGGTGTCGCGCACGCCGGCGTCGACGACGAGCGCCCGCACCCCCCGGGCCATCAGCGACGTGGCCAGCAGCTCGCCGAACACGCCGTGGGTCGACGGCGCCGTGGTGGTGACGACCAGCACGTCGCCCTCCTGGCACAGCTCGACCGCGGCGTGGATCATCAGGTTGTCGCCGGGGTGGCTCGACACGGTCACGGCCGTCCCGGCAAGGCGCACGTCCCGCTGGATGGGCCGGAGGTGGGGGCCGGCGAAGCCCCGCCGGCCGATGGCCTCGTGCACCGTGGCCGTGCCGAGGGCGCCCAGCGCCTCGACCGTGGCGGGGTCGGCCCGCTCGACGGAGCGGACGACGACGTGGCGCGGAGTCACGGAGCGGCCCCTTCCAGGCGCGGGAAGACGCGCCGGGCGTTGGTCTCGAAGATCTTGGTGCGGTCCTCGCCGCTCAGGCGGGCCGCGTCGAGGTACCGGCGGGTGTCGTCGTAGTGGTGGCCGGTCTCCGGGTCGATGCCGCGCACCGCCCCGACCATCTCGGACGCGAACAGCACGTTGTCGGCGGGGACCACGGCCAGCAGGCAGTCGATGCCCGCCTGGTGGTAGACGCACGTGTCGAAGAAGACGTTGCCGAGCAGCAGCTCGTCGAGGGGTGGCCTGCCCATGTCCTGGGCCAGGCCGCGGAAGCGGCCCCAGTGGTAGGGCACCGCGCCGCCGCCGTGCGGGATGACGAGGCGCAGCTCGGGGAAGTCGGCGAACAGGTCCGAGGTCAGCAGCTGCATGAACGCCGTCGTGTCGGCGCCGAGGTAGTGCGACCCCGTGGTGTGGAAGTGGGGGTTGCACGCCGCGCTCACGTGGATCATGGCCGGCACGTCGAGCTCGCACAGGGCCTCGTAGAGGGGGTACCAGTAGCGGTCGGGCAGCGGCGGCCCGTCCCACCAGCCGCCGGAGGGGTCGGGGTTGAGGTTGGCGCCCACGAAGCCCATCTCGTCCACGCAGCGGCGCAGCTCGTCCACCGACGGGTCGATGGCGGCGCCCGGGGACTGCGGGAGCTGGCACACCGGGGCGAAGTTGCGGGGGTAGAGGTCGCACACCCGCCGGATCAGGTCGTTGCAGTGCTCGGTCCAGAACCGGCTGGTGTGGATGTTGCCGACGTGATGGCCCATCCACGACGCGCGCGGCGAGAACAGGGTGAGGTCGGTGCCGCGCTCGCCCTGGAGCCGCAGCTGGGCGGACTCGAGGCTCGCCCGGATCTCGTCGTCGCCGATGGGGATCGTTCCCTTCTCGCCCACGTGGGCCGGATCGTCGGCCAGGGCCGCCTTCTGCGCCTCCCGGTACTCCCCCAGCGGCGGGGGAGCGGTGGTGTAGTGCCCGTGGCAGTCGATGATCATCCAGCCCCCTGTCCCGTCGGCGATCCCGTCCGGCCCACATTGTGGACAATCCTGTCAACATCGATGCTAGCCTCGTGCGATCGCGAGGAGGGAGTGGCGCCATGCCGAGACCGCGCGACTACGACGACATCCCCGGCACCATCGTCTTCGACGGCCGGCGGAGCCGGCGGGGCTACGCGCTGAACAAGTTCCTGATGTCGCTGAACGACGCCGCCAACCGCGAGGCCTTCAAGGCCGGCGAGGCGGCGTACCTCGACCGCTTCGCCCTCGACGGCGAGCAGCGGGAGGCGGTGCTCGGCCGGGAGTGGCTGCGCCTGCTGGAGCTGGGCGGGAACGTCTACTACACGTACAAGCTGGCCGCCTGTGACGGGATGACGTTCCAGGACCTGGCCGGCAAGCAGACCGGGATGTCCGCCGAGGACTTCGCCCGCATGATGGCCTCCGGGGGTCGCCGGCCCGGGACGGGCACCCGGGGCGCCGAGGCGGCGGGCCGCTGATGGCCCGCATCGTCGGTGGCGTCGGCTGCTCCCACGTGCCGGCGGTGGGGGCCGCCATCGACAAGGGCAGGACCGGCGAGCCGTACTGGGCGCCCTACTTCGCCAAGGTCGAGCCCGCCCGGGAGTGGATGGCCGAGGCGGCCCCGGACGTGTGCATCGTCGTCTACAACGACCACGCCTCCGCGTTCTCGCTGGAGGTCATCCCCACCTTCGCCCTGGGCCTGGCCGACGAGTTCACGCCGGCGGACGAGGGCTACGGCCCCCGCCCGGTGCCGGTCGTGCAGGGCCACCCCGACCTGGCATGGCACCTCGCCGAGTCGCTGATCCTCGACGAGTTCGACATGACCCTGGTCAACGAGATGCCGGTCGACCACGGCCTCACCGTGCCGCTGTCGGTCCTGTTCGGGCAGCCCGAGGCGTGGCCGTGCCGGGTCGTTCCCCTGTGCGTCAACGTCGTGCAGTACCCGCCGCCGACCGGCCACCGGTGCTACCACCTCGGCCGGGCCATCCGGCGGGCCGTGGAGGACTTCGAGGGCGACGAGCGCGTGGTCGTGCTCGGCACCGGCGGCATGTCGCACCAGCTCCAGGCCCAGCGGGCCGGCTTCATC
>DASSUD010000326.1:0-4063 GCA_035707385.1 Acidimicrobiales bacterium
GCCAGCGTCGAGGACATCTGCACCGCCAGCCCCCGCATGCAGGGCCTCTCCCTCGGGCCGGCCGACCTGGCCGCCAACCGCCGCATGAAGACCACCCGGGTCGGTGGCGGGCACCCCGGCTACCTCGTGCGCCAGGACCCGCCGGGCGGCGACGTCGAGGCCGACCGCACGTCGTTCCAGCAGGACCTGTGGCACTACACCATCGCCCGCATGGTCGACGCCTGCGCCGCCGCCGGGATCCTGCCGTACTACGGCCCCTTCGGCGACATCAAGGACACCGTGGCCTGCGAGGACCAGTTCCGCAACGCCTTCCTGCTCGGCTGCGTGGGCGCCTGGAGCCTCCACCCCGTCCAGATCGACATCGCCCGCCGGGTGTTCTCGCCGCCCCCGGACGAGGTGCGCCACGCCCGCCGGGTCATAGCGGCCATGGGCGACGGCACCGGCGCCCTCATGATCGACGGGAAGATGGAGGACGACGCCTCGGTCAAGCAGTGCCGGGTCATGGTCGAGCTGGCCGAGGCGCTGGCCGCCAAGGACCCGGAGCTGGCCAAGGCCTACGCCGAGGACGCCCCGCTCGACGCCGGCGGCCAGGGCTGAGCGATGGGCGACACCGGCGCCGACGCGGGCCTCCGACCCCGCCGCTCGGTCCTCTACATGCCCGGCGCCAACGAGCGGGCGCTGGAGAAGGCGGCCGGCCTGCCCGCCGACGCCCTCATCCTCGATCTCGAGGACGCCGTCGCCCCCGACTCCAAGGCGGAGGCCCGCGACCGGGTGTGCGAGGCTGCCGCCTCGGGCCGCTACGGCCGCCGGGAGGTGGCCATCCGGGTCAACGGGCTCGGCACCCCCTGGCACGACGACGACATCCGGGCCGCGGCGGTGGCCGGGCCGGCGGCCGTGGTCGTCCCCAAGGTGGACTCGGCCGACGCCGTGCACGCCATCGAGAAGGCGCTGGAGGCCGCGGGTGCGCCCGCCCACACCGCCATCTGGGCCATGGTGGAGACGCCGATCGCCATGCTCCACGCCGAGGCGGTGGCCCGGGCCTCCGAGCGCCTCACCGTGCTGGTCATGGGCACCAACGACCTGGCCAAGGAGCTGCAGGCCGAGCACGTGCCCGGCCGCCAGCCGCTGCTGGGCGGGCTGTCGCTGGCGCTGCTCGCCGCCCGGGCCACGGGCAGGGTCATCCTCGACGGCGTGTACAACGACATCCGCGACCCCGAGGGGTTCGAGGCGGAGTGCGTCCAGGGCCGGCAGATGGGCTTCGACGGCAAGACGCTCATCCACCCCGGTCAGCTCGAGCCCTGCAACCGGGTGTTCGCCCCCACCGAAGCCGAGGTGGAGCGGGCCGGCCGCATCATCGCCGCCTTCGAGGAGGCCCGGGCCGACGGCCGGGGGGTCGTCACCGTCGACGGTCGCATGGTCGAGAACCTGCACGTCGACCAGGCCCGGCGCACGCTCGCACTCGCCGCCGCGATCGCGGAGCTCGCCGCCGGGTAGTCCTCGAGGCATGAACGACGAGCTGATCGCCCTGGAGGAACGCGGCTGGAATGCCCTGGCCGCCGGCACGGGGGCCGAGTTCTACGCCGAGGTCTGCACCGACGACGCGCTCATGGTCTTCCCCGGCGGGATGGTGCTCGACCGGGACGGGGTGATGGGAGGCCTGCGGGACTCGCCGCCGTGGGCGGGCTACGACCTCTACGACCTGCGGGTCCTCCCGCTGGGCGACGGCGCCGCCACCGTGGTCTACCGGGCCGAGGCCCGCCGCGACGGGGAGGAGCCGTACCGGGCCGTCATGGCGTCGACCTACGTCCGGGTCGGGGGCGGCTGGCGGCTGGCGATGCACCAGCAGACGCCCGCTTGAGCGCGCGCCCGGGCCTGCCGGCCCGCGCGCCGGCGGCCGCCGGCGGGCGAGGTAGCCTCCCGCGAGTGCAGGCCGCCACGGAGCGCGACGTCACCGCGGACGCGGTGCGCGACGAGCGCGTCGACGAGGAGGGGGACGGCGGCGACGGCGCGCCATGGTGGTCGTCGCCGGCCTGGGGGCTGCCGATGGCGGTCTACGGCGCGGTGTTCGCCGTGCTGGTCGTCGTGAGCTGGCAGGTGATCACCCACATCACCGTGACGCCTGACGGCGTGCCGCCGGTCGAGTTCCGCGGCGAGTGGTTCTGGGACGGGTGGGTCCGCTACGACGCGGGCTGGTACACGATGATCGTCGACAACGGCTACAGCTACACGCCCGGCACCCAGTCGCCGGTGGCGTTCTTCCCCGGGTACCCGCTGCTGGTGCGGGCCGTCAGCCGGGTCATCGACAACACGCCCCTGGCCGGCATCGCCGTCACGGTGGCGTGCGGTGCGGGCGCCGTCGTCCTGTTCCACCGCTGGTGCCGGGACCGGCTCGACCCCCGGGCGTCGGCCACGGCGCTGCTGTGCCTGGCCCTCTACCCCTACGCCTACTACCTGTACGGCGCCATGTACGGCGACGCCCTGTTCCTGCTGTGCGCGGTGGGGGCGTTCCTCGCCTTCGAGCGGGACCACCTCCTGCTCGCCGGGCTGGCGGGCGCGGTCGCCACCGGCACTCGGCTGGTGGGGGTGGCCGTCGTCGTCGGCCTGGTGGTCGGCGTGTGCGAGCGTCGCGGCGTCTTCGCCCGGGCCGAGGACCGGCGCGTGCCGCGCCTGCACCTCGACCGGTTGCGCCTGCGTGACGGGTGGGTGCTGCTGTCGCTCGGCGGGCTCGCGGCCTGGTCCGGCTGGCTGTGGGCCCGCTACGGCGACCCGTTGCTGTTCTCGACCGTGCAGGAGAGCTGGGGCCAGCAGGCGGGCCCGGCCACGTGGGTCAAGCGGGACTTCTTCCTGTCCGTCATCCAGCGCCCCGAGCGCTTCTACTCGATGGGCCTGGTCATCCAGGCCGCGTTCGGCCTGGCGGTGGCCGCCTCCATCCTGCCGGTCGCCCGCCGCTTCGGCTGGCGCTACGGTGCCTACGTCGGCGCCCTGGTGCTGGTCCCGGCCGTCGGCAGCCAGGACTTCCAGGGCCTCGGCCGGTACCTACTGGGGGCGTTCCCCTCGTTCGCGCTGGCGGGTGTCCTGCTGGCCGGGCGGCCGGGCGTCCGCCGTGCCGTGCTCCCGCTGTCGGCCGCCGTGCTGGTGGTCTTCGCCGGGATGTTCGCCAACGGCCGCTACATCTCCTGAGGCTCCATGGACCCGATCACCACCAGCGACGACCGCCTGAGCTTCCTGTTCCCTATGTGGAACGAGGAGGCCATGATCCGGCGCACGGTGGGGGCCGCCCGGGAGGCCGGGTCCCGCCTCGTCGGAACCGGGCTCGTCGGCTCGTTCGAGATCGTCCTGGTCGACGACGCCTCCACCGACGGCACCGGCAAGATCGCCGACGAGCTGGCCGACGACGACCCCCGCATCGTCGTCGTCCACCACCCCGAGAATCGCAAGCTGGGCGGCGCGCTCAAGTCGGGCTTCGCCGCCGCCACCGGCGACGTGGTGCTGTACACCGACGCGGACCTGCCCTGCGAGCTGGTCGAGGCCGACAAGGCGCTGCGGCTGATGAGGCTGTACGAGGCCGACCTGGTGTCCGCCTACCGGTTCGACCGCACCTCCGAGGGCGTCCAGCGGGCCGTGTACTCCTACGTCTACAACCACCTGGTGCGGTGGGTGCTGGGCGTGCGGATCCGCGACGTGAACTTCGCCTTCAAGCTGATCCGCCGGCGGGTGCTCGACCAGGTCGAGCTGCGCAGCGAGGGCAGCTTCATCGACGCCGAGCTGATGGCCAAGGCGCACCGCCGGGGGTTCCGGTACGTGCAGTTCGGCGTCGACTACATCGCGCGGACCCGGGGGACCTCGACGCTGTCCTCGCCGGCCGTGATCGTGAAGATCGTGCGGGAGCTGGCCGCGCTGTACGCCGAGATCCGCCGGGTCGACCGGCTGCCCGTCGCCGTGCTCGAGGGCGAACCGGCGTGACCGGGGCCCCGGCCGGCGCGCTCCGGGTGCTGATCGTCAACGCCGACGACTTCGGACTGACCCCGGCCGTGTCCCGGGGCATCCTCCGCGCCCACCGGGA
>DASSUD010000327.1:0-5550 GCA_035707385.1 Acidimicrobiales bacterium
CGCCCCGGCGCAGGCGGTGGTCGACGGCGGCCGCCAGTCGGTGGAGGTGGGCGGCCTGCCAGTAGCGCAGCCGGCCGTCGTCGAGCGGGTCGGCCGCCGCCTCGCGGTAGCGGGCCAGGTAGGTGGAGGCCAGCGGCTCCCGCACCGTCTTCAGCATGCGGCGCTGCACGGCGTTGCCGTAGAGGGCCGTGGACCAGAACCCGACGAGCGTGGCGGCGACGTCGTACTCGGCCTCCGCCACCGTGGCGGCGGTCCAGTTGACCGGCACGCCGGGGCCCTCGTCGCCGTCCCGCACGACGTGGGCGGGGTTGAACTCGCCGTGGCAGACCACCGGGTCGCCGGGCGCCGGGCGGTTGGCGTCCAGCCATTCCCGCTGGCGCACGACGGCGGGGGCCGCGTCGTCGTCGAGCGGCGGCTCGATCGCGGTGGCGTCCCCGGTGACCGTCTGGTGGGGGACCGGCAGCCGGGGGACCGGCAGTGCGTGCAGCGCGGCGTGGAGGCCGCCGAAGTCGCCCAGCAGGCGGGGCAGGGCGGGCATGTCGGTGATCATGCGCTCGGCCAGGTTGGTGCCGGGCGGGCGGCGGAACACGAGGAGGGTGGGGGACTGCCCGTTGGTGACCAGCTCCGGTGCCGGGTAGCCCGCGTCCCGGGCGGCGGCGACCCAGGCCCGTTCCCGGGCCAGCGTGGCCGGTGGGGACGTGCGGGCGACCAGCGTGCCGGCCCACCGGGGGTCGTCGGTGGCGAGGCGGACCCGGTAGGCGTCGGGGCCCCACCCGGCCCAGATGGGCTCGGCGTCCTCGGCGCAGTCGGGCCGGTGCCCGAGATCGCCCGCGGCGATGTCCCGCACCGCTCCCGCCACCGCGCCGGCGTCGACCCCGCCGGGGGGACCGGTGGATGCGTCCTGCCGGGTCTGGGCCATATCGTCCCCCTGCGTGCCCTAGGTGACTCTGGCACCGACTGCCGAGCGGCTGTTGACTCCTGCACACTAGTCTGGCCTACTAGTGACGCTTGTGTCGATTGAGGGATCGGCGCCGGGCTGGGACGGCACCGGCTTCATCGTGACCGAGCGGCGCGCCGGCTACCGGCTCGTACGGGCGCCAGGGGTGCCGGCGACGGTGCTCGATCGCGCCGCCGAGGCCTACCTGGACGTCGAGGAGCGGGCGGAGTGCGCGGCCCTCGGTCCCCGGGCCCGGCCCGGGCGGGTCCTGGGCCGCATCGCGGTCAAGGAGGCCGTGAGGGACTGGATGGCGGCCCGGGCGTCCGCCCCGCCGGCCCCCCGCTGCGTCCGGATCGGCAACGACCGCGACGGCCGGCCACGCGCCCTGGTCGGCGGCCGGGCCGGGCCACACGTGTCTCTCGCCCACCACGGCGCCACGGCCGTCGCCACCGCCGGGGGGCGCGCCGCCGGCATCGACGTCGAGGCGATCGCGCCCCGGGGCACGGTGTTCGCCCGCCTGGCCCTGACCGGGCCGGAGCTGGCCCTCGGGAGCGGCCACGATCCGGACGAATGGGTCACCCGCCTGTGGACGGTGAAGGAGGCGGTGGCCAAGGCGGCCGGGACCGGGCTGCGGGGCCGTCCCAAGGACTTCGTGGTGCGGCAGGTCGACGGCGACTGGGCTCTGGCCGAGGGCCGCTGGGTGCGCAGCGCCCGGGAGGGCGACCTGGTCGTGTCCACCGTTGCGGAGCGCTGAGCCCGGCCCCCGCTTCCACCGCGCCGGAACGGGATCAAGGCCCGGCGACGCAGAACTCGTTGCCCTCGGGGTCCCGCAGGACCGTCCAGCGGAGGCCGAGCTCGTCCTGGTCGTCGACCCGGGTGGCACCGAGGGCCACCAGGCGCTCGACCTCGACCTCGCGGTCCTCGGTGGCCAGGTCGACGTGGACCCGGTTCTTGGTCGCCGGCTTGGGCTCCGGGACCTTGAGGAAGAACCAGCGGGGCGCGTCGGCGGGGTCGTGACCCGGCTCGCCGATCGAGGCGAAGTACTCGCTGGGGGCGGGTGACGTGCTCAGCGGCCGGCCCAGCACCTGGGACCAGAAGCCGGCCAGCGTGGCGGCGTCCGCGCAGTCGAAGGTGATGTTGGACAGTGTTGCGGTCATGCGGTCCTCCGGTCTCGGCGTAGCGGACGAGGTAGATCTCCCGGACCGGGACGGGCGCCGGCCGGGCAGGTGGGCGCCCCGGGCGCCGAGGCCCCGGTCGGCCCGGGAGAACGCCCCGATCGTCATCGACCCGTCGATCACGGGCGCCACCCTGCCGCCTCCCCCTGGGGGAGAGTCAACGGCCTGCGGCGGGCGCGTCCCGGCGGGCGAGCGGTCAGCGCGCCTGCCACCGGCGCCACGCCCGGTCGCCCCGCCACCGGGGCCGGCGCAGGCGACCGGGGGCCGCCGGCTCGGCACGGGACCCCTCGATCAGGTCTGCCAGCAGGTCCCGTGCCGCCGGCTGGCGCAGCTGGTCGCCGGTGTCGACGTAGGCGGTGCGCACGATGTCGGCCACCCGCGCGTCGCTCATGAAGTCGCGGCCCAGCGCCTCGATGACCTCGGGCCCCGGCTCGATCAGCAGCGTGGCGGTGCCGGCGGCGTGGAGGCGGGCCCGCTCGGCCTCGACCTTGCCCCGGGCGTGGCGGCGGACCAGCGACCCGACGTTCAGCCCACCGAGGCCCCGCCCGGACATGGGCGACAGGATGATGGCCAGGTCCAGCTCGGCGCGTCGCAGCACGTCGGCGTTGGTGGGGGAGCGGACCCCGCCGTCGATGTAGGGCACCCCGTCCACGTCCACCGGCCTGAAGTAGCCGGGGATGGCACACGAGGCCGCCACCGCCTCGGCCAGCCGGGGCTGGATGTCCCGGCCCAGCACCACCCGCCGCAGGTCGTGGCGCCGCACCGCGCACACCCACAGCTCCCGGTCGGGCCAGGGCGAGCCGAGCAGCTCGTGCAGGGCGCTGGCGTGCTCGGCCAGGTCCAGCTTGCCGTCGGGGATGACGCTGGCCACGGCGGTCACCGGGTCGAGCCGCCACGGCCGCCGCAACCAGGCGGTGACGAGGGCGGGGGAGGGTAGCCGCGGGGGACCGGCCAGGAAGGTCAGGGCCCGCACCGGCGGGAACTCGGCGCGGTCGCGCAGGGCCCGGGCGATGGCCGGCGGGCTGGACCGGGGCTCGGCCCCCACCGCGATGGTGGCGAGGTCCGACGCCGGCACGCCCCGGCGCAGCAGGGCACCCACCACCGATCCCGCGGAGGTGCCCACTACGACGTCGGCGTCGTTGGGGTCCCAGTCCAGATCGTGCTCGATCGCCGCCAGGGCGGCGGCGTGGTACGCCATGCCGATCACACCGCCGCCCCCCAGGACCAGTCCCACTCGCACCACCCCATGGTGGCGCACGGGTGCCCCTGGGTACGGCATCGGGCATGGCCGCCGACGATCTCGCCCGCTGGTTCCTGACCGCCGCCGAGCGGGGCAACCCCGACTCCGGCATCGACGCACACCGGGGCGGGGAGGCGTGGACCGAGGGCAACGAGGCGGTGGTGATCGTGCACGGGTCGAGCTACTTCGCCCGGCTGTGCGAGGTCCTGGCGGGGACCGGCCGGGGCGACCTCGTGCTGTTCACCGACTGGCGGGGCGACGGCGACGAGCGCCTCACGGGCGAGCCCGGCAGCGAGCTGGGCGCCCTACTGGCCGGCGTCCTCGAGCGGGGCGGGGACGTGCGGGGCCTGGTGTGGCGCTCCCACCCCGACGAGGCCCGGCTCAGCGAGCAGGAGGCCGTCCACCTGGCCGAGACCGTCAACCGGGCGGGGGGCGAGGTGCTGCTCGACGAGCGGGTGCGGCGGGCCGGCTCCCACCACCAGAAGCTGGTGCTCGTCCGCCACCCCGGCCACGAGGAGGACGACGTCGCCTTCGCCGGCGGCATCGACCTGTGCCACGGCCGCCGCGACGACGAGCGACACCGCGGCGACCCCCAGGCCGTGGCGATGGACGCCCGCTACGGCGACACGCCCCCGTGGCACGACATCCAGCTGCAGGTGCGGGGACCGGCCGTCGGCGACCTGGCCCACACCTTCCGCGAGCGGTGGGACGATCCCACCCCGCTCGACCACCGCAACCCGTGGCGCCACTGGATCGCCCGGGTCGCACGCGAGCCGCGGAAGGCCCGGCCGCTGCCCCCGCGCCCGGCCATCCCGCCCACCGCCGGGCGCCACGCGATCCAGGTCCTGCGCACCTACCCCGCCAAGAGGCCGCCCTACCCCTTCGCCCGCCGGGGCGAGCGCAGCATCGCCCGCGCCTACGGCAAGGCCTTCGCCCGCGCCCGGCGGCTCATCGTGATCGAGGATCAGTACCTGTGGTCGGGCCAGGTGGCCCAGGTGGTGGCCACGGCCCTGCGCCGAGCGCCCGACCTGCTGCTCATCGCCCTCGTGCCCCGCTATCCCGAGCAGGGGGGCGTGCTGTCCGAGCCGCCCGAGCTGGTCGGGCACCAGGAGGCGGTGGCCGCGGTGCGGGCCGCCGGCGGCGAGCGGGTCGCCATCTACGATTTGGAGAACGAGGAGGGCACGCCGGTCTACGTCCACGCCAAGGCGTGCATCGTCGACGACGTGTGGGCCACGGTCGGCTCGGACAACATGAACCTGCGCTCCTGGTCCCACGACTCGGAGCTGGCGTGCGCGGTGCTCGACGCCACCCGCGACGAGCGCGAGCCCCGGGACCCCGGCGGCCAGGGCGACGGGGCCCGCCGCTTCGCCCGGGACCTGCGGCTGCGCCTGAGCGCCGAGCACCTCGGCCGGTCGCCCGACGACCCGTCGCTGCTCGACCCGGCGGACGCCTTCCGGGCCTGGCAGGAGACCGCCCGGGCGCTGGAGGGCTGGTACCGCGGCGGGCGGGTCGGTCCCCGACCGCCCGGCCGGATCCGGGTCCACCACCCGGAGGAGGTGCCCCGCTGGGCGCTGCACGCCCGCCCGCTCTACCGGCTGGCGGTCGACCCGGACGGCCGGCCCCGCCGGGTCCGCAGGGCCGGAGGGTTCTGAGGGGCGCTACACCGTGTCGTAGGTCCGGAACTCGACGAGCAGGCCGTCGGGGTCCCGGACGTAGATCGAGCGGCCGTCGCCCCGGGCCCCCGAGCGGATGCCCTCGTCCACCACCTCCAGCTCGGCGGCCAGCGTGTCGAGGTGCGGCCCGTCGACCACGAGGCAGATGTGGTCGAGGTGGCCCCGGGTGGCCGGGTCGTCGAGCCCGGGGATCACGTCGATGATGGTGGCGTCGTCGATGCGCAGCGACGGGAACGGCAGCTCGCCCCGCCGCCACTCCTCGACCCGCTCGGCGGCCAGCCCCGCGTGGCGCCCGTACCAGTCGAGGGCCCGCTCGACGTCGGCGACGACGAGCACGAGGTGGTCGAGGGAGAAGGCCGCAGGCATGGTGCCATGGTGTCAGACCCGGGCCAGGATCTCCCCGTGGACGACCGTGAAGACCGCGCCCGGGTCGGCCGCCCACGCCCGCCAGCCCTCCGCGATGGCGGCCAGGTCCGCGGGGGTGGCGATCCCGTAGCCCACGGCCTGGTCGGCGAGGGAGGTGGC
>DASSUD010000328.1:0-8416 GCA_035707385.1 Acidimicrobiales bacterium
CCGCCTCCCTCGGACGCCGGGACCAGCAGGTCACCCGGGACGAGCTGGTGGCGCACGCCGCCGCGCTGGCGGCGGCCGTCGACGTCCCGCTCAACGTCGACGCCGAGCGGTGCTTCGCCGACACCCCTGCGGGCGTGGCCGAGACGGTCGGCCTCCTGGCCGGGACCCGGGCCGCCGGGCTGTCGATCGAGGACTACGACCCCGTTGCCGGAGCCGTCGAACCGCTCGACGTGGCGGCCGCCCGGGTGGCGGCGGCGGCCGAGGTGGCCCGGGCCGAGGGGCTGGTGTTGACGGCCCGCGCCGAGAACCACCTCTACGGCGCCGGCGACCTGGACGACACGATCGCCCGGCTGCGGGCCTACCGCGACGCCGGCGCCGAGGTCGTGTACGCCCCCGGGCTCACCGACCTCGCCGACATCGCCCGGCTGGTGGAGGCGGTGGAGGTCCCGGTCAACGTGCTGGCCACGGGCGCGCCGCCGGTCCCGGAGCTGGCCTCGGTCGGCGTGCGCCGCGTCTCGACCGGCGGGGCACTGGCCCGCATCGCGTACGGGGCGGCCCGATCGGCGGCCCGGGAGCTGCTGGACTCCGCCGCCGGCGACTGACCACCCGCACGCGTGCGCCCGGCCTGACCACAGCGCGCGATACTGGCGGGCCGCATTGCTGGGGTACCAAGGAGCGCGCCGGTGCGTCGAGTTCCCATCCGCCTGAAGCTGGCGGCCGCTCTCGCGGTCCCGCTCGTCGCGCTGTGCATCATGACGTCCCTGGAGGTGCGGGCCCTGGGGGGCGAGGTCGACGAGGTCACCGCCCAGGCCGCCCTGGCCCGGGCCGCCGTCGGGCCCAACGGCCTCATCAACCACCTGCAGGACGAGCGGACCTGGGCGGCGGTCGAGCTGGTGGGATCGAACTCCCTGGGAGTCACCGCCCCGGTCGAGAGCTACGAGGAGACGCGGCAGGCGACCGACGAGGCCGTGCGCGAGCTCCGGGAGCAGATCCGGGGCGCCGGGCCGGTGGCCGCGGCCGCCTTCGGGCCCGCGCTCGAGAACCTGGCCGACCTCGACCCCCTGCGAGCCGAGATCGACGACAACCGGGCCACGTCGCCCGTCGTCGGCACGTCCGACAACAACGCGTTCGCCGAGGGCATGTACGACCGCTACATCGCCATGATCCGGCCGCTGTTCGACGCCACCGACCAGGTCAGCCTGACCATCGCGGACGACCGGCTGCGCCGTGGCGCCCAGCTGGTCAACACCACCAGCCGCAACATCGAGCTGTTCGTGGACATGGCCCGCCGGCACCTCATCGTGGGGTCGCAGGGCGGGGGCATCGACGAACGGTCGGAGATCCAGGAGGCCGCCCGCGCCAAGTCGCTGTGGGACCACAACAACCGCCTGATCACCTCGGCCGAGGCGCCCTACGACACCGTGGTCGCCGAGCACTTCCCGGCCGAGTTCGTGGGCTCGTTCACGGCCATGGTCGAGCGCGCCATCGCCGGGGAGGTGGTGCCGACGGACGAGCTGATCGCCCCGCTCACCACCGACGACTGGGGCGGCCTGCGCGAGCTGCGCAGCGAGGCCGCAGAGGCGGTGAACGAGACGGCCGACGACATCGTGGGCCGGGCCCGCATGCGGGAGCGGCTGTTCCTGGCCCTGGTGGTCCTCGCCCTGACGGCCGCCCTCGGGCTCACCTGGCTGGTGTCCCGGTCCATAACCCGGCCGCTCCAGTCGCTCACCGCCCAGGCCAAGCACATGGCCGGCGACCGGTTGCCCCGGGCGGTGACCGAGGTGCTGGCGACACCGCTGGGCGAGGACGTCACCGTGCCCCTCGTCGAGCCGGTGAGGGTGGCGACCCGCGACGAGGTGGTGGACGTGGCGCAGGCGCTCAACAGCGTGCAGTCGAGGGCACTGGAGCTGGCGGTCGAGCAGGCCGTGCTGCGCCGGAACATCGCCGACAGCTTCGTGAACCTGGGCCGGCGCAACCAGAACCTGCTGGCGCGCCAGCTCGACTTCATCACGTCGCTCGAACGGATCGAGACCGACCCCGACGTGCTCGCCAACCTCTTCCGCCTCGACCACCTGGCCACCCGCATGCGGCGCAACGCGGAGTCGCTGCTGGTGCTGGCGGGGGTCGAGCCGCCGCGGCAGTGGGCCCGGCCGGTCCCGCTCACCGACGTGGTGCGATCGGCGCTGGGCGAGGTGGAGGACTACCAGCGGGTGGCGGTGCGCAGCGTCGAGCAGGTGACGGTGATCGGCTCCGCCGCCGCCGACCTCGCCCACCTGCTGGCGGAGCTGGTGGAGAACGCCCTGGTGGCCTCGCCCGACGACCAGGTCGTCGACGTCCGCAGCCGCGACGAGGCCGACGGGTCCCATGTCATCGCGGTGATCGACGCCGGGGTGGGCATGGCCGCCGAGTCCCTGGAGGCGGCCAACCGGCGCCTGGCGGGGGACGAGAGCTTCGCCGTGGCGCCCTCCAGGTACCTCGGCCACTACGTGGCCGCCAACCTGGCGGCCCGCCACGACATCGGGGTCCGGCTCGCCCCCGGGGTCAGCGGCGGGGTCACCGCCACGGTTCACCTGCCCCCGGACCTGCTGGTCCGCGACGCCGCCCCGGCGGCCGGCCTGCCACCGGCCGACAGCGGCCCGCCGCCCCGGGCGCCCCGCGAGCTGGTGGGCTGACGGGCACCGTCAGGCGAACGCGGCGGCGCCCCGGGCCCAGGTGCGGTCGAGGTCGGAGCCGGCGGGGAAGCGGCCGTCGAGCTCGAGGATCACCATGCCGTGGGCGAACGCCCACAGGGCCTGGGCGCGGTGGGCGTCGCCCGTCACGGTCAGGAACGGCTCGCCCGCCCAGTCCTCCAGCCCGGGGGTGAGCCGCGGGCGGGGGAGCGTCCCGGCCGTGGCCAGCCGGTACAGGTTGGGGTGGGCGAGGGCGTGGCGCCGGTAGGCGGCGAGGAGCGCCACCAGCGGCGGGCGGCCACCGGGGCGGCGCAGGACGTCGTGGAGGGCCCGACCCGTCTCCGCCAGCGCCACGTCGATCAGCCCGGCCTCGATGGCGGCCTTGCCGGCCACGTGCTTGTAGAGCGACGGGGCCCGGATGCCCAGCTCGGCGGCCACCGCGGCCATGGTGAGCCCGTCGCGACCGTCGCGTTCGAGCACCCGCCGGGCGGCGGCCACGACCTCGTCGGCCCTGCTCACCCCTCCGCCGGCTCCAGGGCGAACACGGGGTGGCGGGGGGCGATGGCAGCCAGCTCGTCGTCGGAGGACTTGGCGGACACCCCGCCGAAGAACACGCCGACCTCGGCCTTCCACCGGGCCAGGTAGGCCCGGAGCACCGGGACCTTGGTGGCGCCGTGCAGCTCGCGGGCCACCCATTCCTCGCGCCGGCGCCCGACGATGGTGGCGCACCGGCCGGCGACCCGGACGTTGCGCACCCACTGCGTCTCGCCCCGGGGGGCGACGAGATAGTGCCGGTCGTCGAGGGTCAGCAGGTTGACCGGGGCCCGGCGGGGCTCGCCGCTGGTGCGGCCGCGCACCTCGAGCACGCGGCTTCCCCAGATGCTGATGCCCCGGCGGGTGAGGAAGGCCACCAGCGGGTTGAACACCCGGCGGGTGAAGGCCCCCGGCCGGCGGTAGTGGGCGGGAGCCGGGTCCTGCGTGGGATCGGGGGTGGCGGGCATCGGTCGCTCCGAGGGTGAGGCTAATGCTGTTAGCCCGCAGTCTGCGGCTAACGGCGTTAGCCTGTCAAGGCGACGTGCCCGCAACCCCCCTGCGCCTGGTTCGAGGGCTGAGGATCCGGGCCGCGCAGCCGGCGGACGCTACGGTGACGCCACTATCAGTCGGCATCCGAGGGGGAGCACGCCGATGGCGGACAGCACGGTCACCGGCCCGGAGCGGTTCGGGATCTTCCTGGCTCCGTTCCACCCGTGCGGGCAGAACCCGACGCTCGCGCTCCAGCGCGACCTCGACCTCGTCGTCCACCTGGACCGGCTGGGGTTCCACGAGGCGTGGATCGGGGAGCACCACTCGGCCGGCTACGAGATCATCGCCTCGCCCGAGGTGTTCATCGGCGTGGCGGCCGAGCGGACCCGGGACATCCGCCTCGGCACCGGCGTGTCGTCGCTGCCCTACCACCACCCGCTGATGCTGGCCGACCGCATGGTGCTGCTCGACCACCTCACCCGGGGCCGGGTCATGCTCGGCGTCGGGCCGGGGGCGCTCCCGTCGGACGCCTTCATGATGGGGGTCGACGTGGCCCGCCAGCGGGACATGATGGAGGAGTCGCTCGACGCCATCCTCCGGCTGCTGCGATCGGACGAGCCGGTCAGCATGGCGACCGACTGGTTCCGGCTGCGCGACGCCCGCCTGCAGCTGCGCCCCTACCAGCGGCCCCACTTCGAGGTGGCGGTGGCTGCCCAGGTGTCGCCGTCGGGCCCCCGGGCCGCCGGGCGGTTCGGCTGCTCGCTGCTCTCGATCGGCGCCACCAGCGCGGGCGGCTTCGACGTCCTCGGCTACCACTGGGGCGTGGTCGAGGAGCGGGCGGCACAGTTCGGCACCACCGCCGATCGCGCCGGCTGGCGGCTCGTCGGCCCCATGCACATCGCCGAGACCCGCGAGCAGGCGGTGGCCGACGTGGCCTTCGGCCTGGCCGACTGGGTCGACTACTTCCAGCGGGTGGCCGCGCTGCCGCTGGCGCCCGACACCGAGGCCCACGACGACCTCGTCGATGCCCTGAACGCGTCGGGCTTCGCGGTCATCGGCACGCCCGACGACGCCGTGGCCCAGATCCGGCGGCTCGCCGCCCAGTCCGGTGGCTTCGGCACCTACCTGCTCATGGCCCACGAGTGGGCCGACCGCCCCCAGACGCTGCGGTCCTACGAGCTGTTCTCCCGCTACGTGATGCCCGAAGTGACCGGGACCGCCGCCACGCTCACGGCCAGCCGGGACTGGGCCGCGGACAACCGGCCCACGTTCATCGGGGCCGCGGGCCAGGCCGTGATGTCGGCCATCCAGAGCCACGCCGAGGAGCGGGCCGGCGCCGCCGACGGCGGCTGAGGGCGCCATGGACTTCGCCCCCGACGAGGACCACGAGGCCATCGCCGAGGCCGTCCGCCGGGTCTGTGCCGGCTTCGACGACGACTACTGGGCCCGCTGCGAGGCCGACCACGCGTTCCCCTGGGACTTCTACGGGCGCATGGCCGAGGGCGGCTGGGTCGGCATCGCCATCCCCGAGGCCTACGGCGGCGGCGGGCGGGGCATCACCGAGGCGGCCATCGTCCTGCGGGAGGTGGCCCGCAGCGGCGCGGCCATGAACGGCTGCTCGGCGCTGCACCTCACCATCTTCGGGCTCAACCCGGTGGTCCGGTTCGGCAGCCAGCGGCTGAAGGAGGCGTTCCTGCCCCGGGCGGCGGCCGGCGACCTGCACGTTGCCTTCGGCGTCACCGAGCCCGACGCCGGTACCGACACCTCCCGCATCACCACCCGGGCCGAGCCCGACGGGAAGGGCGGCTGGGTGGTGCGCGGCCGCAAGATCTGGACGACCAAGGCGCTGGAGAGCGAGGTCGTGCTGCTGCTGGTGCGGACCGGGGGCGAGGGCCTGGGCGGCCTGTCGCTCCTCCTCGCCGACCTGGACCCCGATCACGTCGACATCCGGCCCATCCCCAAGATGGGGCGCAATGCCGTGGCCTCGTGCGAGGTGGCCTACGACGGCCTGCCGGTGCCGGGCTGGCGGCTGGTGGGGGACGAGGGGCAGGGCTGGCGGCACCTGCTGCACGGCCTCAACCCCGAGCGCATCCTGCTGGCCTCGGAGGCGATCGGCATCGGCGAGGTGGCCCTCGCCCGGGCGGTGGCCTACGCCAAGGACCGGGAGGTGTTCGGCCGGCCCATCGGCGCCAACCAGGCCATCGCCCACCCGCTGGCCCAGGCCCACGTCCAGCTGGCGGCGGCCTGGCAGGTGGCCCAGCACGCCGCCTGGCGCTACGACCGGGGCCTCGACTGCGGCGAGGCGGCCCAGAGCGCCAAGTACCTGGCGGCCGAGGCCGGGTTCTTCGCCGCCGACCGGGCCGTGCAGACGCTCGGTGGCATGGGCTACGCCACCGAGTACCACGTCGAGCGCTGGTTCCGGGAGGCGCGGCTCCAGCGCATCGCCCCCGTCAGCCAGGAGATGACCCTCAACTACGTCGCACAGCAGGTGCTGGGACTGCCCCGCAGCTACTGAGCCCCGTCCGGGCGGTCGCCGTGCCGGATCCCGCCGCCCGCCGCCGCCAGCAGCGCCCGGGCCACCTCGCCCGGGTCGGCGCCCGCCCACCGTTCGAGCGCCTCGTCGCACCCGCGGGCGGCGTCGTCCATCGCCCGGCCGAACGCCTCGGCCAGCGCCCGCCGGCCCACCAGGAGCGCCACCGCCACCACCAGCCGCCCCCAGGACCGGCCCCGGGCCCGGGCCTGGCCCCGCACCAGCCACCGTCCGCCGTCCCCGGCGGCGAAGGCCGTCAGCTGCAGGGTGGCCGTGGCCCAGGCGTGCTCGGCGGTCACCTCGGCGGCCGGCAGGCCCGCCCACCAGCGGTCGAGGTCGATCCGGGCGTGCCACCCGGCCCGCCGCAGGCGGGGGAACGGGCCCGGCCCCTGGAACCCGCCCACCACCGTCGCCACCCGCAGACCGTCGAGGCGGACCTCCGCGACCGCCGGGCCCTGGCTCACGGTCACCTCGGTGCGGCCCCCCGGGTCCCAGGCGTCCACGACCACCTCGGCGGTCGCCTCGGCTGCCGCACCGGCTGCCGCACCGGCCTTCCCCACCACGCGGTAGCGGGCTCCGGGGGCGAGGTGGTCGCCGGCCTCCAGCCGGACCTCCACGCCCGCCAGGGCGGGGTCGACGAGCACGCCGGCGGCGAACCGGGATCGGGCGACCGCCGCCGCCACCTCGCCCAGGACCGCGTCCGCCCACGGCCGCGGTGGGGCGGTGGCCGACACCTGGTGGCGAAGCCGTGTCACGGCCCGGCATCGTGCCACGCCGCCGGGCCAACTCGTTTCGCCGTCTCCCGGCCCGTGGGGCAGGCTCGTCGGTCCATGCATGACGACGCCCCGCTCGCGCCCGACCTGCGGCGCAACGCGCTGGTGCTCGGTGCGGCCGTCGGGGTGTTCGGCGTGTCCTTCGGGGTGCTCGCCACCACCGCCGGCCTGACCGTGGCCCAGGCCGCCGCCATCTCGGTGCTGGTGTTCACGGGCGCCAGCCAGTTCGCGGCGGTGGGGGTCCTGGCCACCGGGGGGTCCCTGGCCTCGGCCTTCGGCTCGGCCCTCCTGCTGGCGGCCCGCAACGCCGCCTACGGGGTGGCGCTGGCGCCGACCTTCGCCGACCGGTCCCTGGCCCGCAAGCTGCTGACCGCCCAGCTCGTGATCGACGAGACGACAGCCATGGCCACCGCCCAGCGGGGGCGGCGGGCCCGGATCGAGGCGTTCTGGCTGACCGGGATCGCCGTGTTCGTGTGCTGGAACGTCGGGACGCTGGTGGGCGCCGTGGCCGGCGACGCCATCGGCGATCCCGAGGCGTGGGGCCTCGACGCCGCGTTCCCCGCCGGCTACGTCGCCCTGGCCGTGCCGCACCTCCGCACCCGCCGGGGTCGGATCGCGGCGGCGGCCGGTGTGACCATCTCCCTGGCCCTCGTCCCTCTCGCCCCGGCCGGTGTGCCGATCGTGGCGGCGGCGCTGGGAGTCGTGCCGGCGGTCCTGTTCGGGTCCCGACCGCCCCGGACGGCAGGCCGCAGGACGGCGGACGGTTGAGCTGGTGGGCGGTAGTGGCGCTCGGGCTGGCCGCCTACGGGCTCAAGGCCCTGGGCCTGGTCGTGCTCGGGCCCCGGGCGGCGGAGGGGCGGTTCCTGCGGCTGGCCGGGCTGCTGCCCGCCGCCCTCCTGCCGGCCCTGGTGGCGGTCAACACCTTCGCCGGCGACCGCCGGCTGGTGGTCGACGCGCGGGCCGCCGGCCTGGTCGTGGCGATCCTGGCCACCTGGCGCCAGGCCCCGTTCGTGGTGGTGGTGGCCGGGGCGGTGGCCACCACCGCCCTGGTCAGGGCGTGGTGAGACGACCACGGAACCGGGTTTAGGCGCCTCCGACGGGGAAGCTGGCGGACCTACCCGATCGGTCCCCAGGAGGCCCCGCCGACCATGCCCGACCACCGCGAACGCCGGCGCCGCCGGACCGCCCGAGGCCAGGCCGCCAGTCCCGTCGCCGGCGAGCGGGGCGGCGACACCGTCGACCCCCGCTTCGCGGAGTACCGGGCCACGCGCGATCGCAGTATCCGCAACGAGCTGGTCGAGGACCACCGGTGGCTGGCGCTGCACTGCGCCCGGCAGTTCGCCCGCAAGGGCGAGCCCCTGGAGGACCTCGTACAGGTGGCGATGGTCGGCGTGCTCAAGGCGGTCGACCGCTTCGACCCC
>DASSUD010000329.1:0-2309 GCA_035707385.1 Acidimicrobiales bacterium
CGGGCCCTGGCTACGCTCGGTCGGCGCCGGCCCGGGTGTCACACCCCGTCCGTAGAGTCGCCGGCATGGCAGCAGCGAGAGGGTTGCGAGTGGCCTCAGGCAACGGGCGCAGGCGGGCGACGGCGACGTCCGCCTTCGGCGTGTCGCGCCGCGAGAACCACGACTCGGCGGGGTTCTACCGCCGGTTCGCCCCCCCGGTGCTGTCGGCCGACGCCACCGTGCAGGCGCCCGGGGTGGTCGACGAGATCTACCTGGGCGACGCCCGGTCGATGGACCGGGTGCGCCCCGATTCGGTGGCGCTGGTGGTGACGTCGCCGCCCTACTTCGCGGGCAAGCAGTACGAGGAGGAGCTGGGCCAGGGCGGCATCCCGTCCTCCTACGCCGAGTACCTCCAGCTGCTGGAGGACGTGTTCGCCGAGTGCGTCACGAAGCTGGAGCCGGGAGGCCGCATCGCGGTCAACGTCGCCAACCTGGGGCGCAAGCCGTACCGGTCGCTGTCGGCCGACGTGATCGGCATCCTGCAGGACCGGCTGGGCCTGCTGCTGCGGGGCGAGGTGATCTGGCGCAAGGCCCGGGGCGCGGGGGGGAACTGCGCGTGGGGGTCGTTCCGCAGCCCGGCCCACCCGGTGCGGCGGGACCTGACCGAGCGGGGGGTGGTGGCGTCCAAGGGCCGGTTCGACCGGGCGGTCGACCGGGCCGAGCGGGCGGCGCAGGGCCTGCCCCACGTGGCGACCACCACGGCCGACGAGTTCATGGAGGCCACGCTCGACGTGTGGGAGCTGGCGCCCGAGAGCGCCACGCGGGTCGGCCACCCGGCGCCGTTCCCGGTCGAGCTGCCCCGGCGCTTCCTCGAGCTGTACACGTGGCGGGGCGACGTGGTGCTCGACCCGTTCATGGGCGTGGGCACGACGGCGGTGGCGGCCCTGCGTGCCGGGCGCCACTACCTGGGCTACGACACCGACGCCGGCTACGTCGAGGCCGCCCGCCGCCGGCTGGCGACCGAGCGCGGCCGGGCGACCGAGGGCGGCGCAACGGCGGCGATGGCCGTGGCCGACAAGGCCGTCGAGCGGGCAGCGGAGCTGCTGCGGGAGGCCGGCTTCGCCGTCGAGGCTCCGGCGCGGCGCAAGTCGGGGGGCGTGGACGTGGCCCTGGTGGCCACCGATCCGGCGGGGCGCGAGTGGCTGGTCGACGTCGTAGGCGGGTTCACCTTGGCCCGCCCGGGCCTGCGCCGCACCGACGTGCTGGAGCGCACGCTGGGGCGGGCCGCCCGCCTGTCGGCCTTCGGGGCTCACCGGCTGCTGGTGCTGGCCACCGACGTGCCAGGGCGCCGCTCGGCCGGGGCCGCCGCCCTGGCGTCGGCCCGGGGCCGGGTGTTCGTGGACGTGCTGCCGATCGAGGCGGGGGCGGTGGCGGTCGCGCGGCTGGCGGCCTACGCCGCGGCTGCCGCGACCGACCCCATCGGCGACCTCCTGACCGGCAGCTGAGCGGACCGCGGTGCCGGCCGACCGCACCGAGATCACCGAGATCCTCACCGGGCTCGCCACCTTCGGCGCCCCCGACGCGGGCACGGCCCTGGCCGACCCGCCCGCCGCGTTCGGCGGTGTGGGCGAGGCCCGCTGGTCCCGGCTCCGCTCCCTGGCGGCCCAGGGCCGCTACCGGGCGGAGTTCGCCGCCGCCTGGGCCAACGGGGCGTGCTTTCTCCACGCCCGCGACGGCCTGCGGGGCCGGACGCCGGAGGTGGTGGAGTGGAAGGGGCCCCAGCGCCCGCCCGGCGTCGAGCCGCTGCCCGCCGACCTGCGCATCGACCACGTGTACCTGGTGAGCTGCAAGTACAACTCGAGGATCCAGCTCAACGCCTCGCCCCGGTCGATCTTCGCCCCGCCCGGCGAGGCGCAGACCGGCGACTGGTTCGGCGAGGTCGCTCCCGAGGCCACCCAGTCCCTCTACGACATCGTGCGGTTCGAGACCGGGCTGATGGGGGCGTTGCCCGACCGGGTCGGCGCCCTGTCGCCGCCCCAGCGACGGCAGCTGGCGGCGGCCCTGGGCCGCGGCCGGTGGACGTCGCCGGCGGCGGCCGAGGCCTACACCACGCTGTCCGCTGCGGTGGCGGCGGGGTCGGCCCGGCGCTGGCGCGACCGCCTGCGCCGGCGCGAGCGCGAGCAGGAGGCCACGCTGTGGCGCTTCCTGCGGGTGGCGGCGGCGACCTACTTCGTGCTGGGCTCGGACGGCACCCGGATGGTCCGGATGCGGGTGGGCAGCCCGTGGGACTGGCGCCAGTCGTTCCGCCTGCGCCGCTTCGACGTCGAGCC
>DASSUD010000330.1:0-14407 GCA_035707385.1 Acidimicrobiales bacterium
CACGTCTGCCTCCCCGTCGACGGAGGCACGGCCCACGGACCTTAGGGGTCACGGGCGTCGCCTCACCTCTGATGCTGTCTGCGCCGCAGGATAACGCGGGGCTTGCGAGCGCGCCGGGACCCTCCCTCGAACGGCACGAGCACCGCGCCAGGATGGCGGGGATGCTCGACACCGCCGGCGCCGTCCTCCTCGCGCTGGCGGGGGTGGCGGCCATCGTGTGGGGCGCGGAGGCCTTCGCCGAGAACCTGGCGCACGCGGCCACCCGACTGGGGGTGAGCACCTTCGCGCTGGCGCTCCTGCTGGCGGGGGCCGAGCCCGAGGAGCTGGCCACGGCGGTGGCGGCCACCGTCCGGGACGCGCCCGCCATCGCGCTCGGCGACGTCGTCGGCGCCAACGTGACCGTCTGCCTCGTGGCCCTCGGCGTCGGCGCCGTCGTGGCGGTGCTCCCGTTCGGCCGGCGGGTCCTCCGGTACGGCCTGCTGGGGCTGCCGCTCGGGGTGCTGGCCGTCGTGTTCTCCTGGGACGGCCGCGTCGGCCGCCCGGAGGGCGGTCTGCTGGTCGCCGGCTACGTCGCCTTCGTGGCCGCCATCTGGACGGTCGAGCGCCGCCCCCCCTCGATCGGCGAGACGGCCGAGCTCGAGGAGGCCGCCGGGGACATCGCCGCGGAGGGCGCCGAGGAGGGGCTCGGGGGCCGCCCCCGCCGCCGGGTGGGCCGCGAGCTCGGTGTGGTCCTCGCCGGCCTCGCGGCCATGGTCGTCGGCGCCACGCTGCTGGTGGACGGCGTGCGCGAGCTGTTCGAGACCGAGGCCGACCAGGTGCGCTTCTCCCTCACCGTCGTGGGGTTCGCCACCGGTTTCGAGCTCGTGGTGCTGGCGTGGTCGTCCGCCCGGCGCGGCATCAGCGAGGCGGTCGTCGCCGGTGTCGTCGGCAGCTACGCGTACAACGTGACGATGACCCTCGGCGCCGCCGCCGTGGTCCGTCCCCTGCGCGTCACCGACGCGGCGCTGCTGCACCCGGCGATGATCGCCATGCTGGCCGCGCTCGCCGCCGTGCTGCTGCTGGCCCGGCGGCGCCGCCGGCTCGGCCGGAGCGACGGGTGGGTGCTGCTCGGCCTGTACCCCGTCTTCGTCGTGGTCGCGCTCGTCGCCTGACTGTGTCGGGCGCGTGAACGCCCCCTGGCGCCGCGGTGGCCCCGGGTGTCAGGAGCGCGTCGCACGCGCGTCGCGGGGGCGACACCCGGGGGAAAAGCCCGGTTGCTGGGATGGCGGCATGGCCGCCGCCCCCGACATCCCCGCCGTCAAACGAGCCGGTCTCCCCGCCGACCTGGCGCGCCTCGCCGCCGAGGGGGACGGGTGGCTGACCCCGGAGGACCGCTACGCCCTCAAGACCCACGGGGTCTGCGCCCAGGCGCAGCCCGGCGTCTTCATGGTCCGCATCCGCGTGCCCGGCGGGCGGGTCACCCCGGCGCAGGCCCGGGCGGTGGCTGCGCTCGCCGACGCCCACGGCGAGAGCTGGGTCCACGTCACCACCCGCCAGAGCCTCGAGCTGCACCACGTGGCGGCCCGGTCCGTGCCCTCCGTGCTCGCCGCCTGCGACGCCCTCGGCCTCACCAACCGGTCGGCGTGCGGGCACACCCACCGCAACGTGATGTCCTGCCCCGACGCCGGCGTCGGGCTCGACGAGCCCTTCGACTGCGGGCCCGACGCCCGCGCCGTGGCCGCGGCCGTCGTGGCCCGCGCCGCCGAGCTGAACGTCGTCCTGCCCAGCCGCGTCAACCTGGCCTTCGGCGGCTGTCCCGCCTGCGCCGACCACGCCCGGCTCAACGACGGCGGGTTCCAGTCGGTCGTCGTGGACGGCCAGGCGGGCTACCGGCTGTGGGCGGGCGGCAGCCTGGGGACGGCGCCGTTCGTCGGCGTGCCGCTGGCCGACTTCGTCCCCCGGCGCCACGTCCTGGCGGCCACCCTGGCGCTCACCGAGGCCTTCGTCGACCTGGGCGACCTGGACAACCCCAAGAAGGGCCGCATGAAGTTCGTCATCGAGGCGCACGGCGCCGATGCGTTCCGCGCCGCGTGGCGCGAGCGGTTCGCCCGGCTGGCCGCGGCGCCGGCCTTCGTGCCCGAGCCGGTCGGGGTCCCGGACGGGGCGCGCCTCGCCGAGATCCTGGCGCACCGGCCGGACGGCGGCTGGGGCCACGGCGTGCGGCCGCAGCTCACGCCGGGCCTCGCCCTCGTGACGGTGAACGTGCCGCTCGGCGACCTCACCGGCGACGAGCTGCGCGTGCTGGCCGACCTGGCGCCCTTCGGCGACGGCCATCTCTACACCACCCGCAACCAGAACGTGCAGCTCCGGGACGTGCCAGTGGCGCGGGTCGCCGAGCTGACCGCGGGCCTCGCCTCCGTCGGGCTGAGCCTGGAGGCGGCCGACACGTCTCTCGACGTGCGGGCCTGCACGGGCTCGGCGGTCTGCGCGCTCGCCATCAGCGCCGCCCCGGTCGCCGGCGTCCGCATCGCCGCCAGCCCCGCCCTGGCCCGCAGCGGCGGCCTGCGCGTGCACGTCAGCGGGTGCCCCAACAGCTGCGCCCAGCACCAGGCCGCCGACATCGGCCTGTCCGGCGGCAAGGTGCGCATCAACGGCGTGACCCGCGTCGGCTACACGCTGCTGGTGGGTGCCGACCTGGCCGCCGGCCGCCTCGCCGAGCCCATCGGGCGCGTGGCCGAGGAGGACGTCGAGCCGGCCGTGACGGGCGTCATCGGCGCCTGGGAGGCCGTCCGCCACCCCGGCGAGCGGCTGGTCGAGACCATCGACCGGGTGGGCGCTGCCGTGTTCGGCAGCCACGTCGCCACCATCGCCGCCGGCTTCGAGGCGGGCCCCGCACCGGTGGCGCCGCCCCTGCCCGCCCCGGAGCGCTCGCCGGCCGTGGCCTGAGCACGCCGGGTCAGCCGACCAGCGCGTCGAGCGGATCGGCCAGGGCCGGGCAGGGAGCCGCCGTGGCACCCAGGGCCCAGCCCCTCCGGTGCACGGTGTCGATGGTCAGCCCCACCGGCTGCAGCACGCGCCGCAGGCGCGACACCGCCGAGTCGATGGCCGACTCACCGCACTGCTGGCCCCAGATCCGCTGGCGGAGCGCACGGCGCGACACGACGACGCCCGGCCGGTCGGCGGCGAACACGGCGAACAGGAGCCGGTCGAGGTCGGTGAGCAGGACGTGCTCGCCCTCCGACCACACCGAGGCACCGTGCACGACCACCTCGCGGTCGGCGGCGTGCAGGTGGCGGTGGCGGCCGTGGAGCTCGGTGGACAGCTCACGCACCAGCAGGCCCAGCCGGCCGCGGTCGGGCACGCAGCGGTGCACGAAGCCGACCGTCTCGGCCATCTCGCCCGTGATCGGCCCGACGCAGGCCGCCAGCACCCTCGACGAGAGGATGTCCCGCAGGTCGGCGCCCACCCCGAGCTCGTCGGCCAGGGCCGCGAAGCTGCGCACCGCCGCCGAGCTGGTGAACGTGACGGCATCGACCCGGCCGCCCACCACGTCCTCCACGAGCCGGCGGGCCGGGCGCAGGTCCTCGGCCGCGGTCCAGCTGTAGATGGGCACGGCGACGACGTCGGCCCCGGCGGCCCGGAGGCGCTCGATCACGCCGGGTAGCGCCTCGCCGTAGAGCTGCAGCGCGATCCTGGTCCCCCCGACGCCACCGGCCAGCAGCCCGCCCACCAGGTGGTCGAGCCGCTCGCTCGGCTCGTCCGCGTGGCTCGGCAGCCCGACGGCGGCCAGCGCGGCCCGGGCCTTGGGCCCGCGGGCCACCCGCCGCGCCGGGTCGAGCGCCCGGGTGAGCTCGCCGTCGATGCCCCAGCTCTCGGCCGCGCCGAACCAGCTCCGGATGCCGATCCCGGTCGTGGCGATCACGAGCTGCGGCGGGTGGGCCAGCAGCGCCTCCGTGGCCTCCCGCAGCGGGCGGTCGTCACCGAAGGGCAGGGTGCGCACGACCGGGCCGAGCACCACCGCCGCGCCCCGGCGGCGGAGCAGCTCCGCCTGCTCGTCGGCTCGCCGGTGGGCGGTCACTCCCACGCGCCAGCCGGCCAGCGGTGGGATGCTCCCGCATGTCGGCGCGCCGGGGCCCATCGACCCAACGTCGCACGGCGGGGTTTCGTCCCCGTTCCCCGGACGTTTCGCGGTCGTTACGTGGTCCCGCACCCCGCGCGCCGGGGCTGTGAGATCGGGCACAGAAACCGGCAACCGAACGGGCATCGCCCCGTAACGCGGCGGCCGCTGTTTCCTGGGCGTTACCTCGTGCTCGCGGCGGGGCCGTCCGTCCTGCCAGCGAACCGCGCCCGTCGGTTAACGAGCCGGCCGCATCGCGGACACGGGCGGCGCTGATCATGCGGCCCATGGCGGCCCTGACCCACTGCCCCTATTGCGCCCTCAACTGCGGCCTGGCCCTGCGCGAGCAGGACGGCACCGTCGTCGGGTTCGAGCGCTGGAAGCGGTCGCCCCTCACGCGGGGCGCCCTGTGCTCCAAGGGCGTCACGGCGTGGGAGCAGATGCCGCACCCCGAGCGCCTCAGGGCCCCGCTCGTCCGCCGGGGCGGCCGGCTCGTCGAGACGACCTGGGAGGACGCGCTCGACCGGGCCGCCGCCGGCTTCGCCCGCATCGCCGCCCGGCGGGGCCAACTCGCCAACGCGGTGCTGAGCGGCGGGTCGCTCACCAACGAGGTGGCCTACCTGGTCGGCAAGTTCGCCCGGCTGGCGCTGCGCACCCCGCACGTGGACCTCAACGGCCGGATGTGCATGACTTCGGCAGGCGCCGCCTACACCCAGACCTTCGGCGTCGACCGGGCGCCGGCCCCGCTGGCCGAGCTTGACCGGGCCGACGCGGCCGTCGTGATCGGCGCCAACCTGTCCTCCACCTTTCCGGTCGTCATCCCGTCGCTGCTCGCCAAGCTGCGCCGCCGGGGCGGCAGGGTCATCGTCGTCGACCCGCGCGCCGGGCGGTTCGTCGCCGGCGGCGACTGCTGGCTGGCCCTGCGCCCGGGCACCGACGCCGCGGTGGCCAACGGGCTGCTGCGGGAGATCGCCCGGCTCGACGCCATCGACGAGGCGTTCTGCGCGGGCCGCACCACCGGCCTCGGCGAGGCCCTGGCCGGCGCCGAGCCCTGGACCCCGGAGGCGGTGGAGGCCACCGCCGGCGTGCCCGCCGCCCGGCTGCGCGAGGCCGCGGCGGTACTGGCCGGTGCCGACCGGGTGATGTACCTCCACGCCCGGGGCGCCGAGCAGCAGGTCACCGGGGTCCGCAACGTCCGGGCCTGGCTCAACGTGGCGCTCGCCCGCGGCCATGTCGGCCGGCCCGGTTGCGGCATCGACATGCTCACCGGCCAGCGCAACGGGCAGGGCGGCCGCGAGCACGGGCAGCGCTGCGACCAGCTCCCGTCGGGGCGGTCGATCGAGAACCCCGACCACCGGCGCGTGGTCGCCGAGCGGTGGGGCGTCGACGAGGCGGACCTGCCGGGCAAGGGCCGCACCTACGTCGAGCTGCTGGCCGAGGCGCGGGCCGGGACGGTGGCGGGAATGCTCCTGCTGTCCACCAACCCGATGGTCTCCGCCCCGGACCTCGACCACACCGCGGCCGCGCTCGACGCTCTCGACCACCTTGTCGTCATCGACCCGTTCCTGTCCGAGACCGCCGCCCGCGCCCATGTCGTGCTGCCCGGCACCACCTTCGGCGAGATCGAGGGGACCATCACCTCCCTGGAGGGCCGGGTGCTGCGCTGCGACCAGGCGGTGCCGCCCGCTGCGGGGCGCAGCGAGATCGACGTCCTGCGCAACCTGGCCAACCGGCTGGGCGCCGGGCACCACGCCCGCTTCACGCGGGGCCGCGACGTGTTCGACGAGCTGCGACGGGTCTCCGCCGGCGGCCCGGTCGACTACGCAGGCATCACGTGGGAACGGCTGCGCGACGGCGACGGGGTGTTCTGGCCGTGCCCGACCGAGGACCATCCCGGCACCCCGATGCTGCACACGGCCCGGTTCGGCCATCCCGACGGCCGGGCCCGGTTCGCCCGCGTCGACCCGAGCCCGCCGCCCGAGGCCACCAGCGCGGACCGGCCGCTCGTCCTCACCACCGGCCGGGTCCTGGCCCACTACCTGTCGGGCGCCCAGACGCGCCGCATCCCGGCGCAGGTGGCGCTCAGCCCCGAGCCGGTCATCGAGGTCCATCCCGCCACCGCCGCCGCCTGCGGGCTGGCCGAAGGCCAGCTCGCCCAGGTCACGAGCGGCCGCGGGCACGTCGTCGTCGCCTGGGCGGCGAACGAGAGGTTGCGGGAGGACACCGTGTTCCTCCCGTACCACTGGCCGGTCGCCAACCGGCTCACCGCAGCTGACCAGCTCGACCCGGTCAGCCGCATCCCCAACTTCAAGGTCACACCCGTTCAGGTGCGCTCGGTGGCGCCGCCCGCGCCCGCCGGTCGACGCCCGCAACCAGCCCTCGACTCGCGTTGCGGGTCGAGCGACCTCCATGACCACACCACGACAACAAGGGGGATGGCGTGACCACGTCCATCGAAACGACCATCGATCAGCCGCCGGCCGTCGAGCCGGTGGCCGATCCCGCGACCGGCGCTCCCGTCCGGGGTAGCCACTGGATCGACCACTGGGAACCGGACGACGAGGCGTTCTGGGAGCAGACCGGGCACAGCATCGCCCGGCGGAACCTCATCTGGTCGATGTTCGCCGAGCACCTCGGCTTCAGCGTCTGGGTGATCTGGACCATCGTCGTCATCAACCTGGCCAACGCCGGCATCACCATGTCGGTGTCCGAGCAGTTCCTGCTGACCCTCGTGCCCAACCTGGTGGGCTCGATCCTGCGGATCCCCTACACCTTCGCGGTGCCGCGCTTCGGCGGGCGGGCGTGGACGGCCATCAGCGCCGCGCTGCTGCTCATCCCCACGCTGCTGCTGGGGATCGTGGTGCCGAGCGGCTGGCTGGCGGGCCTGGGCCACGACGCCCAGCTGGGGGTGCTCCTGGCCTGCGCCGCCACGGCCGGGCTGGGCGGCGGCAACTTCTCGTCGTCGATGTTCAACATCTCGTTCTTCTACCCGGAGCGGAAGAAGGGCTGGGCCCTCGGCCTGAACGCCGCCGGCGGCAACATCGGCGTGGCCGTGGCCCAGCTGTTCGTGCCGCTGGCGATCATCGTCGGCGTGTCGTCGCAGGCGGTGAAGCTGCCGGTCCACGAGGTGCACCTGGGCTACGCGGGCCTGATGTGGGTGCCCCTCATCCTGGCCGCCACCATCGGCGCCCTGCTGTTCATGAACAGCCTCACCCAGGCCAGGGCCGACGCCCGCTCGTACGTCGTGGCGCTGCGCAGCACCCAGACCTGGATCATGTCGTTCCTCTACATCGGGACCTTCGGGTCGTTCATCGGCTTCTCGTTCGCGCTGCCCCTGGTCATCAAGAACACGTTCCCCGAGTTCCTGGCCGGCCACCCCTTCATCGCCACCTACCTGGCCGGGCTCAGCTTCATGGGCGCACTCATCGGCTCGGTCGCCCGCCCGGTGGGCGGCTGGCTGTCGGACAAGGTGGGCGGGGCCAGGGTCACCCTCGTGGCCTTCGTCGGCATGGCGGTGTTCACCGTGGTCGCCATGGTCGGGGTCCAGGAGCGGAGCTTCGCGACGTTCTTCGCCTCCTACATGGTCATCTTCCTGCTGACCGGCGTGTGCAACGGGTCGACCTACAAGATGATCCCCTCGATCTTCGCGGTGCTCGGCTCCAAGCACGCGGCGACGACCGGCGACGACCGCAAGGAGACCGCGGTCGAGTTCAAGCGGCGGGCCGCCGCCGTCATCGGCATCGCCGGGGCCCTGGGCGCCTTCGGCGGCGTGCTCATCCAGGTGGTGCTCCGCCAGGCGAGCCTGGGCGTCTCCGCCCTGGTCAAGGCGGCGGAGACGCCCGCGGACAAGGTGGCGGTGGCCGCCGCCCACTCGGACTGGTCGGTCCCGGCCCTCCAGGTGTTCACCGTGTGCTACGTCGTGTTCGCCCTCACCACCTGGTTCGTGTACCTGCGGGCCGGCTCGGGCTACGTCGAGGACGAGAAGACCTTCCGCCTGGTGCCTGCCACCGCCTGAGGCGCGATCACGCTGGCGTTCGTTCGTGTCGATCTCCGACACGGACGAACCCCGGTCGCGGTATCGGCCCGCCGCTCACCGGGTGTTGGTCACGGCCTTCTTGACGAAGATCGCCGGGAGGACCAGGCCCGCCACCAGCGCCGCCGCCCACACGATCACGGTGGCGAGCACCCAGGTGAGCACGCCGCTGATGGACAGGCCGTCCGACACCGCGACGGTGATCACCAGCCCGATCAACGTGGCGATCAGCGCCGAGCTGCCGAGCAACCCCCGGCTGTGCCGCACGCCGATCTGGGTGACGAGCGGCTGGATCACGACCTCGACCACGGTGAAGATCACGACGGCGACGACGAAGGCCCCGGCGTCGACCGACATGTCGTCGAGCAGTGCGTCGGCCACGAGCAGCCCGATGGCGTTGGCGACGAGGTAAAGGACGGCGGAGATCAACAGGCGGATCATGCGGCTCCCTCCTGCCGCACTGTCCACCGGGCCCCCCGGACCGTGCGTCACCCCCGCGGGGTGGTCGGCCCCGCTCTGGCGCTCGTCCGTGTCGATCTCCGACACGAACGAACGCCGATCGCGGTATCAGGCCGCGTCTCGACGCCTCTCTTAGGGAGGCGGGCCGCGCGGATCGTGCCCGCCCGCAAACGTGGCCAAGGAGGCATGATGGGCGTAGGCGCAGCCTTGTTCTCAGGGTCGAAGTGCTACTTCTTCGACGGCAAGCGGTACATCCGGGTGACGCGCGGTGACACCGGCCCCGGCACGGTCGACGCCGGCTACCCGGCCGGCATCGCCAACTGGGGGTGGCCGGCCGGCTTCGGTCAGCTCGGCATCGACGCGGCCCTGTACTCGGGCTCGAAGACCTACTTCTTCGAGGGCGACCGCTACATCCGGGTGACCCGGGGCGACACCGGCCCCGGCACCGTCGACGCCGGCTACCCGGCGAGCATCGCCAACTGGGGGTGGCCGGCCGGGTTCGGCGAGTCCGGCATCGACGCGGCCCTGTACTCCGGGTCGAAGACGTACTTCTTCGACGGCGACCGGTACATCCGGGTGAGCCGGGGGGACACCGGGCCGGGCACCGTCGACGCCGGGTACCCCAAGCCGATCACCCAGTGGGGCTGGCCCGGGAGGTTCGGGCGCTTCGGCATCGACGCGGCCCTGTACTCCGGGTCCAAGTGCTACTTCTTCGACGGCAACCAGTACATCCGGGTGACCCGGGGCGACACCGGGCCGGGGACGGTCGACGCCGGCTACCCGGCCGACATCGCCAACTGGGGCTGGCCGGGCGGCTTCGCCCGGGGCGAGCGCGTCGGCACGTCGTTCAAGTCCCTGCTGGCGGTGGACACCGCGATGGAGCGGTTCATCCAGCGGCAGTACACCGAGATCCGCCGGCTGTTCGTCAAGTCGGGGCTCGACGTGCGGTTCGGCTCGACCCAGGACCTGAGCGGCGACGCCACCCTGGCGCCACTGCTGGCGCTCGACGTCGGGCCCTGCAACCTCGGCGCCCCCACGGCCGAGCACAACCTGCTGTTCGCCCACCGCGACGGCGTCGGCGCCGACGAGCTCGTCGTCTACGTCGTGCAGACGCTGGAGGGCGGGTCGGGCAACCTGCTCGGCTGCGCCACCCATCCGGCCGGGCAGCCCGGCGCCGCCATCGTGCAGTCGAACGCTCTGTGGCTCGTGGCCCACGAGGTCGGCCACGTCCTGGGCCTGTTCCACGTGGCGACGTCCAGCGACAACCTGATGTTCCCGAACGTGGGCTGGACCAACCTGCCCCCCGACCTGTCCGACAGCGAGGCCGCGACCATGGTGGGCAGCGTCCTCACCGTGCCCGTCTGACGGTCACGCGGTGTGAAGGAGTCACGATGACCATGACCATGAGCGAGCTCCGGTCCCAGCTCAGCAGCATCGAGCCGGACGAGAGCACCTACGCTGGCATCGGCCCGTCCGAGGTCGACATGCTGCGCGAGCTGCTCGACGACGAGGAGGCGTGGATGGCGGCGCGGGCGGTGCACGCCCTCAGCCGCGTCGACGACGACGCGGCGCGGGCTGCACTGGCCGAGGCCGCCCACAAGCCCCGGATGGAGGTGCGGGTGGCGGTGGCCGCCTCGGCCCCCGAGATGCCGCCCGAGGAGTCCGACGACCTGCTGGCCGACCTGCTCGACGACGAGCACGCCGCCGTCCGCAAGTTCGCCATCGGCGCAGTGTCCGAGCGCAACAGCGAGGCCGTGCGCGCCAAGGTGGGCGCGCTGGCGGCCACCGAGGCGGACAGCCGGCTGCGGGCGTTGGCCGACGAGAAGGCGCGCTCCGTGTCCTGAGCGCCGCTCACAGCACCCACCGCTCCCGGTGGAGGCGCTGGTAGTGCGGCCGGCACGCCTCGGCTACGGCGGCGGCGCGACCGTCGAGGCGCGGCCGGCGCGGGCGGTACGCCGCGAAGCCGGTCGACGCCCACACCGAGGCGTACCAGTGGCGGCCCCACACGCCGTCGGACGCCCGGGGCCCCGGCGGCCAGGCCAGCATCCGATCGGTGAAGTCGACGCCCGCGTGGTTGCACAGGGCGCGCAGGTAGGGCTCCGGGCGGCGGAGGACGTCGGCGGCGTCGAGCACCGGCGGGGGTTGGCCCGCCGCCGCCAGCTCGTCGTACAGGGCCACCTGCTGGGGCAGGCCGAGGTCCGCGACCGCGGGGTCCCCGCGGGTGCGGGCGTAGGACGCCACCACCTCGCGGGGGTCGCGGATCAGCAGCACGTTGCGGAGACCGGCCAGCCAGCCCCGGTCCATGTCGGGCAGCAGATGGTGGGCCATGTGCTTCTGGTAGAAGACCCGCGTGCCGGGCTCGACCGGGCCGAGCAGCGCGGCGACGACCGACCGCCAGTCGGTGTCGCCGGCGGCGATCACCTCGTCGCGGCCCGGGTGGTCCACCCCGGTGGCGTACAGGTAGCGGGCGTAGAGCGGCTCGTCGACCACCAGCGTGTCCGGGCGGTTCTCCCACGATCGCATGAGCGCGGTCGAGATGTTGCGGGGGCCCGACCACACGGCCAGGCGCACCGGCCCCGGCGGCCCCACCGTTCAGCCCCGGGCCGCCGCTGCGGCGACGTCGGCCTCGACGGCCTCCCGGTAGAGCGCCCGCAGGCGGTCGATGACCGGGCGGCCGCCACCGTCGCCGATCGTGCGCCCGTCGACCTCCCGGACGGGCACCACGCCGGCAAAGGTCCCGGTGACGAAGGCCTCGTCGGCGCCGTACACGTCGGTCAGGCTGAAGCTGCGCTCGTGCGCCGGGATGCCGGCGGCCCGCGCCACCGCCAGCACCGTGCCCCGGGTGATCCCGCCCAGGCAGAACGCCCCGGACGAGGTCCACACCTCGCCCCGGCGCACGATGAAGAAGTGCGTCGAGTTGCAGGTGGCCACGAAACCGTGGGGGTCGAGCATGAGGGCCTCGTCGGCGCCCGCGGTGTAGGCCTGGATGCAGGCGGTGATGTCGTTGAGCTTGCTGTGGGTGTTCAGCTTGGGGTCCACGACGTCGGGGTACGGCCGGCGCACGTGCACGGTGAACAGCCGTATCCCGCTCGCCGCCACGGCCGCCGCCGGCTGCTTGTACTCCGGCACGATCACGATCGTCGCCGGCCCCACGGTCATCCGGGGATCCTGGTACGGCGTCCGCTTCACGCCCCGGGTAACCATGAGGCGCACGTGGACGCCGTCGGTCATCCCGTTGGCCCGCAGCGTGTCGTAGAGGGCGCGCCGCAGGTCGTCCCGGCTCAGACCGATGTCGAGCGCCAGCGCCTTGGCCCCCTCGAAGAGCCGGTCGAGGTGGCGCTCCAGGAACACGGGGTGGCCGCCGTGCACCCTGAGCCCCTCCCACACCCCGTCGCCGAGCACGAACCCGGCGTCGAACACCGACACCACGGCCTCGGCCCGGGGGGTGAGCGCCCCGTTCACCATGACCAGGACCGTGTCGTTGCGGGGGTCGTCCTCGTAGTCGTGGACCCCGTGGACCGCCGGATCGGTCATCGTCAGCCTCCTCGTCTCAGCGCCAGTCGACCCGCACGAAGACGTGCCAGCCCAGCCACAGCCACCCGGCCAGCACCAGGAACCGCACCGGCGGGTGGCGCAGGGCCGCGGAGAGTACGTCGGCGAGGCGGCCGGCACCCCGCCGGCGGGCAGCCAGCTCCAGGCCGGCGGCCGCCAGGACCAGCAGGGCGTAGCCCAGCGCGGTGAGCGGCGCCGTCATCGCCGGGCCAGCACCGCGGCGACGGCCAGCCAGCAGGCGAAGGCGGCGGCCCGGGCCGGGTGCGAGTCGAGGAGCGCGTTGGTGAGCGAACTGAGGGTCGGGTGGTCCCGGCGGGGCTGCTGCAGGTACGACGCCAGTTGCAGGGTGGTCGCGGCCACGGCCAGGGCGATCCACGGCGCCGCCTGCCGCACCGCCACCGCCCGCCCGGCAGGGCGCCGGGCCCGGCTCCCTGCCACGGCGGCCACCGCACCGGCCCCGACGACGGCGAGCGTGGCCGCCGCGGAGAAGGGGGCGAGGCCGACGGCCCACCAGGCGTAGGCCACGCCGGCGAGGCCGGCAGCCGCCCGGAGGGCGCGGGTGCCGGATCGGCCGGAGCGCAGGTGGCGGTCCACCGGCCCATCGTGGCCGCCCGGCCGTGGCGCGCGCCGGGTGGGGGGTGGCACGCTGGCCGGGATGGGTCCCTTCGCGCTCGGCGGCTCCGACTGCGAGGCCGTGCGCGACGCGGTGCTGGCCCAGCCGGTGAACAGCCTGTCGAGCCTCGCCTACGTGGCGGCGGGCGCCTGGGTGCTGCGGCGCGGGGGACCGGTGGCGCCGGCCGTGGCGCTGGCGGCGGTGGGGGCCGGCAGCCTGCTCTATCACGGGCCGATGACCGCTGGCGCGGAGCTGGCCCACGACGGCTCGATCGTGGCGTTCGTGGCCGCCACCTGCCTCGTCGCCTGGCGGCGCCGCTCGTGGCCCCGGCCCCCGGCCCTCGCTCTGGCCGCGCTGGCGGCGGGGGTGGCCGTCAACCTGGCGACCCGTACGGGGGCCCCGCTGTGCCGGCCCGACAGCCTCCTGCAGGGCCATGCCGCGTGGCACGTCCTGACGGCGTTCGGGCTCGGGTTGGCGCTGTCCCGGGCGTGGGCCCCCGCACCCGGCGGGTCCCCACGCCCGGTCCCGACCGTCAGCAGCTCGTGACGCGGTCCCAGAACCCGGGGCTGGTCTCCCGCAGTGAGGTGGTGGCCGACCGGGCGCCGAGGAAGTCGCCGCTGCCGACCGCGCTGGCCCAGAAGAAGAAGACCGCCCGCGCCCGGCCGGCGCTGATGTGGGCGGAGTTCGTGGCGGTGAAGCACGCGCCGGGCTCGGGATCGGTCCCGCCCGGCGTGAGGGCCAGGATGCGGTCGTCGTCCGCGGTCGGGGTCCCCCGGCCGTCGCGGTTGCTGGTCGTGACCCACAGGCTGCCGTCCGGCGCCGTCACCGCGGTGCGCAGCCGGCCGAACTGGTTGGTGAGATGGGCGACGGGCGTGCCGACCCCGCCGGTGGCCGTCAGCGGAACCTGCCACAGCCGGCGCCCCCGGAGCCCGGCCGCCCACAGCGAGCCGTCCGCGACGGCCAGCCCGCTGGGCGACGCCTCGGCCGTGGTCCAGGTGAGCAGCGGGTTGGTGAACGCCGGGTTGGTGCCCGTGCCCTCGACCGTGGGCCACCCGTAGTTGTTCCCGGCCTGGATGCGGTTGACCTCGTCGAAGGTGTTCTGGCCGAACTCGGTGGCGTACATCCGCCCCTGCGTGTCCCAGGCGAGGCCCTGGACGTTGCGGTGCCCGTAGGTCCACACCAGCGTGCCGAACGGGTTGCCCGGCGCCGGCGCGCCCGTGGGGGTCACCCGCAGGATCTTGCCGCCGAGTGAGCTCAGGTCCTGGGCCAGCGCGGTGTTGCCGGTCTCGCCCGCACCGGCGTAGAGCATGCCGTCGGGACCGAACGCGATGCGCCCGCCGTTGTGGATCGTGCCCTTGGGGATGCCGGACAGGACCACCTGCTGGGCGCCCATCTGGCCGTTCTCGAACCGGAAGCGCACGATCCGGTTGTCCGACGCCGCCGTGTAGTAGACGAAGACGAGGCGGTCGGTGGCGAACGACGGCGACACGGCCAGGCCGAGCAGGCCGCCCTCCCCGCCGGGGACCACGCCCGCCACGGTGCCGATGGCGCTCACCTGGCCGGCCGGCGTGACCGACAGCAGCCGGGCGCTGTCCCGCTCGGTCACCAGGGCGGTGCCGTCCGGCAGGAAGCCGAGGCCCCAGGGGACGGCCAG
>DASSUD010000331.1:0-12772 GCA_035707385.1 Acidimicrobiales bacterium
ACGGCTCGGCGTGGGCACCGGATCCGGCGCCGGACGGCGAGTCGCTCCTGGCAGCCAGCCTGCGGCGCGGCCTCGCCCTCCCGCTGCGGGCCGCCGGCGCCGTCGCCGGCCTGGCCCGCCATCCCACCGGCGCCGCCCGCACCGCCCTCACCGTCGCCGGCGGGCTCGTCCCCCTGGTCCGCGACGGGCTGTTCGCCCCCCGCAGCTCGCTCAACGCCCCGCCGGCGGGTGCCCGCCGGCTCGCATGGGTGCGGGCCGGCGTCGACGACGCCCGCCGCGCCGGCCGCCCGGCCGGCGCCACGCTCAACGACGTGGTGCTCGCCGCGGTGGCGGGCGGCCTGCGCCACCTGGCGCTCGAGCGGGGCGAGCGCCTGCCGGCGGGTGCCGAGCTCAAGGTGCTGGTCCCGGTGTCGCGGCACGTCGGCCCCGGGGACGGCGAGCTCGGCAACCGCGTCAGCGCCCTCGCCGTCCCGCTCCCGATCGGCATCGGCGACCCCCGGCGCCGCCTGGCGGCCATCGCCGCCGGCACCCGCCAGCGCAAGGCGGGACCGGAGGCCGACGCCGTCGGGCTGATCCTCGACGCCGCCGACCTGTTGCCCGCGGCGGCGGCCCGCACGCTGACCCGCTCGCTGGACCACCAGCGGTTCGTCAACCTCGTCGTGACCAACGTGCCCGGGCCGCCCGTGCCGCTGTACGCCTGCGGGGCCCGGATGCTGGAGGCCTTCCCGGTCGTGCCGCTCGCCGCCAACTTCACGGTCGGGGTGGCGGTCCTGTCCTACGACGGCGCCCTCACCGTCACCCTCACCGCCGACGACGTCGCGTGCCCCGACGTCGACGTCCTCGCCGCCGGCATCGAGCAGGCGTTCGCCCAGCTCGGCGTCGAACCCCGGGCGGGCGGCGCTCCCCCGGGCCGACGGAGCCCGTGATCGGCGATGCCCGGCGACCACCAGGTCGTGCACGAGACGGCGTCCGCCGCCGTGGCGGAGACGCACACGGCGGTGATCACCTTCGTCGGTGACCGCGCCTACAAGCTCAAGAAGCCCGTCGACCTCGGTTTCCTCGACTTCCGGTCCCGCGAGGCCCGCGCCCTGGCCTGCGCGCGCGAGGTCGAGCTCAACCGGCGTCTGGCACCGGACGTCTACCTCGGCGTGGCCGACGTCGTGGGCCCGGGCGGCGAGCTGTGCGACCACCTGGTGGTGATGCGGCGCATGCCCGCGGCACGCCGTCTCGCCACCCTGGTCCGCGCCGGTGCGGACGTCGACGACGGGCTCTGGCACCTCGCCCACCTCCTCGCCGCCTTCCACGCCCGCGCCGAGCGCAGCGAGGCCGCCGACGACGCCGCCCGGGCGGCCAGCCTGCGGTGCCGGTGGGCCGACAACACCCGTGGCCTCCTCGACCACGGCCGCGGTGTGGTCGACGAGGCCGAGGTGGGCCGCGTCGACGAGCTGGCCGCCGAATACCTCGCCGGGCGCGAGCCGCTGTTCGAGCAGCGCATCGCGGACGGGCGGGCGGTCGACGGCCACGGCGACCTCCTGGCCGACGACATCTTCCTGCTGGACGACGGGCCTCGGGTCCTCGACTGCATCGAGTTCGACGACCGGCTGCGTCACGACGACACGCTGGCCGACGTCGCGTTCCTGGCCATGGACCTCGAGCACCTCGGCCGTCCCGACCTGGGCGAGCGGTTCCTCGCCGCCTACCGCGAGCACGCGGGCGACGCGTGGCCCGCCTCCCTGGCTCACCATCACGTCGCCTACCGGGCGCAGGTGCGCGCCAAGGTGGCGGCGATCCGCACGGGCCAGGGCGACACGGCGGCCGCCGAGGACGCCCGGGCGCTGCTGGGGCTCTGTCACCGCCGCCTGGAGGCGGGCAGGGTCCGGCTCGTGCTCGTCGGCGGCCTGCCCGGCACCGGCAAGTCGACGCTGGCCGCAGGCCTGGGGGAGGTGCTCGACGCCACGGTGCTGCGCAGCGACGAGGTCCGCAAGGACCTTGCCGGCATCGACCCGCGCACGCCGGCCAGCGCCGCCTACGGGGAGGGCCTGTACCGGGCCGGGACGACCGAGGGGACCTACCGGGCCATGCTGGATCGGGCCGCGGTCGCCCTCGGCCACGGGGAGTCGGTGGTCCTCGACGCCTCCTGGACACGAGGCCGGTGGCGGGCCCGGGCGCGGGAGCTGGGGGCGACGGCGCATGCCACGGTCGCCGAGCTGCGGTGCGAGGCCCCGGCCGAGGTGGCCGCCGGCCGCATCGAGCAGCGGCGCCGGGCCGCGGCCGACGCCTCCGACGCCACGCCGGCCGTGGCCGAGGCCATGCGCCGCGACGCCGAGCCCTGGCCGGAGTCCACCGCGGTCCTCACCACGGGGGCGCCGGCCGACACCCTGGCCGCGGCGCGGGCAGTCGTCCTGCCGGTCGCGCCGGCCCCCTGAGCCCCCGCTCGGCCGGCGCCACGACCGGGGTCGTCAGGACGGGTCGGGCGCCAGGTGGACCCGTCCGGCCGCGGCAGGGACGACGAGTGTCGCCCGGCGCGCGTGCGCGGCCACGGTGCGGGCGACGCTCCCCAGCAGCGGCTCGGCCGGGTCGCCCCGCCCCCGCGACCCCACGACGATGAGGTCCGCGTCGACGTCCTCGGCCACCTGGAGCAGGGTCGCTGCCGGGTCGCCGGAGCGGACGACCACCTGGACGGCGATGCCGCGGTCGCGGATGGCGCGGACGTGCTCCTCCACGAGGGCGGCCGTGCGGTCGAGCGCCTGCTCCTCCCCCCGGCTGCTGACGGCGGCGGTGGGCCCGAGCGGGAAGGGCGGCTCGTAGGCGAAGGCCTCCAGCACGCTCAGCGAGCCACCGAGCGTGCCGGCGATGTCGGCCGCCACCTCCAGGGCGGCGAGCGAGGGTGCCGACCGGTCGGTCCCCACCAGGATGTGGCGCAGCCGCATCTCGCCGTCCGCGGCCGGTTCCCCTTCCCGGGGGGCGGGGACCACCAGCGTGGGCGCCCGGGCCGCCTGCAACACCCGCAGGCTCGTCGAGCCGAGCGCCTGCTCCTCGTGCGCGCCCACCCCCCGGGCGCCGAGGACGACGAGCGCGGCGGCTTCCCGGTCGGCGACCCGCAGGAGCACGTCGACGGGGTGCCCGTCGACCACCTCGACCCGGTGGGCCACACCGGCGTCGTCCAGGGGGGCGCACCACGTGTGCTCCACCAGGTCGCGCACCCCCGCCCGCCACGACTCCGGCGGCGAGGCGGGGTCGTGGGCGGCCTCCAGCAGGCCGACCGAGTGGACGGCCACCACCTCGTCGCCGAGGGCGCGGCCCAGGCACGCGGCCCAGCGCATCGCCTCCCGCGAGGTGGGGGACCCGTCGACGCCGACCACGATCCGGCTTGCCGTCATGGGTCCAGCGTCGCCCGCGGGGGCGCGCCGGCGCCAGTGCCCAAGGTCCGTCCCCACCGCGATTTGGCGTCTCCCACGTCGCCATGTCGTCGTAGGAGACGCCAAATCGTCAGTTGCCGGCCGGGGGGCCCGCCCGGGAGGTGGAACGGGCCCCCGGGACGATCGTGCGACCGCGACGGCGTCCCGGCGTAGGGCCGAAGGTCCCCGGCCGCCGATCCATCGTCCGGAGGACGGCCTTGTGCACCGCGTCGGCGGCCAGGACGGCGGGGATGGCCAGGAGGGCGACGGCCAGGCCGGCAGGTCGCGGCGGCGCCTGGTCGAGCAGGTCCGCGATCGGCGGGACGAACAGGAACGCGACCAGCATCGCCAGCGCGGCCGCGACGGCGCCCAGCAGCAGGCGGTTGGCCGCCCACCCCAGCTTCCAGGGGGGCCACCGCGTGCTCCGGCAGGCGAACGCGTTGGCCGCCTGGCCGAGCACCACGGCGGTGAACGCCGCTCCCGAGGCGGCGAGCAGCGTCGCCCCGCCGGGGAACGAGTCGCCCGGTCGCCAGCCGGCCGCCACGAACACCGCCAGGAACGCCGCCAGCTCGACGACCGCCTCGACCGGGCCCAGCACACCGAAGACCCGGGTGAGCACCGGCCGGTCGAGGAGGTGGTGCCGGATGGGCGGCTGCTCCAGGACGCCCTGCGCCGGGGGCTCGGCCCCCAGCGCCAGCGACGGGAGGACGTCCGTGCCGATGTCGAGGGCGAGGATCTGCAGCACCCCGAGGGCCAGCGGGAACCGCCCTCCCGACAGGGCCCAGACGACGAAGGGCGTGAGCTCGGCGACGTTGTCGGTCAGGTGGTACGTGAGGAAGCGCCGGATGTTCGAGAACGTCGAGCGCCCCTGCTCGACCGCGGCCACGATCGTGGCGAAGTCGTCGTCGAGCAGGACGAGGTCGGCGGCCTCCCGGGCCACGTCCGTGCCGGAGCGGCCCATGGCCACGCCGATGGCGGCCTCGGTGAGCGCCGGCGCGTCGTTGACGCCGTCGCCGGTCATGGCCACGACATGGCCGCGCGGGCGCAAGGCGCGGGCGATCCGCAGCTTGTCCTCCGGCGACACGCGGGCCACGACCGCTCCGTCCCGGTCGAGCAGCGCCCCGAGCACCGCCTCGTCGGCCGGCAGCCGGCGCCCGACGACGACCAGCTCGTGCTCCTCGTCGAGCAGGCCCACCTCCCGGGCCACGGCGCGGGCGGTCTCGGGATGGTCGCCGGTCACCATCGCCACCTTGATCCCCGCCCGCCGGCACGCGGCGATCGCCGCCGCCGCGTGCGGGCGGGGCGGGTCCTCGAGGGCGACCAGCCCCAGCAGCGTGAGGTCCCGCTCGGCCTCGGCCGCGGTGGGCGGCACCGGCGCGCCCCCCAGGTCGCGGACGGCCACGGCCAGGACCCGCAGCCCGCGCCCCGCCAGTGCCTGGAGCGCTTCGGTGGCCCCCTCCGGCACCGTGCAGCGGGGGAACACGGCGTCCGGCGCGCCCTTGACGAGCAGGCGCTGCCCCGCCACCACCGACATGCGGCGGCGGCGGGCGTCGAACGGGAACCGCGCCACCTCGGGGGCGTTGCGGGCGTCGGCCGCCTCGTCGATCCCGGCCCGCCGGGCCAGGGCGTCCAGAGCCGCCTCCATCGGGTCGCCGCGCGCCACCCACCGGCCGTCCCGCTGCACCACCCGCCCCGACGAGCACCGCAGCGCAGCCCCGGCCAGCTCCCGCACGGCCGGGGCCGCGCCGGGCGGCTCGCAGCGCAGGGCGCCGACCGGCTCGTAGCCGGTGCCGTCGATCAGGGCCCGCCCGCCCGGCACCCACACCTCGACCACGGTCATCTCGTTGAGGGTCAGGGTCCCGGTCTTGTCGGTGCAGATGAAGGTGGTCGAGCCCAGTGTCTCGACCGCCTCCAGCCGGCGCACGAGGGCGTGGCGCCGGGCCATCCGCTGGGCGCCGATCGCCAGCGACAGGGTGACCGTCGGCAGCAGGCCCTCCGGCACCAGGGCCACCGTGACGCCCACGGCGAACAGGAACCCGTCCGAGGGCTGCATCCCGACCAGCACGGCCAGCCCGAAGAACGCCGTCCCCACGGAGACGGCCACCGCCGCGATGATCCGCGACACCCGGACGAGCTCGAGGTGCAGGGGGCTCGGCGCCCGCTGCTGGGCCTGGGTCAGGCCGGCGATGCCGGCCAGCCTGGTGTGCGAGCCGATGGCGACGACCGTCGCCGCCGCCTCCCCCTCCACGACGAAGCACCCCGCAGGCGCGGGGTCGCCCACGGCCGGGTGGGACGGCACGCTCTCGCCCGTCAGCGTCGACGTGTCGAGCGCCAGCGCGTGGACCACGTCGAGCCGCAGGTCGGCCGACACGCGGTCCCCCTCCCGGAGCAGCACCGCGTCACCCGTCACCACCTCGGCGGCCGCGATCTGCTCCTCCACCCCGTCGCGCACCACGGTGACCCGGCGCGGCAGCAGGTCCCGCAGCCTCTCGGCCGCGTGCTCCGCCCGCTCCTCCTGCACGAAGGCGAAGACGCCGTTGAGGACGACCACCAGGAACACCGCCACCCCCAGCTGGGGCATGCCGGCGACGAACGCCAGCCCACCCGCCACCCAGAACAGCAGCGCGAAGAAGTGGAACATCTCGGCCGCCAGCCGGCGCCAGGCCGGCAGCCGGCGGGGGGCCGGCAGCTCGTTCGGCCCGTCGGCGGCCAGCCGCGCCGCCGCCGCGGCCTGCGTGAGGCCGCGCGGCGCCGCCACGCCTCCGGCGGCCGGCTGCGCGCGCGTGTCGGTCACGCCTCCAGTGCAGCCCGCCACGTCCCGGTGCGGCCAGGGTCCTTCGACCGTGGTCGGTCGGGGGGAAGGGCCGAACGGCCCCGCCGGCCGGGCCGAGGGGCCCTGCCGGGCGCGCCAGGAAGGGAACACCCTGAGGGTGGCCGGTGTGTGCCGACCATGACGAACGAGGCGCACGATGACCTACACCGCACCCCCCACCGACGGGGCACGAACCGACGATCACCCGCTCCCGTCCACTCCGCCGCGACGGCGCCGGGCACCACTGCTGATCGCCGCGCTCGCCGTCGTCGTGGTCGTCGTCGCCGCCCTGGTGTGGCTCGTGGCCCGCTCGGACGACGACGGCCGATCCCCCGCCACGACGGCGCCCGCCACGACGACCACGCTCGGGACCGCGCCCACCACGGCACCGTCGGCGACCCCGACCACGCCGGCCACGCCGGTGCCCCCGCCCGCGGTCGACACCTCGACCGCCGTGTTCCCGGACGCGGCCGGCGGGCTCCGCTTCACGGAGCCCGTCGCCGCGGCCCGGGCCTTCGCCGTCGACTTCCTCGGGTTCACGGACCCCGTCGTCGGCGAGTACCAGGCGGGCGACTCCCGCTCCGGCGAGGTCGGCGTCCGCCCGCTGGCGAACGGCCCCGTGACCACGGTGATGGTGCGCCAGCTGAGCGGTGACACGAGCTGGTGGGTCCTGGGCGCGGCCACCGAGCACATCACCGCCGACGCCCCCGCCGCCGGTGCGGCGATCACCTCCCCGGTGACCGTGACCGGCACCGCCCTCACCTTCGAGGGGAACGTCGCCGTCGAGGTCCGCCAGGACGGGAGCCGCCGGCCCCTCGGCACCGGTTACGTCACGGGTGGCGGTGACGTCGCCCGGCCGTTCACCGGCGAGATCGGCTTCTCGGCCCCGACCGAGCCGTACGGGGCGATGCTGTTCCTCGACTACAGCGCGGAGGACGGCCGGCTCTGGCAGGCCAGCGTGATCCGCGTCGCCTTCGGGTGACGGAAGGGCCCCTTGCACCCCGCGCCGGGACCTAGGCCCCTGGGTCCCGGCGCCGCGACCGCGGATGGTGAAGACATGACGACCGACACGCACGCTCCGATCGAATCCCCGCCCGCCCCGGCGGGTTGCATCGCGTGGTTCACCGACGTGTCGAAGGGCGACGTCTCCCAGGTGGGCGGGAAGGGCGCCAACCTGGGCGAGCTCACCCGCGCCGGGTTCCCCGTGCCGCCGGGCTTCGTCGTGACCGCGGCCGCCTACCTCCAGGCGCTCGACGACGCCGGGGCCCGGCACCAGCTAAGGGGCCGCGTCGAGGGCCTCGACGTCGACGACCCCGCCGCGCTGGCCCGTGCCGCCGCGGACTGCCAGGCGGCCGTGCGCGGCGCCGGCATGCCGGTCACGGTGCGCCGGGCGGTCCTCGACGCCTACCGGCAGCTCGGCGGCGCCACCGGGCGGGACGAGACCGTGGCGGTCCGGTCCTCGGCGACGGCCGAGGACACGGCGTCGACGTCCTTCGCCGGCATGAACGAGACCTTCACCAACGTCCGCGGTGCCGACCAGCTGGTCGACCGCATCGTCGACTGCTGGGCGTCGCTGTGGAGCCCCCGGGTCGTCGCCTACCGCGCCACCCGGCAGCTCGACGACGAACCCGCCATCGCCGTCGTCGTGCAGCGCATGGTCGACGCCCGCACCTCGGGCGTCATGTTCACCGCGGACCCCGCCTCGGGCGACCGGGCCCGGGTGGTGATCGAGGCGGCCTACGGGCTGGGCGAGGTCGTCGTCGGCGGGCAGGTCGAGCCCGACACCTACGTCGTGGCGAAGGACGGGCCCCGCATCCTCGAGGAGCACATCGGCACCAAGGCCACCAAGATCGTCCGGGGGACGGACGGCCGGGACCAGCGGGTCCCGGTGGCACCCGGTGACCAGGCACGCCGCGTCCTCGACGAGAACGCGCTCATGGCCCTCGCCCACACGGCCATCGAGGTGGAGCGCCACTACGGCGCCCCCCAGGACATGGAGTTCGCGCTGGACGACCACCACATCTGGATCGTGCAGTCGCGGCCCATCACCACCCTCGACCGCCCGCCCGCCGGCGACGTGGTCGAGATGCCGGGGACGCTGCTGGTCTCCGGGCTCGCCGCCGCCCCCGGTGTGGCGTCGGGCGTCGTGCGCATCCTCCGCTCACCGGCCGACGGCCGCCAGCTCCTCCCCGGCGAGGTGCTGGTGGCGCCGATGACCAACCCGGACTGGGTCCCCACCATGCGCCGGGCCGCGGCCCTGGTGACCGACGGCGGCGGTGTCACCTGCCATGCCGCCATCGTGGGGCGCGAGCTGCACCTCCCGACGGTGGTCGCCACCCGCAAGGCGACCAGCGTGCTGCGCGACGGCGAGATGGTCACCGTCGACGGCACGGCCGGCGAGGTGCGCGAGGGGCGGGAGCCGGCCCCCGGGCCGGCCGGCGCGCTGCCGGCCGCCGCGGCCGCCGGTCCCGCCCCGGCCCCGCCGGCCGACACGGCGACCCTGCTGTACGTGAACCTGGCCATCGCCGACCACGCCGCGGAGGTGGCGGCGACGCCCGTCGACGGCGTCGGGCTCCTGCGCGCCGAGTTCATGATCACCGACGCCCTCGAGGGGGAGCACCCCCAGCACATGCTGGCGACGGGACGGCGCGACGAGTTCGTGCGCCGCATGGCGGACTCCGTGCTGCGCATCACGCGGGCCTTCGCTCCCCGACCGGTGATCTACCGGGCGGTCGACTTCCGCACCAACGAGTTCCGGGGCCTGACCGGTGGCGAGGAGTTCGAGCCCGAAGAGGCCAACCCGATGATCGGCTACCGGGGCTGCTACCGCTACATCCGCAACCCCGAGCTCTTCGCCCTCGACCTCGACGTCATCGCCCGGGTGCGGGACGAGACGCCCAACCTCCACATCATGATCCCGTTCGTGCGCACCCCCTGGGAGCTCGAGGCCTGCCTCGAGGCGATCGACGGGCACGCCCTGGGCCGCCAGCGCGGCCTCCACCGCTGGGTGATGGCCGAGGTCCCCTCCTGCGCCTTCCACATCCCCGCCTACGCCCGCATGGGCATCGACGGGGTGTCGATCGGGTCCAACGACCTGACGCAGCTCATGCTGGGCGTCGACCGGGACTCCGAGGTGTGCGCCGAGTTGTTCGACGAGTCGGACGGCGCCGTCCTCGACGCCATCGCCCGCATCATCGCCGCCAGCCAGGCCGCCGGCATCACCTCGTCGCTGTGCGGCCAGGCCCCGTCCAACCGCCCGGAGTTCGCCGAGTTCCTGGTGCGGCAGGGCATCACGTCGATCTCCGTCAACCCGGACGCCGCCGGCCCCGCCCGCCGGGCCATCGCCCGCGCCGAGCGCCGGCTGCTCCTCGACGCCGCCCGCCGGGCCTGACATGGGCGACGACCTGCGCCTCGGACGTGTCGCCGGTGTGAGGGTCGGCGCCAGCTGGTCGGTGCTCGTCATCGCGGCGCTGCTCACCTGGACCCTGGCGACGGGCGTGTTCCCCGAGGTCGACCCCGCCGGCCCCCCGGCGGGCCACTGGGTGGTCGCGGCGGTGACCGCGGTCGCGTTCCTCGCCTGCCTGCTGGCCCACGAGCTCGCCCACTCGTCGGTGGCGCGCGCCGCGGGCATCGAGGTCGAGGGCATCACCCTGTGGATGTTCGGCGGGGTGTCACGGCTGAAGGGAGAGTCGCCGGACGCCCGGACCGAGCAGCGGGTGGCGCTGGCCGGCCCCGTGGCCAGCCTCGAGCTCGGCCTGGTGTTGATCGCGGCGGGGATCGTCCTGGACGTGGCACGGGCCCCCCAGGTCGTCGTGGCCGCGGCCACGTGGCTCGGGGTCATGAACGGCGTGCTCGCCGTCTTCAACCTGCTCCCCGCCTATCCCCTCGACGGCGGCCGCGTCCTGCGGGCCTTCGTGTGGCGGCGCACCGGCGACCTGCGCCGGGCCACCGCCGTCGCCACCACCACCGGGGTGGGCTGCGGGTACGCGCTCGTCGCGCTGGGGGTGCTGACCGCCCTGGCGGGAACGGGCGCGGGTGGCATCTGGATGGCCCTGCTCGGCTGGATCGTGCTGGACGGCGCCCGGACCGAGCGGGAGGGCTTCGAGCTCCGCCACCTCCTGGGCGGCATGCGGGTGGCGGAGGTGATGACGCCCGACCCGGTCACGGTGGCGGGCGACCTCGGCGTCGACGAGCTGATCAGCGACTACCTCTGGCGCTACCGCTGCTCGGCGTTCCCGGTGGTCGGTGCGGACCACCGTCCCACCGGTCTGGTCACGCTCAGCCGGTTGCGGGAGCTGGCGGACGACGCCCGCGCCACCCTCCGCGTGCACCAGGTCGCCACGCCGATCGAGCGCGTCGCCCTGGCCCGGCCCGACGAGCCGGTCGTCGACCTGGTCGCCCGGCTCGGCCCCGGTACGGGGCGCCGGGCCCTCGTCGTCGACTCCGGCGGCGACCTCGTGGGCATCGTGACGGGAAGCGACCTCGACCGGGTCCTGGAGGTGGCGGCCGCGGTCGGCGCCGGCGCGGCGTCCTGACCGCCCACCAACGGCGGCGACCGCAGGGCCGAAGGCCCCTTCATCCGGCTGCGGCCCGGGGCGACGATCAGGGCATGCCGGCCACGACCATCCACCAGTGCCCCCGGTGCGAGCTGCGGTTCGCCAACCGGTCGGAGCTGGAGCACCACGTCCGCACCGATCATCTGCCGGTCGCCGGGGACGACCCGCCGATACCACCGCCGACCGGCGGTGTCATCCTGGTTCCGGTCGATCCTGCGGCCGGGCCGACGCCGGCCGTCGCGCTCGCCGCCGCGCTGGCGCGCCAGACCGGCGACGCGGTGGAGGTCGTCACCGTGCCGCCGGTCGGCCTCCCGGTGCGACCGGATCTCGCCGGCTCTGCGCAGGAGGCGCAGGCCGCCGGTGCGCCCCGCGTCCACACCCGGGTGCTGGCCCCCACCGGCGGGGTGGCGCGTGCGATCGTCGATCGTGCCCGCCGGCCCGACGTCCGGCTGGTGTGCCTGGCCGCCCGCGACCGGAGCCCGGTCGTCCAGCTGCTGGGCGGGAGCGTGAGCGCGTCGGTGGTCCGGTCGTCGCCCGTGCCCGTGCTGATCGCCGGCCCGGCGGTGCGGGGCGCCGGCGAGCCTCTCGGGCGGATCGTCGCCTGCCTCGACGGCTCGGACCTCGCCGAGCGGACCCTGCCGGTGGCCTTTGGGCTCGCCCGGCGGCTCCGCGCCCGGCTCGTGCTCGTGCAGGCGGTGCCGTCCCGCGGCCCGGCGCCGGGAGGGCGGGACGAAGGCGCCTACCTGCGGCGCCTCGCGGACCGGCTCCCGTACCCGGCACGGTCCGAGGTGATCCACGGCGATCCGCCCGCCACGGCCATCGCCACCTATGCCGGCCAGGGCGGGGGCACGCTCCTGGTCATGGGGACGCACGGCGGCAGCGGCCTCCGCAACGCGGTGCTCGGCAGCGTGGCCCGCGACGTGGCCCGTACCGCCGCATGCCCGGTCCTCGTCGTGCCGGCCGGCGCCGCGGTGGTCGGGCTGTGACGTTCGGCCCCGCTCGCGCCTGACCGACTGCCCTGCCCGCTCGCACGGCCGGAGCGGATCATCGGCCCATGACGAGATCCCTGGACGTGCTGATCATCGAGAGCCGGCGGGGCGCCGCCGACGCCGAGACCCGAGCGCTCGAGGCGGCGGGCCACCGCACCACCCGGTGCTTCGACGAGACCAACGCCGTCGGGTTCCCGTGCCGGGCCGTGGTCGATCCCGCCGACTGCCCGCTGCTCGACCCGCCGGACGTCGCCCTGGTGGTGCGCCGGCACATCGCCACCCATCCCCGCCCCCTGGAGCAGGGTGCGAGCTGCGCGCTGCGTGCCGGCATCCCCGTCGTCGAGGCGGGGCCCGAGCTGCTCGACCCCTACGGGCCCTGGCTGACGGCCCGGCTGGACACCGACGTCGTCGCCGGCTGCGAGGCCGCGGCCGACGCGGCCCTGGCCGAGCTGCGCGGCCGGATCATGCGCCTGGTCGACCCGACGTTCGCGGCCGCGGGCGTCTCGCGTGACGACGTCACCTGCACGATCGACACGTCGGGGCCGGACCTTAACGTCCACTTCGCGCTGCCCGTGCCGGTCACGACCGGGGTCCGCCAGGCGCTGGCCGTCCGCGTGCTGGACGCCGTGCGGGGTGCCCGCCACACCTACGGCAAGGTCGGCGTGTCGGTCGGCGTGTCGCCCTGACCGCGCGGGACCTTCGGCCGCCGTCCGGCCCGGGACAAGGGGACCTTCGGCTCTACGGCGCTGACCGACCCGTCCGTATGTTCGCCTCAGGCGGATCGGACGATCCGCAACACAACGGGAGGTAACGAGATGAGTGTCACAGCAGTGGAACGTCCGGTCGCGACCGAGGGGAGCGACGAGGTCGTCCGGTTCCCCCGCCGCACCATCGACAAGCTGCTCGTCGCCATCGGTCTGGTGGCCGCGATCGTGTTCGCGGCGGCCGGCGTGATGCTCATGTGGGGCTCGAACTTCGCCGAGGACTACGTCCACGACGAGCTCGCCTCCCAGAACG
>DASSUD010000332.1:0-10448 GCA_035707385.1 Acidimicrobiales bacterium
CTATCCGGGGCTGATGATCATGCTGAACGTCCTCGCCTTCAACCTGATCGGCGACGGCCTGCGCGACGCCCTCGACCCGAGGCTGAACAAGTGAGCGAGCCGCGCGACGCCGCCGTCGACGCCCCCGATCCGGCCGACCGCGCCGGTCCCGGCGATCCGCTGCTGTCGGTCCGGGGCCTCCGCACCTGGTTCTTCACCCGCGACGGGGTGGTCAAGGCCGTCGACGGCGTCGACCTCACCGTGCACAAGGGCGAGGTCGTCGGCCTGGTGGGGGAGTCGGGCTCGGGCAAGAGCGTGACCTCCCTGTCCGTGATGGGCCTGGTGGACGAGCCGGGCCGGGTGGTGGGCGGCGACGTCACCTTCGACGGTGCCGACCTGCGGGCCGCGAGCCCGGAGGAGCTGCGCGCGCTGCGGGGCCGGCGGATCGCCATGATCTTCCAGCAACCCATCTCGTCGCTGAACCCGTCGTACCGGGTGGGCTTCCAGATCTCCGAGGTCTACGAGGTCCACGAGGGCGCCAAGCGCTCGGTCGGGTGGGAGCGGGCCCGGGAGATGCTGGCCAAGGTCGGCATCCCCGACGCCAAGGCGCGGTCCCGGGCCTTCCCCCACGAGATCTCCGGCGGCCAGGCCCAGCGGGTCATGATCGGCATGGCGCTGGCGGGGAACCCCGACCTGCTCATCGCGGACGAGCCGACCACCGCCCTCGACGTCACCATCCAGGCCCAGATCCTCGACCTCATGCGGGACCTGCAGGCCGAGGTGGGCATGGCCATCGTCCTGATCACCCACGACCTCGGCATCGTGGCCGAGCTGTGCGACCGGGTGGCGGTCATGTACGCCGGCCAGATCGTGGAGGAGACCGACACCCGCACGCTGTTCCGGGAGCCGCTCCACCCCTACACCCAGGGCCTCATCGGCTCGGTGCCGGTGATCGGCCAGCGCCGGGACCGCCTCGAGGTGATCCCCGGCCGGGTACCCAACCTCGTCGACCTGCCGGTGGGCTGCCGCTTCGCCCCCCGGTGCCGGGCCCGCGAGGAGCACGGCCTGACCCGGTGCACCGAGGAGCTGCCCGCCCTGGTGGAGGTGCGCGCTGGTCACAAGGTCCGCTGCTTCCTCCACAGCGACGCCGCCGAGGAGCCGGCCGAGGCCGAGGTGGAGGTGGGTCGGCGATGAGCGACGCCGCCGAGCGCGTCCCGCTGCTGTCCGCCCGGGGCGTGGTCAAGCGCTTCGACGTCCGGGGCGGCGTGTTCGGCCGCGCCGTGGGCTCGGTGCAGGCCGTCGACCGCGTCGACCTCGACATCTATCCCGGCGAGGTCGTCGGCCTGGTGGGGGAGTCGGGCTGCGGCAAGAGCACGCTCGGCCGGGTGCTGCTCGGCCTGCTGCCCGCCGACGAGGGGACCGTGACCTTCGGCGGCCGGGACGTGGTGGGGGCCAGGGGCGCGGACCTCCGGGCCCTGCGGCGAGAGATGCAGCTCGTGTTCCAGGACCCGTTCTCGTCGCTCGACCCGCGCGCCACCGTCGGCGACTCGATCGCGGAGGGCCTACGCGCCCACGGCGTGCCGGCGGCCCGGCGCCGCCAGCGGGTCCAGGAGGTGCTGGACCTGGTGGGCCTGGAGTCGTACCACGCCCGCCGCTACCCGCATCAGTTCTCGGGCGGCCAGCGCCAGCGGATCGGGATCGCCCGGGCCCTGGCCGTCGAGCCCCGCTTCCTGGTGGCCGACGAGCCGGTGTCCGCCCTCGACGTGTCGATCCAGTCGCAGATCCTGAACCTGCTGCGGGACCTCCAGTCCCGGCTCGACTTCACGCTGATGTTCGTGGCCCACGACCTGGCGGTGGTCGAGCACCTGTGCGACCGGGTGGCGGTCATGTACCTGGGCCAGATCGCCGAGATCGGCACGCGGGACCGGGTGTTCGGCACGCCCGAGCACCCCTACACCGAGGCGCTGCTGTCGGCCATCCCGGTCGCCGATCCCGAGGCGCCCCGGATCCGGCACCCGCTGAAGGGCGAGCTGCCGAGCCTGCTCGACCCGCCCTCCGGCTGCCGGTTCCACACCCGCTGCCCCATCGCGGTCGAGGGGGTGTGCGACGCGGAGGAGCCCCACCTGGCTCCCGCTCCGCTCGACCCGGCCCATCTCGCCTCCTGCCACCTGCGCACCGGCGACCACCAGGACCTCGACCGCGGCGCCCGATCTGCGGGCGCGCGCCGCGCCCCGCTAGCCTGACCCTCCGGTCCACGCTGCAGGAGACTCGACCGTGCTCACCGCGCTCACCGCCGCCATGAACGTGCTCGCCTCGCTGATCCTCATCGTCCTGGTGCTGCTGCACAGCGGCAAGGGCGGCGGCCTGTCCGACATGTTCGGCGGCGGCATGGGGGCCAGCGCCATGGGGTCGACGGTGATGGAGCGCAACCTCGACCGCATAACGGTCGTGGTGGCCCTCGTGTGGAGCTTCACCGTGGTGGCCCTGTCGCTCATGCTCGGCTGACGTGGGCGAGCGCCGCGAGCGAACCGCCAGCACGGCGCCGTACCCGGCCCGAAGGGACGACCGATGAGCATCCTCGGGAACCGGGTCCTGCGGGTCGAGGACCCGCGCCTGCTCACCGAGGGCGGCCGCTACGTCGCCGACCTGCGGGACGAGCTGCTGGCCGGCGCGGTCCACGCCACGTTCGTGCGGTCGACGGTGGCGCACGCCACCATCGCCGGCGTCGACGTGGAGGCGGCCCGGTCGATGCCCGGGGTGGTGGCGGTCGTGACCGGCGCGGACGTCGACCTGCGGCCTCTGCCCGGCATGCTCCAGCCCGAGGCGGCCCGGCCCTACCTGGCCACCGACCGGGTCCGGTTCGTGGGCGAGCCGGTGGCCGTGGTGCTCACCGAGCGGCCGGAGCAGGGCCCCGACGCCGCCGAGATGGTGGCCGTCGACTACGAGCCCCTGCCGGCGGTCACCGACCTCGACGAGGCGCTCGACGACGAGACCGTGCTGTTCCCCGCCCTCGGCACCAACCGGCTCGGTGCCTTCGGTCACCCGGCGCCCGAGGGCGAGGGGCCCGAGTCCTGCGAGGTCGTCGTCCGCCAGCGGGTCGTCAACCAGCGGCTGGCCGCCTGCCCGCTGGAGGTGCGGTCCTCGGCCGCCGCCTGGGTCGACGGCCGTCTGGTCATGTGGTGCTCCACCCAGCACGCCCACGGCGTCCACGCCATGGTGACGGGCGCCTTCCGCCTGGAGGCGGGCGAGGTGCGGGTCGTCGCCCCCGACGTCGGCGGGGGGTTCGGGGCCAAGGCCGGCGCCCACCCCGAGGACCTGCTCGTGCCCTGGCTGGCTCGCCACTGCGGCCGCCCGGTCCGCTGGGTCGAGACCCGCAGCGAGAACATGCTGGCCATGGTCCAGGGGCGGGCCCAGGTCCAGGACCTGACCATCGGCGGCCGGCCCGACGGCACCATCGAGGCGTACCACCTGGCCATCACCCAGGACGCCGGCGCCTACCCGATGATCGGCGCGTTGCTGCCCGCCCTGACCCGGATCATGGCCGCCGGCACCTACGCCATCCCCCGTGTCACCTCGCAGGCCCAGGCGGTGCTGACCACCACCGCGCCCGTCGCCGCCTACCGCGGCGCGGGGCGGCCGGAGGCCACGGCCGCCATCGAGCGGGCGGTCGACCTTTTCGCCGCCGAGGTGGGCCTCGACCCGGCGGAGGTGCGGCGGCGCAACCTGCTGCCCGCGTTCGACGCGCCCCACCGCACGCCCAGCGGCGCCACCTACGACTGCGGCGACTATCCGGCCGCGCTGGACGCCGTGCTGGCCGCGGCCGGCTACGACGAGCTGCGGGCCGAGCAGGCCCGGCGCCGGGAGGCCGGTGACACGCTGGCGCTCGGCATCGGACTGTCGACCTACGTCGAGGTGACCGCGGGCCCCATGTCGGGGTCCGAGTTCGCGCGGGTCGAGGTCACACCCGAGGGCGCGGGCGCGGGCGTCGACGTGGTCGTCTACACCGGCAGCTCGCCGCACGGCCAGGGCCTGGGCACGGCGTTCGCCATGATCGCCTCGGAGGCACTGGGCGTCCCGATGGAGCGGGTGCAGGTCGTGCACGGCGACACCGACCGGGTGGCGCGGGGCGCGGGCACGATGGGCTCCCGCTCGCTGCAGCTGGGCGGGTCGGCGGTGCGGGCCGCGGCGGTGGAGGTCGTCGACGAGGCGCGGCGCCGGGCGTCCGAGCTGCTGGAGGCGCCCGTCGAGGACGTCGTGCTCGACGCCGACCGGGGCGCCTTCCACGTGGTCGGCACGCCCACCGTGGCCCGGTCCTGGGGCGAGGTGGCGGCCGCCGGGGACGGGGTGGGGCTGCACGCCGAGCTCGACTTCACCGCCGACCAGCCCACCTACCCGTTCGGCGCCCACCTGGCGGTGGTGGAGGTCGACACCGAGACCGGTGCCTGCCGCCTGCTGCGGCTGGTCGCGTGCGACGACGCCGGCCGGGTGCTCAACCCGCTGCTGGCCGAGGGCCAGCGCCACGGCGGGTTGGCCCAGGGGGCGGCCCAGGCGCTGTTCGAGGAGGTGGTGTTCGACGGCGACGGCAACCCGCTGACCTCGACGTTCGCCGACTACACCTTCCCGTCGGCCGCGGAGCTGCCGTCGTTCGAGCTCGTCGACCTGGAGACGCCGACCTGGGTCAACCCGCTGGGCGCCAAGGGCATCGGCGAGTCGGGCACGATCGGTTCGACGCCGGCCGTCCAGAACGCCGTGTGCGACGCGCTGGCCCACCTGGGCGTCCGCCACGTGGACATGCCGTGCACTCCCGAGCGGGTGTGGCGGGCCATCGCCGCCGCCCGCTGAGGGCCCTCAGGTCGACCAGATCACGCTGGCGCCGAGGGCGACCGAGAAGACCTGACCGAGCACCTGGCCCCGTTCGTTGATGCCGACCACCGCCGAGTTGGCGGTCGTGTCGAGCCGCGCGCCGAGGTCGACGACCCCGCCCCGCTCCCACAGGACGGCGTGGGTGGCGCCGCCGGGGGTGGTGCTCTCGCCGACGACCTGGCCGCGGTCGTTGATGTCCACGGGCTGGCTGGCGGGGACGCTGGTGGTCCCGCCCAGCGATGGCAGCAGGCTCATGCGGCCGTCCCGCCACAGGAAGGCCTCGACCGTCCCGCCGGCGGTGCCGCTCGTCCCGATCACCTCGCCGCGGTCGTTGAGGTCGCGGGGCGTGCTGTTCCTCCCGCCGAGGGTGCCGAGGTCCGTCATGTGGCCGCGGCGCCAGAGGAAGGCGTGGCTCTCGCCGGACGCGGTCTCGGCGACGCCGGTGACGTCGCCCGCGTCGTTGATGGCCACGACCGAGCTGGACGTCCCCCCGAGCGTGCCCAGCACGGTGATCCCGTTGGTGTCGAGGTCCCACACCGCGGCCTGGGGCCGCCCGTCGACGACCAGGTCCACGGCGGCCTGGTCCCGGTCGTTGAGCACGGTCGGGTAGGCGAACGCCGGCTCGATCACGACGCTGGGCGGGGGCGTCACCAGTGCACCGTCGACCCAGCCGACCACCTGGTCGATGGCGGCGATCGAGTCGCCCTGGGCGCCTAAGGCGGTGCCGCGGTCGTTGACGTCCACCACGGCGCCGATCGGCCGGTCGGTGGGCAGGTGCGTGAGCCGGCCGCCGCGCCACACGAACGGCCGGGCGTCGGTGAGGCTGCGGAGCTCCAGCCCGCCGACGTGCCCCCGGTCGGACAGGTCCCGGCCGTCCAGGACGGTGCCGGCGGTCCCCACGACCGACACCTGGCCCCGCCGCCATACGACGGTGGTGAGGCTGTCGCCGGTCACGCCGAGGACCTCGCCCCGGTCGTTGAGGGCGCGGGGCAGCTGGACGGGCGTGCCGTCCGGCGCGGTGGGGAAGCTCACCCCGATCCGGGCCGGACGGGCCTCCGCCGCGGCGGGCGTGATCGCGGTGGCCGCGGCCGCGGTCGCGAGCAAGGCCGAGACGAGTCGACGGCGTGCGGACATCCCCATCCCCATGCTATTGACGCTTGCGTCGATAGTAGCGGACGGGTGTGCGGACGCAGGGCGGGGCGTAACTTTCCCCGGCAAGCAAGCAGAGCACGCGCCGACGGGGCAGGATGACATCGGTCACATCCGTGTCCGGTCACCACGGGAGGGGTCCACGTGAGAATCACCCTGTCCGTCAACGGTCAGCAGCGGGAGAGCGAGGTCGAGCCGCGCCGCTTGCTGGTCCACCACCTACGGGACGACCTGGGGCTCACGGGCACCAACGTCGGCTGCGACACGTCGTCCTGCGGCGCCTGCACCGTGCTGATGGACGGCGAGTCCGTGAAGTCGTGCACCGTGCTCGCCGTGCAGGCCGACGGCCACGAGATCACCACCATCGAGGGCCTGGCGGCCACGGCCGCCGGCAACGGCGACGCCACCGCCCTCCACCCGATGCAGCAGGCGTTCCACTCCGAGCACGGCCTGCAGTGCGGCTTCTGCACCCCCGGCATGGTCATGGCGGCCGTGTCGCTGCTGGCCGAGAACCCGCAGCCGACCGAGGAGGACGTGCGGGTCGGCCTCGAAGGCAACCTGTGCCGCTGCACCGGCTACCACAACATCGTGCGGGCCGTGCTGGCCGCCGCGGGCGAGGAGGTGCCGGCATGACCGCCACCGAGGCAGCCCCCCGGGGCGCCATGGGGCAGCGCCTCCTGCGCAAGGAGGACGCCCGCCTGCTCACCGGCGAGGCCCGCTTCGTCGACGACCTGCAGATCCCCGGGGCGCAGTGGCTGGGCATGGTGCGCAGCCCCTTCGCGCACGCCCGCATCGGCGGGATCGACGCCAGCGCGGCCGCGGCCATGCCCGGGGTCCGCCAGGTGCTCACCGGCGCCGACCTGCGGGACGCCTGGGCCGCGGCCATGCCCTGCGCCTGGCCCGTCACCGAGGACATGAAGGCCCCCGACCACTGGCCGGTGGCGCTGGAGCGGGCCTGCTACGTCGGCGACATCGTGGCCGTGGTGGTGGCCGACAGCCGCTACGCGGCCGCCGACGCGGTCGACGCCGTGGTGGTCGACTACGACCCGCTCGAGGCCGTCGTCGACATCGAGGACGCCGCCGGCGACCGGGTGGTCATCCACGAGGGCCTGGGCACCAACAAGGCCTACACCTGGACCCTGTCGCCCGACACCGCCGCGGTCGACGCCGCCTTCGCGGCCGCCGCCCATGTTGTCAGCGAGCGCTACGTCCAGCAGCGGCTCATCCCCGAAGCGATGGAGCCCCGGGGCGTCGCCGTCGTCCCCGGCGTCTACGGCGGTGACCTGACCGTCTACTCGGCCACGCAGATCCCCCACATCCTCAAGCTCATGATCGCCGCCACCTGCGGCGAGCCCGAGCACAAGGTGCGGGTGGTGGCCCCGGCCGTGGGCGGCGGGTTCGGGTCCAAGCTGAACGTCTACGCGGAGGAGCTGGTGGCGGTGGCCGTGGCCCGGCGGCTGGGCGTGCCCACCCGCTGGACAGAGGGCCGCAGCGAGAACGCGGTGGCCACCACCCAGGGGCGGGGCCAGGTCCAGCACATGGAGCTGGCCGCCGACGCGGAGGGCAAGGTCACGGCCGTGCGGGTGAACCTCCTGGCCGACATGGGTGCCTACATGCAGCTCGTGACCCCCGGGATCCCGCTGCTCGGCGCCTTCCTCTACCACGGCGTCTACGACGTGCCCGCCTACCACTTCGAGTGCACCGGCGTGTTCACCACCAAGACGCCCACCGACGCCTACCGGGGCGCCGGGCGGCCGGAGGCCACCTACGCGGTCGAGCGGGCCATGGACTCGCTGGCCCGGGCGGTGGGCGTCGACGGGGCCGAGATCCGGCGGCGCAACTACATCGCCCCCGACAAGTTCCCCTACGAGTCGATCGCGGGGCTGACCTACGACTCGGGCGACTACGCCCCGACCCTCGACCGGGCGCTGGCCCTGGTCGGCTACGACGACATCCGGGCCGAGCAGCAGCGCCGGCGGGACGCGGGCGACACCCGGCACCTGGGCGTCGGCATCGCCACCTACGTCGAGATGTGCGGGCTGGCCCCCAGCCGGGTCCTCGCCTCGCTCAACTACGCCGCCGGCGGCTGGGAGGCCGCCACCGTCCGGGTGCTGCCCACCGGCAAGGTCCAGGTGGTGAGCGGGTCCACGCCGCACGGCCAGGGCCACGAGACCACCTGGTCGCAGATCGTCGCCGACCGCATGGGCATCGACCCCGACGACGTCGAGGTCCTGCACTCCGACACCGCCATCAGCCCGCTGGGCATGGACACCTACGGCAGCCGCTCGCTGCCGGTGGGCGGGGTGGCGGTGGCCATGGCCACCGACGAGGTCATCGCCAAGGCCAAGGCCATCGCCGCCCACCAGCTGGAGGCGTCCGAGGACGACGTCGAGCTGTCCGCCGGCGAGCTGTCAGTGCGGGGCACGCCGGCCAAGGCCATGGCGCTCCAGGCGGTGGCGTTCGAGGCCTTCAGCGCCCACGACCTGCCCGACGGCATGGACCCCAACCTCACCGCCACGGTCACCTACGACCCGCCCAACTTCGTGTTCCCGTTCGGGACGCACGTGGCCGTGGTCGAGGTGGACGAGGAGACGGGCGCGGTCGACCTGCTCGACTACGCCGCCGTCGACGACTGCGGGCCGCAGGTCAACCCGATGATCGTCGAGGGGCAGCTGCACGGCGGCATCGTCCAGGGCGTGGCCCAGGCGCTGTGGGAGGAGGCCGTCTACGACGACGACGGCAACCTCCGCAACGCCACCCTCGTCGACTACTACGTGCCCAGCGCGGCCGAGGTGCCCAGCCTCAAGCTGGACCACACGGTCACGCCCAGCCCCACCAACCCGCTCGGGGTCAAGGGCATCGGCGAGGCCGGCACCATCGGCTCGGCTCCCACCGTCATCAACGCCATCGTGGACGCCCTGTCCCCGCTCGGCATCACCGACATGGCCATGCCGGCCCACCCGCAACGGGTGTGGGAGGCGATCCAGGCGGCCCGCAAGGAGGCATCGTGATCCCGGCCCCGTTCGACTACCAGCGGGCCTCGTCCGTCGACGAGGCGCTGGCCGCGCTCACCCAGCACGGCGAGGACGCCAAGCTGCTGGCCGGCGGCCACTCGCTGCTGCCCCTCATGAGGTTGCGGCTGGCCATGCCGGCCGTGCTGGTGGACATCGGCCGCATCCCCGACATGTCCTACGTGCGGGGCGACGGCGGCGAGGTCCGCATCGGGGCGCTCACCCGCCACCACGACCTGGCCACCTCCGACCTGGCCCGGGAGCAGGTGCCGCTGCTGGCCCAGGTGGCCGGCCAGATCGGCGACCCGCAGGTCCGCCACCGGGGCACGGTGGGCGGGTCGGTGGCGCACGGCGACCCCGCGTCCGACCTGCCGGCGGCGCTGCTGGCGCTGCGGGCCACGCTGGTGGCCCGGGGGCCGGGCGGCGAGCGCACGATCGCGGCGGACGACTTCTTCACCGGGTTCCTGGAGACGGCGCTGGCGCCCGACGAGGTGCTGACCGAGATCCGGGTGCCGGCGGTGCCCGGGGTCGGCTGGGCGTTCGAGAAGTTCCAGCGCCGGGCCCAGGACTGGGCCATCGTGGGCGTGGCCGCGGTCCTGGCCGACGGCTCGGGCGGCCCGGGAGTCGGCCTGGTCAACATGGGCTCGCTGCCGCTGCGGGCCGCCGGCGTGGAGGACGCCCTGCGCTCCGGCTCGGCCGCCGCGGAGGCCGCCGCCCGGGCCGCGGAGGGCACGGAACCCCCCGAGGACCTCAACGCCAGCCCCGAGTACCGGCGCCACCTGGCGGAGGTCCTGACCCGCCGGGCGCTGGAGACGGCGGGGGCCTAGCTCGTTCCGGCGTCCCTCATGCGCACTGTGCACCATGAGGGACGCCAGAGCGGAGTTCGTAGGCTGTTGCCCATGCCGGCCGCCGATCCCCCCGACGTCGAGGGCGTAGTCGCAGGCCTGGCCGCCTACGACTACCTGGCCGACGAGGGCCTCGCCACCGCCGTGTTCCTCGCCCTTCGCCTGCAGCGCCCCCTGTTCCTGGAGGGCGACGCCGGGGTGGGCAAGACCGAGGTGGCCAAGGCACTGGCCGCCTGGACCGGGGGGCGGCTGGTCCGCCTCCAGTGCTACGAGGGCATCGACGCCGCCCAGGCCCTGTTCGAGTGGGACCACGCCCGCCAGCTCCTCCACCTGAGGGCCGCCGAGGCCGCGGGCCGGGCCGCCGCCACCGGCGCCGAGACCCTGGAGGGCGAGCTGTACGACGAGCGGTTCCTGGTGCGCCGCCCGCTGCTCCAGGCCCTGTACACACCCGAGGACCACCCGCCGCCGGTCCTGCTCATCGACGAGATCGACCGGGCCGACGACGAGTTCGAGGCGTTCCTGCTGGAGCTGCTGTCCGACTGGGCCGTCACCATCCCCGAGCTGGGCACCGTGCGGGCCACGGTGCCGCCGGTGACCGTGC
>DASSUD010000333.1:0-4564 GCA_035707385.1 Acidimicrobiales bacterium
CGGGGCTCATCACCGACGTCATCAGGGAGACATCATGACCATCCTCCGAGAGGGCGACTTCAAGGTCGCGGACCTGAGCCTGGCCGGCTGGGGCCGCAAGGAGATCGAGCTGGCCGAGGTCGAGATGCCGGGCCTCATGGCCCTGCGGGCCGAGTTCGCTGACGCCCAGCCGCTGGCGGGCGCCCGCATCATGGGCTCGCTGCACATGACCATCCAGACGGCCGTGCTCATCGAGACCCTCACCGTGCTCGGCGCCGACGTGCGCTGGGTGTCCTGCAACATCTTCTCCACCCAGGACCATGCGGCCGCGGCCGCGGCCGTCGGCCCCAACGGCAGCCTCGACGCCCCGCAGGGCGTGCCGGTGTTCGCCTGGAAGGGCGAGACGCTGGAGGAGTACTGGTGGTGCACCGACCAGGCCCTGCGCTGGCCGGACGGCGGCGGTCCCAACATGATCCTCGACGACGGCGGCGACGCCACCCTGCTGGTCCACAAGGGCGTCGAGTACGAGAAGGCGGGCGCGGTCCCCGAGGCGACCGAGGACGACCCCGACGAGTGGCACGTCATCGTCGACCTGCTCAAGCGCACCATCGCCGAGAGGCCGGGCCGGTGGACCGAGACCGCGGCCGCCATCACGGGCGTCACGGAGGAGACCACCACCGGCGTCCACCGCCTCTACCAGATGTTCGAGAACGGCCAGCTGCTGTTCCCGGCCATCAACGTCAACGACTCGGTCACCAAGTCCAAGTTCGACAACCTCTACGGCTGCCGGCACAGCCTGGTCGACGGCATCAACCGGGCCACCGACGTGATGCTGGGCGGCAAGGTGGCGGTGATCTGCGGCTACGGCGAGGTCGGCAAGGGCTCGGCCCAGTCGCTGCGGGGCCAGGGCTGCCGGGTGATCGTCACCGAGGTCGACCCGATCTGCGCCCTGCAGGCCGCCATGGAGGGCTACGAGGTCAACACCCTCGACGCCGTGGTGTCCACCGCCGACATCTTCGTCACCACCACCGGCAACAAGGACATCATCTCGGCCGAGCACATGGCCCGGATGAAGCACAACGCCATCGTCGGCAACATCGGCCACTTCGACAACGAGATCGACATGGCCGGTCTCGCCCGCATGAGCGACGTCCGCAAGGTGGAGATCAAGCCCCAGGTGCACGAGTACGTGTTCCCCGACGGGCACTCGATCATCGTGCTGGCCGAGGGCCGCCTGCTGAACCTCGGCTGCGCCACCGGTCACCCCAGCTTCGTGATGTCGATGAGCTTCACCAACCAGGTGCTGGCCCAGATCGAGCTGTTCGGCAAGACCGGCAACTACCCGCTCGGCGTGTACGTGCTGCCCAAGCAGCTCGACGAGAAGGTCGCCCGCCTGCACCTCGGCGCGCTCGGGGTCAAGCTCACCAAGCTGACCAGCGAGCAGGCGGACTACATCGGCGTGCCGGTCGAGGGGCCCTACAAGCCCGACCACTACCGGTACTGACGCCCTCGCGGCCCGGGGATCGGGCAGGCTGGTGGCCATGGGCCCCCTGCACCTGCTCGGTCCCCTGGCCGAGGTCGTGTTCGACAACCGGTTCTGGATGACCTGGAACCTGGTCCTGGCGGCCGTGCCACTGGTGCTGGCGGTGCCGGTGTTCCGTTGGACGGGGCGCCGGGGGTCCCTGTGGTGGCTGGGGCTGGGCCTGGTGGCGCTGTTCCTGCCCAACGCCCCCTACGTGGTGACCGACCTCGTCCACCTGCGCGGCGACGTGCTGGCCGCCCGCAGCGACGGGGCGGTGATCACCGGCGTGCTGCCCGTGTACGGCGTGTTCATCGGCCTCGGTCTCGTGTCCTACGCCCTCGTGCTCCGTGAAGCCGGCCGGTTCCTGGCCGGCCACGGGTTGGGCCGCTGGCGCGGCCCGGCCGAGGTGGCGACGCACGCCGTGTGCGCGGTGGGCGTCGTGCTGGGCCGCGTGGCCCGGCTCAACAGCTGGGAGCCGGTGACCGAGCCGCACTCGACCGCCGAGCGCATCGTGCTCACGCTCACCTGGCCGTGGGCGATCGTGATGGCGGTGTGCATGTTCGTCGTGATCTGGGTGGGCCACGCCGCGACCCGCAGCCTGGGACTGTCGGCCGGGCGGGCGCTAGCAGCACTCGGCGGCCGGTTGTGGGCCGCCGTGGAGCACCACCTGGGCCTGCGGCCGCTGTGACGGCCGGGCGGTGAGGCGGGGCAGGAAGATCTGCACGTTGGGCCCGATGGTCAACGCGAAGGCCAGCGTCCCGAGGCCGACGGACCCGCCGAGCGCGACCCCGACGACGAGGGCGCTGACCTCGATGCCGGTGCGCACCAGCCCGATCGAGCCGACACCCCGGGCGGCCAGCCCGGTCATCAGCCCGTCGCGGGGACCGGGGCCGAGCCCGGCGCCGATGTAGAGCCCGGTGCCGGGGCCCCACAGGAACACCCCGAACGCCAGGTAGGCGATGCGGGCCGCGAGCGAGCCTGGCGGGTCGAGCACGAGCAGCGCGAGGTCGATGGTCGCGCCGATCAGCACGACGTTGAGGACGGTCCCGAGGCCCGGGCGCTCGCGGAGCGGGATCCAGGCCGCCAGCACCAGCGCGCCCACGGCGATGCTCACGGTGCCGATGGGGATGCCGGTGTGCCCGGAGATGCCCTGGTCGAGCACGGACCAGGGGGCGAGGCCGAGGTCGGCCGCCACCATGAAGGCGATCCCGAGCCCGCACAGGACCAGCCCGGCGACGAGCCGGGGGATGCGCTCGCGGGGCTCGGTGACGGGGCGGAGGAGGGCCATGCCCCGGGAGGGTACGGGTGGCGGGAGCCCGTTCCCCGGTCCATTTGCCGGGGATGTGGCCTGCCCGCAGCCGCGCGGTCACCAGCCGGCCACCGGGGTGTCACGCCCGCTCCGTACGGTGCTCCCATGCTGCTGCGCGCCCTGCTCCCGGTGCGGTGCCCCGGCTGCGCCGACCTGGTGGCGACGGGCGAGGTGCCCTGCACCGGGTGCACGGCCGGGCTCCGGGCCGCCCCCGCCGGTCCCCGGCCCGCCGGGCTGGACGCCTGCTGGTCGCTGTTCGCCTACGAGGACGTGGGCAAGCGCATCGTCACCGGCCTCAAGTACCGCCGCGACCGCGCCGCCCTCGGATGGCTGGCCGGGCGCATGGCGGCCCTCGTCCGCCCCCCGGACGGCGTGGTGGTCACGTGGGCACCCACCACCACGGCGCGTCGTCGCCAGCGGGGGTTCGACCAGGCCGAGCTGCTGGCCCGGGCGGTGGCGCGGCGCTGGGCCGCGCCGTGCCGGCCTCTGCTGTCGCGCCGGGCGGGGCCGCCGCAGACCGGGCGCTCGCTGGCCGACCGCCGCCAAGGCCCGATCCTGCTGGCCAGGGCCGGTTCCCGCGGGGTGGCGGCGGGCCGCCCCGTGGTCGTGGTCGACGACGTGCTCACCACCGGCTCCACCCTGGCGACCGCGGCCGGGGCCCTCGGGTCCGTCGACGTGGGGTGGTGCGGGGCGCTGACCGCGGCCCGCACGCCGCGTGTCGCGGCGTCGCCCCCCTGCGTGTTGGCGGCGCCACCGCAGGTGGAACAATTCGCTCAAGTCCCCCGGCTCATCGGCCGATAAACACTGTGATGCAGGTCTCTCGCCGGCAGGCCACCCTGGCCCTCGACGTGGTGCGCCGCCGGCACCGCCGCGCCTCTGGGCGTCGGCGCCAGGTCCACCGGCCGGTGGCCCTGCCCAAGCCGGTCATCATCGACCTGCTGGTGCAGACGGCCGACTCGTCGGGCCCGCTCCGCATCGAGCTGGTCCGGGCGGCCAGCGCCCGCCGGGCCGCCGGCGTGTGGCCGTCGGCCGACGAGGTGGCCGACATGGCCCTCCGCCGGGCCGCCTGCGACAGCCTGCGCTGAGCGGGTCCGGCCGGGCCGACGGAACGGCCGGGCCGGCGCGGGGTAGCCTCTTGCCGGCGGGTCGCCTCGCACGGAGGGGGTTCCCGTGAGCGCCTACCTGGTCGTCGCCCATCGCACGCTGGTGGAGGATCACCTGCTCGACCACGTCCGCGAGCTGGGAGCGGACTCGTTCCACCTGGTGGTGCCCGTCACCCACCCGGCCGGCGCCTGGTCCGACGGCGAGGTGACCGCCGCGGCACAGGCCAGGCTGGACGAGGGCCTGGCGGCGTTCCGCCGGGCCGCGCCCGGGTGCGCCCTCACCGGCGAGGTCGGGGACGCCAACCCCGTGTACGCCACCGCCGCCGCGCTGCGGGCCCAGCCCGACCGCGACTGGACCGGGATCATCGTGTCCACGCTGCCGCCCGGCGTGTCGCGCTGGCTCGGGCTCGACGCCGTGAGCCGCATCCGGCGGGAGTTCGACCTCCCCGTCGCCCACCTGGTGGCCACCCGGGTGGCGGCCGACGCCTGAGGGACGCCAGAACGGAGAACCAGCCGCTCGACCTCCGGGCCGGACGGGGGCGTCGGTACACTCGGAGCCTGCATGAGCCTGCTTGACCGCTTCCTCCGCGCCGGTGAAGGCAAGAAGGTCCGGGCGCTCCAGTCGCTGGTGCCCGACATCGGCGAACTCGA
>DASSUD010000334.1:0-7575 GCA_035707385.1 Acidimicrobiales bacterium
GGGATGGGGAAGGCGTTGAGGCCCTGGTACCCGGAGTCCTTGACCTTCTCGACACCGACGGCCATCGCCATGTCGTAGGCGCCGGAGGCCACGGCGTAGGCGGCCTGGCGCAAGGCCTCGGAACCGGTGGCGCACATGTTCTCGACCCGGGTGACCGGCTTGTCGTGGAGCCGGAGCGGCTTGGCCAGGACCATGCCGCTCATGCCCGACTGGGCGGTGCCCAGCCAGTAGGCGTCGACGTCGTCCTTGGTGACGCCCGCGTCGGTGAAGGCCTCGCCGGTGGCGTCGAGCAGGAGGTCGTCGACGCCCTTGTCCCAGTGCTCGGCGAAGCGCGTGCAACCCATGCCGACGATGGCGACCCGGTCGCGGATGCCGTGGGATCCCATGTCAGCGCCCCCCGCCCGCCCGCACGGGTCGGGCCTTCCAGAAGTAGTTGTGGATGCCGTCGGCCGTGAACACCTTGCGGAAGGTCATCTCGACCCGGCCGCCGATGGCGACGCCGTCCTCGTCCACGTCGGTCAGCTCGACGGGGAGGCGGCCCCCGCCGTCGAAGTCGACCACGGCGAAGATCACGGGCGGCGACGGCGAGTACGCCAGCCGGTCGACCGTGAAGGTGACGATGGTGCCCCGGGCGTCGGCCATGGGCAGGTCCCGGGTGTCGCCGGGGGCCGGGGGCAGGTGGACGGCGCCGTCGTCGCCCTGGGAGCCGACGAACCCGAACTTCCACCCGCCCGACCGCCCCGCCGCCGACGCGGACGGGCGTGGCGGCTCGGGCCGCCGGGGCGGCTCGACCGGCAGGAAGCCCCGCCAGGCCAGGACCGTGCCGTAGGCCACCGGCGCGCCGGCGGCCACCTGGTCGGCCACGCTGGGCGACGGGCGACCCGCCGGGAGCGCGTCGGTGGCCCGCAGCACGATCACGTCGGCGCCGTCGGCCAGGACGACGAGGGCGACGATGTCGCCGGCACCGGCCCGGTCGAGGGCATCGGCCAGCGCCAGGCCGGCGTGCGCCGCGCCGGTGTACCCGACGCCGGCGTCGAGGCTGGGCGCCAGCGCGTCGCCGGCGCCGATCCTGCGGGCCACGGCGGTCGCGGCCCGCTTGTGGCCGGCGGCGATGACCACCGTGTCGACCTGGTCGGCCACGAGGCCGGCTGCCTTGAGCCCGTCGTCCCACGCCCGCACGCCCAGCGCGGTGTAGCGGCCCTCCCCGAACCGCTCCTCCCACAGCCGTGAGTACGGGTCGCCGGGCGCCCGCCACCGGTCGAGGAACTCCTCGGTCAGGCTGGCGCTGCCGATCACCTCGGCGATCAGCGGACCGTCCCCGGCCGAGCCGACGAGCAGGGCCGCTGCGCCGTCGCCGCCGTCGGTCTCGTCACTCGACCCGGGCCGGCCGGTGCGGATGTCGGCCGCCACGACCAGCGCCGGCCGCGACGAGGCCAGGCCGGCCCGGAGCGCCCCGACGGCCGATCGGGCCGACCCGTGGGCGTCGAACGCCGGCACGTCGTCGTCCAACCGCAGCGCGGCATGGATGGCGGTGGCGTTGGTCTTGTCGAGGTAGGCCGGGCTCACGGTGCTGAACCACACCGATCCCGGCGACACCCCGGCGGGCGCAGCCGCCAGGGCCTGGCGGGCCGCGGCCACTCCGAGCGTGGTCGTGTCCTCGTCGTAGGAGGCCACCGTGCGGCTGCCCGCGCCGCCACCGGTGCCGGCCACGTCCCGGATGAGGGACCGGTCCAGGCGACGGTGGGGCAGGTAGGCCCCGTAGCTCAGGATCCCCCGGGCGGTCACTGGTGCACCCTTAGCTGCACGTCGCTCCGCTCGGTCATGGGACGCCAGGGTACGGCCGGTTCTGACGGGTCGTCACATCTCGTCCTGATGGCGCCGGGCGGCCTCGGGCTCGACGGGAGCTGGCAGCCACACAGACCACTCTGAGCCCGCCGCCTGGCGACCGCGGCCCGTGTGATGCCTAGCCACCGCGGCGCAGGGCCTCCCTCAGCTCGGTGGGCGTGACCCGCATCGACCGGCACACCGAGATCGGCGCACTGAACAGGTCGTTGGTCACCCCCACCGGATTGCCCACGACCGCGATCGGCCCCATGGCGTCGCAGTAGGGCGCCAGCTCCCGGCGCCCGTAGTCGAGGAAGATGACGGTGCCGGCCGGCTGCCCGTCCGGCCACCACGCCACGGCGCCCGCGTGGGCGGACAGCGCCGTGCCCCGCGGCACCCCCCGCGAGGGCCCGTACAGGTCGATGGCGCCCGCCTGGCCCGCCCGGGCGGTCACGATCCGCACGCCCGCCTTCTCGTCGGCGGGCAGCACCTCGTAGACGCGAGCCACCAGCCCGACCATGTCGGGCCAGCCGATCTGCTCGCCGAGCGCCGCGTGCACGTCGTCGTGGTACAGGTCGGCGTACGTGCGCACCGGGGTCACCGGCGCCACGGCCGGGAGCAGCACCAGCCCGTTGGCCACCACGCCGCCCACGGCCTGGCGCCACCGCCGCAGGTCGGCGCCGGCCCAGGCCTCCACCGCCACCGCCCCGGCCGGCAGGGCCACGACGTAGCCGGGCGCCAGGTCGACACCCGCCGCCCCGACCGCCGCCAGCCCGGCGGCGACGACGGCCACGACCACGACCAGCACCCGCCACGGCGGGTGCCGCCACGACCAGGCCAGGCCCGCACCGGCGAGGACCAGGCCCACCGGGCCGGCCATCACCAGCTGCCGCACCACGAACCCGGCCGGGCCGTCGCCCCCGGCCCACGTGCCCCGGGGGCCGGTGTCGACGAGTGGCCAGCCGTGCGCGGCCTGCCAGGCCACGTTCGGGATCCACAGGACCAGAGCGAGCGCCATGCCCGCCCACCACCACCGGCTGCGGAGGTGGTGCCGTGCCGCCGGCACCGACGCCAGGCCCGCCACCACGCCCACCGCGACCAGGGCACCGAGCCGGGAGGTGTCGAGGCCAAGACCCAGCCACAGGCCGACGGCCAGCCACCAGCGGCGGTCCCCGCCGCCGAGCAGGTGGACCAGTGCCAGCACGGCCAACCCCCACCACAGCAGGACGACGGACAGGGATCCGAGGCGGGAGCCGGCCTCGACGAAAGCCGGCATCAGCGAAGCCGCCAGCCCGGCCATGACGACCGCCCGCCGCCGGCCGCCGAGGGCCGCGGCGACGGCAGCGATCACGACCACCAGCGCAGCATGGGCCGCCCCGGCCACCAGCCGGAGGGCCCACAGGTGCTCGCCCACCACCGCCGTGAGCCCGCGGACCAGCAGTGCGACGAACGGTGGTTGGTCGACGTAGCCGAGCGCCAGGTGTCGCCTGGCGGCCAGCAGGTACAGCTCGTCGTGATGGAACCCGTAGCGCCCGCTGAGGACGAGGTGCACGGCCCCGACGCCGGCAGCCATTCCGAGCACGGGCGCCAGGTCCCGCCGCCGCGACAGGCGCGGCGACTCGGCGGTCAGCGCCACGCCCGCATGATGCACCCCACCGCGTGGTCCTGTCCCCGCGTGGCCGGTGACCTCGGCATCCAGGACCTGACGCGACGTCAGTTTCGTCCGTACGATGCCTGCATGCACCTGGGCGACGTGGCCAATGCCGACGCGGCGGGGTGGGGCAAGCCGCTCGACGGTGTGCGGGTCCTGGCCGCCGAGCAGATGCAGGCGCTGCCCTTCGCCACACAGCTCATGGCCCGCCTCGGCGCCGACGTGGTCAAGGTCGAGCACCCCGGCACCGGCGAGACCGGTCGCGGCTCGTTCCCCCACATGCTCGACCCCGAGGGACGGCGGGTCGGGGCGACATTCCTGCGCAACAACCTCGGCAAGCGCAGCGTGGCCGTCGACCTCAAGCACCCCGACGGCAGGGAGCTGTTCCTGTCGCTCGCACCGCGCTTCGACGTCGTGTGCGAGAACTTCAAGGCCGGGACGATGGATCGCCTCGGCCTCGGCTACGACGAGGTGGCCGAGCGCCACCCGGGCGTGATCTACCTGTCGCTGTCCGGGTTCGGCAACGTCGGCGATTCGCCGTACCGGTCCCGCCCGGCCTACGCCGCGATCGTCGAGGCCATGTCGGGCATCTACGAGTACCGGCGCGAGCCGGGGCGCGCGCCCCGGGCCAACCCGGTCGGCGCGCTCGGGGACATCAGCTCGGCGCTCTTCGGCACGATCGGCGTGCTGGCGGCGCTCCGCCACCGCGAGCGCACCGGTCGGGGGCAGCGGGTGGACGTGGCCATGCTCGACGCCGTGATGGCCATGACCGACATCGTCACCAACCTGTGGTCCATGGGTGTGCACGGGCCGGTGGAGACCGAGATCAGGGCCATCGTCGACACCTTCGCCGCCGCCGACGGCTATTTCGTGCTGCAGGCCGTGCGACCGCAGCACTTCGTGGCACTGGCCGAGATCATCGGCCGGCCCGAGTGGAACGACGACCCGCGCTTCGCCGGGTCCGGCTGGATCGACAACGCCGTGGAGGTGCGCGCCGCCATCGAGGCCTGGGCGTCCTCGCGCACGAAGCTGGAGGCGGCCGCAGCCCTCAGCGCCGCCGGCCTCGCCTCGGGGCCGTGCCTCACCCCGGCCGAGGTCATCGCCGACGCGCACGTGGCGGCCCGCGACATGCTGGTCGAGGTGCCCCGCACCGACGGGATCGACGAGCCGATCCTCGTGCCGGGCAACCCGGTGAAGATGTCCGCGGTGGCCGAAGGGCCCGAGACCCGGGTGCCCTGGCTGGGCGAGCACACCGATGACCTGCTGGCGACGGAGCTCGGCCTCGGCGGCACCGACGTGGCCAAGCTGCGGGCCGCGGGCGTCATCGCCTGACGGCGCCGCGCCGGCGCGTCCGACCCTGGCCTCAGCTCGACGGCCTCTGACCCACCGCTCCGCCCGCGGCGCGACGAACAATCGAAACACAAGGCGATGACCTGGTGAGCAGGTGATGTGGCGCCGAGCCATGAGAAATACCATAGATAACGGTTGCGCTCGAACACAAGTTCGCCTTAAGGTGCCGATCATGACTGATGCACTGATGAGCACAGGAAGGACCGAAACGGCACCTACCCACGGCCGGAAGCCCGCCGGCCCTGCTAATCTGACGATCCGTCAGATCCGGGCCCGGGGGTTGGCAGATGGACTTCGAGTTCTCCGAGGAGCAGCAGGCGTTCCTCGCCGAGGTCGAGGCCTTCCTCGACGCCCACGACGACCCCGACGTGATGGACCCCACGCGCGAGAACATGGCGCAGATCTGCGACACGCCCGGGAGGCGGGCGTTCATGGCCGAGGTGGGCCGCCAGGGGTGGCTCGGCATGACCTGGCCGAAGGAGTATGGCGGGTCGGCGGGCGACGGGGTCTACGAGTACCTGCTCAACGAGGCACTCGCCCGGCGGGGCGCGCCACAGATCGGCAAGGGCGTCGGCATCATCGGCAAGACGTTGATCAGGTACGGCTCGGACAAGCTGAAGGCCGAGTTCCTCCCCAAGATCCTGCGCAACGAGGTCGAGTTCGCCGTGGGCTACTCCGAGCCGAACGCGGGCTCGGACGCGGCCGCCATGCAGCTCCGGGCCACCCGCGACGGCGACGGCTGGCGGCTCGACGGGCAGAAGACCTGGACGACGTCGGCGCACTTCGCCGAGTGGTACTGGGTCGGGGCGCGCACCGACCCGGACGCCCCCAAGCACCACGGCATCACCCTGTTCCTGGTGCCTCTGGACGACCCGGGCCTCACGATCCGGCCGATCTGGACGATGGGCGACGAGCGCACGAACGACGTCTTCTTCGACGGGGTGTTCGTGCACGACGACTACGTGGTGGGCGAGCTGAACCGGGGTTTCCAGTACATCGCGCAGGCGCTCGACCTCGAGCGCTTCACGATGTTCACCTACAGCCAGATCGACGAGCGCCTGCAGATCCTGGTGGACCACGTACGCACCGCCAGCCGGGACGGGCAGCCCCTGCGGGAGGACCCGGTCGTCCGGCAGAGGATCGCGCGACTGGTGACCGAGGGCGAGGTGGCGCGGGTCCTCGGGTTGCGGTTCGTGCACGCCTCGATGCGGTCGGGCGACCCGCCGCGGGCGGAGGCGTCCGAGTACAAGCTGTTCGCGACCGAGCTGTCCAAGCGGCTGGCGGACGAGTCGATGGACATCGGTGGCCCCGGTGCGACGCTGCGGGTCGGCACCGCCGAGGCGCCCATGGCGGGCCGGGCCGAGTCGACGTACCGCTACACGGTGATCGACACCATCGGCGGCGGCACCTCCGAGGTGCAGAAGAACATCGTCGCCACCCGCAAGCTCGGGCTGCCCAGGAACTTCTGATGCCCGCGGCCGCCGGACCCCTCGACGGCACGACCGTCCTCGACCTGTCGACCGTGGGCCCGGCGGCCCGCTGCTCGCGGCTGCTGGCCGACTACGGCGCCCGGGTGGTGAAGGTCGGGGCCCCGCCGAGAGCGGAGGCTTCCCCGGTCGTCCCCCCGTTCCACGCGTACAGCGGCCAGCGCGGCGTCGAGCGGGCGGCGATCGACCTCAAGTCGCCCGCGGGCAGGGACGCCTTCCTGCGGCTCGTCGGGAGCGCCGATGTCGTGCTGGAGAGCTTCCGACCGGGGGTCATGCACCGGCTCGGGCTGGGTTACGAAGCCGCCAGGGTCGCCAACCCCGGCATCGTCTACTGCTCGACCAGCGGCTACGGCCAGGACGGCCCGCACGCGGCGCGGGTCGGGCACGATCTCGACTACCTGGCGGTGGGCGGCTACCTGCACATGAGCGGGCGGGACTGCTCGGGCCGCCCGGTGCTGCCGGGGGCGACCGTCGCCGACATCGCGGCCGGCGGCATGGCGGCGGCGGTCGCCGTCCTGGCCGCTCTCCTGCGGCGCCAGCGCGACGGCGAGGGGTGCCGGCTGGACGTCGCCGTGGCCGACGGCGTGCTGTGGATGCTGTCGCTCTACGTCGACGAGTACCTGGCCACCGGTGTCGAGCCGGGGCCGGCGCACTACATCCTCACCGGGCGGTACGCCTGCTACGACGTCTACGGCACGGCCGACGGCGGCTGGCTGGCCGTGGCCGCCATCGAGCCGGCGTTCTGGGCCAACCTGTGCGGTGCGCTCGGCCTGGAGCGATGGCGGGAGCACCAGACCGACGACGCGGTGCAGGACGAGATCAGGGCCGACCTGCGGCGCGTGTTCGCCGAGCGCGGTCGTGACGAGTGGGTGGCGCTGCTGGCCGACGCGGACACGTGCGTCGCCCCGGTGCTGTCGATCCCCGAGGTCGTCGCCGACCCGCAGTTCACCGCCCGGGGCGCGGTCGTCCGGGCCGGCCGGCCGGGCCGGCCGTCGTTCCCGCAGCTCGCCCCGTTGCTGGCCGGGACGGTGCGGTGCGACGCCTACGAGCTGCCGGACCCGGCGGACACGGCGACCGCGGCACTGCTGGGCGAGGCCGGCATGCCGGCCGGGGAGATCGAGTCGCTGGCCGCGTCAGGGGTGATCGCATGACCGACGTCACCGGCTGGATCGGGCAGACGCGCTACCCGGAGACGGCCGACTTCCCGGTGGAGCGGGGCTACATCTGGACCTCGTGTGCCTCGGTCGAGAACGGCAACCCGCT
>DASSUD010000335.1:0-2223 GCA_035707385.1 Acidimicrobiales bacterium
CGTCGAGCACCAGTCCGGCGTCCCGCTGGGAGACCTCGACGACGGCGAGGCCCTGGTGGCGGTCGAGTGGATCGGCATCGACGCCACCGTCCGCACCTGGCTGTCCCAGGCCGAGGGCTACCTGCCCGCGGTCGAGATCGGTGAGCCGGTCCGGGCCAGCGGCATCGGCCGGGTGATCGCCACCCGCTGCCCCACCCTGCCGCTCGGCCACGCCGTCTACGGCCTGCCCGGCTGGCAGCGCTACGCCGCGGTGCGCGACGACGCCCTCACCACCGACCTCGGGCCCGAGGTCGACGCCCCGGCGATGCTGTCGGTCTACGGCGCCACCGGGCTCACGGCCTACGTCGGCATGGTCGACGTCGGGCAGGTCCGGGAGGGCGACACCGTGGTCGTGTCGGCGGCGGCCGGCGCCACCGGATCGCTCGCCGCCCAGATCGCCAAGCTGCACGGCGCCCGCGTCGTCGGCATCTGCGGCACGGCGGACAAGGCCCGCTGGCTGGTCGACGACCTCGGCCTCGACGGCGCCATCGTCCACCGCACCGACGACGTCCGGGCCCGGCTGGCCGAGCTGTGCCCCGACCGGGTCGACGTCTACTTCGACAACGTGGGCGGGCCGATCCTGGAAGCCGTGCTCGACCGGCTGGCCCTGCACGCCCGGGTCGTGCTGTGCGGCTCGATCGCCCTCTACAACGAGACCCGGCGCCCGCCCGGCCCGTCCAACTACTTCCAGCTCATCAACCGCCGGGCCCGGATGGAGGGCTTCCTGTCGCTCGACCACTGGGACCGCTTCGGCGAGGTGTCCGCCAAGCTCGGCTCGTGGATCGCCGAGGGCAGGCTGCGCTACCGCACCGAGGTCTACGAGGGGCTGGGGTCGGCCGTCGACGCCCTCAACGCGCTGTTCACGGGCGCCAACACGGGCAAGACCGTCATCCGGGTGGCGCCGCCCGCCCGCCCGGGTGGGCCGTGATGGACGGGCGGGCGGCGATCCCCGGGTCAGCCGGGCGGCCCCGCCGCGGGCAGGCCGGCTCCCGGTGTGGGGGCGTCGGGAACGGTGGCGTCGGGCTGCGTCGTGACCTCGCTGTCGAGGTCGCGGTACAGCGCGAGGAGGGTGAGCGGACCGATGATGAGGCTGACCACCAGCGTGGCCGCCACCACCAGGACCCACCATCCTCCGGGGTCGAGCCGGATCAGGGGAGCATCCGGCTCGACCCGCCTGCGCGGCCAGGTCGGCTCCATACCGCTATAGATGTCCGGCGGGCCCGAATGGTTCCCGGCCTTCCTTCGCATACCCGTCAGACGCGCCGGGAGGCCGCCCGGTTGACAGGGTTCACCGATTTCCGCGGGATCCCTCCGCCAGCTGGGCGGCGAGCGTGGCGGCGTCCTGTGCCGGCAGCTTGCAGGCGTACCCCCGGCACACGTAGGCGCGGCCGTCGTCGCGGGCCTCCCACAGCGGCGACGCGAACCGCTCCCCCCAGGCCAGCACGGCACCCGGCAGGTAGCGGCCGTGGACCTCGGCCACCAGGTCGGGCCGGTCGCCCGCCACCACGATCTCGTCGATGCCGGCCACGGCCATGTCGACGGCGGCCAGCAGGTGCCCGAACGCGGTGGGGTGGCGGGTGGCCAGCGGCCCCGCCAGCCGCAGGATGGCCTCGGCCCGGTCGCGGTAGCCGGGGTCGCCCGTCAGCGCGGCCAGCCGCAGCAGCCCCACCGCGGCCAGGCTGTTGGCGCTGGGCGTGGCGTTGTCCATCAGGTCCTTGCTGCGGGCCACCAGGCGCTCGGCGTCCGAGCCGGTCGTGAACACGCCGCCCCGCTCGCCGTCCCAGAACCGCTCGACCAGCCCGTCGGCCGCGGCCCGGGCCTCGGCGATCCAGCGGGCCTCGCCGGTCGCCTCGTACAGGCGGGTGAAGGCGTCCACCAGGGCGGCGTGGTCGGCGGCGTAGGCCAGGTGGCGGGCGCCGCCGCGGGCCTGCCACGAGCGCAGCCAGCGCCCGTCCCGGCGGCGCAGCTCGCGGACCAGGAACTCGCCGGTGGCCACGGCGGCGGCGCGCCAGTCGGCCCGGCCGGTGGCGGCGGCCGCCTCGGCCACCACGGCCAGCATGAGCGCGTTCCACTCGGTGAGGACCTTGTCGTCCAGGCCGGGACGGACCCGCTCGGCGCGGGCGGCCAGCAGCCGGGCCCGGGCCTCCTCGATGCGGGGCGGGCGCGCCAGGTCGCCCGGGTGGG
>DASSUD010000336.1:0-2886 GCA_035707385.1 Acidimicrobiales bacterium
CATGTGCGACGTGAGAGACGCCAAATCGCGGGTTCAGACCAGGATGCGGTCCTCCGGGGCCCGGACGCCGACCACCGCCAGGATCCGGCCGAGGCCGAGGAACGCCCCGCAGCACATGGCCAGGTCCGCCAGCTCGTCGTCGGCGTAGGCCGCACGGAGCCGGGCCCACAGCTCGTCGTCCATGGCCTGGTGGTCGAGGGCGAAGCGCTCGGCGAACTCGGCCGCCAGTCGCTCCCGGGCCGTCAGCCCCGGATCGGACCGCCACGCCGCCACCTGGCCGTAGAACCCCTCGTCGACCCCCCCGGCCTCACAGTCGCGGGCCCGGGTGTCCTGGCACACGGCGCAGTCGTTGACGAGCGCGATGGTCCAGCGGGCGGCCTCGCGCTCACGCAACGCCAGGCGGGTGTGGCCGTAGACCGCCTCGGACAGGGCACCCATCCCCGCCGCCATCTCGGGACGCAGCAGCGCCCAGTCCACGTGCTCACCGAATCCGCGTTCAGGAAATTGGATGCGTGCCACGACGCGAGCGTAGGCGGAGGTCAGGCCACGCTGCTGAGGTGCTGGCGGCGGGGCACCACCACGGTCAGCCCGTCGGCCACGACCTGGTGGAGGCGCATCGGACCGCGATGGTCCCGGACGGCGTGCCACCCGGCTTCGGCCAGGCGCGGGCCCGTGCCCGCGGCCATCGCCGCGACCACGGCGTCGGACACCACCACCTGGCCGGCCGCGGCCACGGCCATGATGCGGGCCCCGTGGTGGACCGGCAGGCCGACCGGCTCGCCGGCCAGGTCGTAGACCTCGCCCGCGTGGACGCCCATCCGCACCCGCGGCGCCAGGCCGGAGGGCCAGGGCTCGTCGCCCAACGCCCGCTGGGCCTCGACGGCCGCCTCCAGCGCGGCGACGGGCTCGTCGAACACCGCCAGGGTGCCGTCACCGGCGTGGGACAGGAAGCGCCCGCCGAGCCGGCGGACGGCCGCCGCGATCAGCCGGCGGTGGCGGGCCAGCAACCGGGGGTAGCCGGGGCCGGCCGCGGCCACCAGGTCGGTGGACGCCACGATGTCGCTGTGCACGATGGTGACGTACCGGGGCGCGCCCCGTGCCGCTGCCGCCCTGCGGGCCTCCGGCCCGGGTCCCGTGCCCGCCGTCCTGGTCATGCGACCACCCTCGCTCAGCCCCCTGGCAGGACGCTTGCATGCGCCTGGCACCGCGCTGTGCGGAGGGCGCCCTGCACCTCGACGGCGTGGCACTCCGGCGTTGCGGCCGTGTTCCTCGCCGACGGTCGCCCGCGCCCGTCCGGCCTACACGAGATGGTCGACGAAGCGCTCGAGCTGGCGCAGGTTGCGGCACTCGAACACGCCGTCGCAGTGGGTGGCGTACTCGCCGATGATCGAGTCGCCGGTGTCCCAGTAGCTCCGCGGCTCCGGGTTCAGCCAGTAGACGTGACGGGCCCGGTGCTGCATCTCCTTCACCACCCACGACTGGGTGGCGTGGTAGTTGTTGCGGGCGTCGCCCAGCAGCAGCACCGTCGTCTTCGGGCCCACGTCCTTGCCGTAGCGCTGCCAGAACACCTCGAAGGCGTGCCCGTAGTCGCTGTGGCCGTCGACCCAGATCACGTCGGCCTCGGTGTTGACCCGGTGCACGGCCTGGGCGATGTCCTCGGTCCCCTCGAACAGGCGGGTGACCTCGTCGATGCCGTCGATGAACACGAAGGCCCGCACCTTCGAGAACTGGTTGGAGATGGCGTACACCAGGTGCAGCGTGAACCGGGCGAAGGCCGCCACCGAGCCCGAGATGTCCGCCACCACGAAGATCTCCGGCTTGGACGGCCGGGGGTAGCGGAACCGGGGCTCGATGGGCACGCCGCCGGTCGACAGCGAGTGGCGCACCGTGGCCCGGAAGTCGAGCGGGCCCTTGCGCCCGTGGCGCCGCTTGCGGGCCAGCCGCACCGCCAGCTTGCGGGTCAGCGGGTAGATGGCCTTGCGCAGCGACGCCATCTCCTCCCGGCTGGCGTGCATGAAGTCCACGTCCTCGGGGAGCGGCTTGCGCAGCGTGCGGGCCATGGCCTCCACGCCGCGGTCGGCCACCAGCCGCCGCCGGATCTCGGCCTCGATCTCCTTGCGGAGCTGGTCGATGCGGGCCTCGTACTCGTCCCGCTCCAGCCGCTCCTCCAGCGGGGTGAGATGATCGGGGGCCTGCTCGCGGGCCTGCTGCATCAGGCGGTCGAGCACACCGTCGAGGTCGAGGTTCCGCAGCGTGCGGTAGAGGTAGTACGTGCCGCCGACCGGCCGGCCGGGCTCCATCCCCGCGTAGCGCCGCACCGCCTGGCGCGCCAGGGCCTTCATCATGGCCTCGTTGCCCTGGGCCAGCGCCTTGAAGAGCATCTCGGCCAGCTCCTCGGGCGTCATCTGGTCGCCCATGCCGCCGGCGCCCCGCTGGTCGCCCTCCTGGGCCTCCTGCTCGCCCATGAGCTCTTCCAGGTCGGCCAGGGCCTGGGCCTGCTCGTCGGTCAGGGCGTACTCGCGACCCCGCAGCGAGAAGTAGACCTCGAAGACCGTCTCGAACACCCGCCAGTGGGCGGCGTTCTTCACCAGCGTGGCCCCCAGCGCGTACTTGAAGGCGTCGCGGTCGTCGAGGGGGATGTGCTGGATGGCCGCCATGGCGTCGAGGTTCTCGGTCAGGCTCACCGGCAGCCCGGCCGTGCGCAGCTCGACGATGAAGCCGGACAGCAGCTCGGTCAGCGCGATGCCCGAGCCGATCTCGGCCAGCCGGCGGTCGGCCTCGTCGAGGGTGCGGGGTCGGCGCGGCGCCTCGGCCCGGCCCGGCCCGCCGGGCGCGGTGGCGGTACCGGCGCCGCCGTGGGCACCGTGGCGCCCGGCGGTGATGCCG
>DASSUD010000337.1:0-14392 GCA_035707385.1 Acidimicrobiales bacterium
CACGGCCTCCAGCATCACCAGGGTGACGGGGAGGGTGGCGGCGGGGGAGACCTTGCCGGTGGAGGTCTTGACGAAGTCGGCGCCGGCCAGCATGGCCAGCCACGAGGCGCGGCGGACGTTGTCGTAGGTGGCCAGCTCGCCGGTCTCGAGGATGACCTTGAGGTGGGCGTCACCGCACGCCTGCCTGGTGGCCACGATCTCGTCGTGGACGTCGAGATAGCGGCCGGCCAGGAAGGCGCCCCGGTCGATCACCATGTCGATCTCGTCGGCGCCGGCGGCGACCGCGGCCCGCACGTCGGCCAGCTTGATCTCGAGCGGTGCCCGGCCCGAGGGGAAGGCGGTGGCGACCGCGGCGACGTGGACGCCCGAGCCGTCCAGCGCCTCGACCGCGACGGGGACGAGGTCGCCGTAGACGCAGATGGCGGCCACCGGCGGGCACGTGGGGTCGTCGGGGTCGGGGCGGCGGGCCTTGGCGCACAGCGCCCGGACCTTGCCGGGCGTGTCCTGGCCCTCCAGCGTGGTCAGGTCGATCATGCGCACGGCGAGGTCGAGGGCGAACTGCTTCGCGGTGGTCTTGATCGACCGGGTGGCCAGGCCCGCCGCCCGGGCCTCGACCCCCACCTGGTCGACCCCCGGCAGGCCGTGCAGGAAGCGGCGCAGCGTCGCACCCGAGGCCGTGACGTCGGCGAAGGGCCCGGTGGCGGTGGCGGTCACCCGTTCAGGCTACTGCCAGACGTTGCGGAGCGATCTGGCGGCTCTCACGTCGCACATGCGCCGTAAGAGCCGCCAGATCGTCAGAGCTCCTCGGCCCGCAGGGCGGAGAAGCCCGGCTTGATCCTGCCCTGGATGATCCGGAGCCGCTGGTCGAAGGGCCAGAACGCCGACTTCATGGCGTTGGTCGTCAGCCACTCGATCTCGTCCCAGCCGAACCCGAAGGCGTCCACCAGGTTGTGGAGCTCCTCGCTGAGCGTGATGTCCGACATCAGCCGGTTGTCGGTGTTGACGGTGACCCGGAACCGCAGGCGGGTCAGCAGGCCGATCGGGTGCTCGGCGATCGAGGGGGTGACGCCCGTGTGCACGTTCGAGGTGGGGCACATCTCCAGCGCCACCCGCCGGTCCCGGACGAAGGCGGCCAGGCGGCCCAGCTGCGCCCGGCCGGCGTCGTCGAAGGTGATGTCGTCCACGATGCGGACCCCGTGCCCCAGCCGCTCGGCCCCGCACAGCTGCACCGCCTCCCAGATCGAGGGCAGGCCGAACGCCTCGCCGGCGTGGATGGTGATGTGGCTGTTGGCCTTGGCGATCTCCTGGAACGCCGCCAGGTGCCTCGTCGGCGGGTTGCCCGCCTCGCTGCCGGCGATGTCGAAGCCGACCACACCGTCGTCCCGGTGGCGCAGCGCCAGCTGGGCGATGTCGCTGGAGTTGGCGGCGTGGCGCATGGCCGTGGCCAGCGTGCCGATGGTGATGCCCCGGCCGGCGCTGCCGAGGCGGAAGCCCTCCAGCACCGACTCCACGACCTCGTCCAGGGTCAGCCCGCCGTCGATGTGCAGCTCGGGCGCGAAGCGCACCTCGGCGTACACGACCCCGTCGGCCGCCAGGTCCTCGGCGCACTCGGCCGCCACCCGCACAAGGGCGTCCTTGGTCTGCATGACGCCCACCGTGTGCTCGAACGTCTCGAGGTAGAGGTCGAGGTCGTGGCGGTACGCGCCCTCGTTGAACCACCGCCCCAGCTCGGCGACGTCGGTGGTGGGCAGCGTGTGGCCGGAGTCGCGGGCCAGCTCGACCACGGTGGCGGGGCGCAGGCCGCCGTCGAGGTGGTCGTGCAGCACCACCTTGGGGGCCCGCCGGATCTGCTCGAGGGTGGGGGGAGCCATACCCCAGGCTAGCGGGGCGCGATCACATCTCGGCGGCGCAGCCCTACGCGATCCGCTCGATGACGAGCGGGCGGTGCTCCGGGGGCTCCGGCCCGACCGCGATGGCCCCCTCCAGGGCGGCCAGGGCGCCCGGGAGGCGGGACTCGTCGTCCACGTGCAGCTCCAGCACCGGCTCGCCGGCCGCCACCGAGTCGCCCGGCTTGCGCAGGCACACGGCCCCGGCGCTCGGCGACACCGGGTCCTCCTTGCGGGACCGGCCCGCGCCGAGGCGCCACACGGCCACCCCCACCGCCCGGGCGTCCAGCCGGCGCAGGTAGCCGTTGGCCGGCGCTGCCACCGTGTGCCGGGCCGGAGCCTCGGGGAGCGGGGCCGCCGGGTCGCCGCCCTGGGCCCGGATCATGGCCTCCCACACGGCCAGGGCCCGGCCGTCCGCCAGCGCGGCGGCCGGATCGGCGGGGCCGCGACCGGCGCTCGGCCCGCCGCCGACCCCGGCCAGCGCCACCATCTCCCGGGCCAGCGCCAGCGTGACCGCCACCAGGTCCTCGGGCCCGCGGCCCCGCAGCACCGCCACCGCCTCGGCCACCTCCAGCCCGTTGCCCGCGGCCCGGCCCAGCGGGCTGTCCATGTCGGTGAGCAGCGCCACCGTCCGCACGCCGTGCGCCCGGCCCAGCTCCACCATCGTCTCCGCCAGCCGCCGGGCCTTGTCGATCGCGGGCAGGAAGGCGCCCGAGCCCACCTTCACGTCCAGGACCAGCGCCGCGGTGCCCTCGGCGATCTTCTTGGACATGATCGAGCTGGCGATCAGGGGGACGGCCTCGACGGTGGCGGTCACGTCCCGCAGGGCGTAGAGCTTGCGGTCGGCCGGGCACAGGGTGTCGCTGGCCGCGCAGATCACGGCACCGACGTCGCGCAGCTGGGCCACCACCTCGCCGGTGGTCAGCGTGGCCCGCCAGCCGGGGATCGCCTCCAGCTTGTCGAGCGTCCCGCCGGTGTGGCCGAGGCCCCGACCCGAGAGCTGGGGCACGGCGGCCCCGCACGCGGCCACCAGCGGCGCCAGCACCAGCGACACCTTGTCGCCCACCCCGCCCGTCGAGTGCTTGTCGACCGTGGGCCGGCCCACGCCCGACAGGTCGAGCCGCTCGCCGGAGTCGATCATGGCCTGGGTCCAGGTGGCGAGCTCGCCGGGGGCCATGTCCCGCAGCAGGATCGCCATGCACAGCGCAGCCGCCTGCTCGTCGGCGATCGTGCCGGCCGTGTAGCCCTCGATGAAGAACCGCACCTGCTCGGGCGACAGCTCGCCGCCGTCGCGCTTGGTGCGGATGACGTCGAGGACGTCGGTGGCCATCAGCCCAGGTCGTCCGGGCCGAAGGCGCCCGGCAGCCACTCGGACATCGGGCGCTCGTTGACCAGCAGGCCCGGCCCCCCGGCCTCCAGCAGCAGCTGGCGGCAGCGGCCGCAGCACGACAGGTCGTGGCCCCACGGGTCCGTGACCGCCACGGCCACCAGCCGCCCGCCCCCGGCGGCGTGCAGCGCCGACACCAGCCCGCACTCGGCGCACAGCGTCAGGCCGTAGGAGGCGTTCTCGACGTTGCAGCCCTGCACCACCCGGCCGTCCTCCACCAGGCCGGCCGCCCCCACGGGGAACTGCGAGTAGGGCACGTAGGCCCGCTGGGCGACGTCGGCGGCCGAGGCGCGCAACGCGTCCCAGTCGACCAGCGTGGCGGTCACCGGCTCAGTCCACCACGTAGGGGACGCCGTCAGCGGCCGGCGCCCGGGACCGGCCCACCACGCCCGCCACCACGACGATGGTGACGATGTAGGGCAGCATGAGCAGGAAGTCGGACGGGATGGGCGTGTCCAGCACGGTGAGCCGGGTCTGCAGCTCTTCCGTGAAACCGAACACCAGCGCGGCCGCGAAGGCGCCCACCGGGTGCCAGCGCCCGAAGATCAGCGCGGCCAGGGCGATGTAGCCCTTCCCGGCCGTCATGTTCTGGGTGAAGCTGCCGGTGGCGTCGAGCGTGAACCAGGTGCCGCCGATGCCGGCCACCGCCCCGCCCGCCATCACCGACCGGTACCGGGTGCGCAGAACGTTGATGCCGACGGTGTCCGCGGCCCGGGGGTGCTCGCCCACGGCCCGCACCCGCAGGCCCCAGCGGGTGCGGTAGAAGGCCCACCACAGGCCGATCACCAGTGCGAACAGCAGGTAGCCGTAGATGGTGTTGTCAAAGAGCACCGGGCCGAGCAGCGGCAGGCGCTCGAGCCCGGGGATGCCGACGGACCGGAACGAGGCCGGCTGGTTCAGGTGGGGGTACTCGGTCAGGATCCGGGCCCCCAGGTAGCTCGTCAGGCCCAGGGCGAAGATGTTGATGACCGTGCCGCCGATGATCTGGTCGACCCGGTAGCGGATGGACAGCACACCGAGGAACGCCCCGAGCACGATGCCCGCCGCGATGCCGGCCAGGAGGCCCACCCACGCGTTGTCGGCGGCGCTGGCCGTGAGGGCGGCCACGAACGCACCGGTCAGGAGCATGCCCTCGATGGCGATGTTGACCACCCCGGACCGCTCGCACAGCAGGCCGGCCAGCGCGCCCAGCGCCAGTGGGGTGCTGCGGAACAGCGTGCCGTCGAGCAGGCCGACGATGCTCACCGAGTCGCCCCGCGCCGCCCACACCAGCAGGGCGACGGTGAACAGCGCGGCACCGGTGCCGAACACGAGGTAGATCCGGTAGCGGACCACGCCCGCCACCAGCAGGGCGCCGAGCACCACGATCACGAGCCCCAGCACCAGGTTCACCCCCCGGGACGGGAGATGGAGGTCGGGCACGTCGGTCAGCGCGTTGCTGCCGCTCAGCACGAACGTGGCGTCCAGCCCGGACTGGCTGCCCAGGCCGAAGCTGACGATGGTGACCAGGCCGAGCATGATGGTGGCGATGCCGAAGCCGACGCGCCGGCGGTCGCTCGGCAGGTCGGGGTCCACGACCGGGACGGGGGCCTCGCCGGCCGGTTCTGCGGGGGCGATGGTGGCTGTCATCACGCACCCCAACCGGTGGTGAAGGTCTGGCCGGTGCCCCGGCCGGCCTTGATGTGGTAGAGCGAGCGCACCAGGGCGGGAGCGGCCACGAACAGGATGATGAGCGCCTGGATGACGACGATGATGTCGACCGGCGTCGAGGTCGCCGCCTGCATGCCCGTCGATCCCGAGCGCAGCACGCCGAACAGGAAGGCGGCGCCCAGCACGCCGACCGGGTGCGCCCGCCCCAGCAGGGCCACGGCGATGGCGTCGAAGCCGAGGAAGGCGTAGTAGCCGCCCGTCAGGGCGAAGCTCGGCCGCCCCAGGATGTTGACCGTGCCGGCCAGGCCGGCCAGGCCGCCGGCCAGCAGCATGGCCAGCGCGTACATGGCGCCCACGCTCATGCCGGCGTAGCGGGAGGCGTGGGGGTTGGCGCCCACCGACCTGAGCCGGAACCCGACCGTCGAGCGGTCGAGCAGCCACCACACGATCACGGCGGCGGCGATGGCCAGCAGGAGCCCGGCGTGGACCCGCACCTCGCCCACCGTGATCTCCGGGAGGCGGGCCGACTCGGCCACGCCCTTGGAGATCAGGTCGTCCCGGCCGGCCGGCTGGAACGCCTCGGAGCGCAGCGCGTAGTCCAGCAGGCGGTAGGAGATGTAGTTGAGCATGATGGTGGTGATCACCTCGTGGGCCCCGGTGCGGGCCTTCAGGACGCCGGCGATCGACCCCCACGCCGCGCCGCCCGCGAAGCCGGCCAGCACGGCCAGGGGGATGTGGATCGCGCTCGGCAGGTCCCACGTGAAGCCGACCCAGCCGGCGCAGGTGGCACCGATCACCAGCTGGCCCGCGGCGCCGATGTTGAACAGGCCGGCCCGGAAGGCCAGCGCCACCGACAGGCCTGCCAGGGCCAGCGGCGTGGCCTCCACCAGCGTGCGGCCGATGGCCTGCGGCGAGCCGAGCGACGACTCCCAGAGCGCGTGGTAGGAGTCGTACACCACGTTCCACGACGCCGCGAGGGCGCCGAGGGGGTCGCCGAAGAAGGAGCCCCACTCGTCGAGCGTGTCGGGATCCGTGAAGACGATGATCAGGCCGCCCACCGCCAGGGCCGTGACGAGCGCCAGCACCGGGATGACCAGCGCGTTGCCGACCGCGGCCAGCCAGGCCAGGGCCCGCGATCCGGCCGAGTCACCCGGCGGGCCTCCCTCGGTGACCTCCGGCGGCTCGGCCGGCGGTTGGGGCGGTGCGTCCGTGGCGGTGCTCACGTCACCGTCACCTCTTCCTCCTCGACGGGTTCGACCTCGGCGGCCCGCTCCACGGCGCCCGCCATGAGCAGGCCGATCAGCTCGCGGTTGGCGTCGGCGCGGTCGACGACGCCCACGATCCGGCCCCGGTAGATCACCGCGATGCGGTCGGCCAGGGCCAGCACCTCGTCGAGCTCGGACGAGTTGAGCAGCACCGCGACGCCCTCGTCGCGCTTGGCGACGACCTGGCGGTGGATGTACTGGATGGAGCCGACGTCGAGCCCGCGGGTGGGCTGGGACAGCACCAGCAGGTGCTCGGCGTGGAAGAACTCGCGGGCGATGATGACCTTCTGCTGGTTGCCGCCCGACAGGGTGGCGACCGCGACGTCGACCGACGGCGTGCGCACGTCGAACTGCTCGACGAGGTCGGCCGCGTGGCGGCGCACCGCCCGGCGGTCCAGCCGCAGGCCCCGGGCGAAGGGCGCGTCCCTCACCTGGTTGAGGACCAGGTTGGACGACACCGGCATCGAGCCGATGAGCCCGTAGCGCTGGCGGTCCTCGGGGACGTGCGCCAGGCCCGCCCCGAACAGGTGGGCGGGGCTGGCCCCTCCCACGTCCTCGCCCAAGAGCCGCAGGGTGCCCGATGCGGGCGTGCGCATGCCGCAGATAGCTTCGACGAGCTCGCTCTGGCCGTTGCCCTGCACGCCGGCCAGGGCCAGGATCTCGCCCGCCCGCACGTCGAACGACACGCCGTTGACCACGGGCTGGCGGCGGTCGTCGGCCACCACCAGGTCGGTGACCTCGAGCACCGGCTCGCCCGGGGAGGCGGGCTCCTTGTCGACCACCAGCTGGACCTCGTGGCCGACCATCATGGTGGCGAGCGCCTGCTCGTCGGCCTCGGCGGGGGTGGTCTCGCCGACCACCCTGCCGCCTCGCAGGACGGTGATGCGGTCGGCCACGCTGGCGACCTCCCGCAGCTTGTGGGTGATGAAGATGATGGACCGCCCGCCGTCCGCCAGCTGGCGGACGATGTCCATCAGCTCGGCGATCTCGGGGGGCGTGAGGACGGCGGTGGGCTCGTCCAGGATCAGGCACTGCGCGTCGCGGTACAGCGCCTTGAGGATCTCGACCCGCTGCTGGACGCCCACCGCCAGGTCCTCGACGGTGGCGTCGGGGTCGACGGCCAGCCCGTAGCGGTCGGACAGCTCGGCCACCCGCCGGCGGGCCTCGCCCCGGTCGATGCGGCCGAGGCGCCCGGTCGGCTCGACGCCCAGCATGACGTTCTCGGCCACGGTGAAGACGGGCACCAGCATGAAGTGCTGGTGGACCATGCCCACCCCGGCGGCGATGGCGTCGGCCGGCGACCGGGCGACCAGCGGCCGGTCCTCGAGCAGGATCTCGCCCTCGTCGGCCCGGTACAGCCCGAAGAGGACGTTCATGAGCGTGGACTTGCCTGCGCCGTTCTCGCCGAGCAGGGCGTGGACCTCTCCGCTCTCCACGGAGAGGTCCACGCCGTCGCAAGCCACGACGCCGGGGAAACGCTTGGTAATACCCCGGAGCTCGACCTTCATGCGCTCGGGAGCATCAGCTCGGCGGCGACGTCTCGATCTCGCCGGCGATGATCTGCTCGCGCAGCTCGTCGACCCGGTCCTTCAGCTCCTGGGGGACATCGGCGTCGAACTCGTGGAACGGGGCGATGCCCACGCCGTCGTTCTCGAGCGTGCCCTCGTTGGTCCCGCCCTCGAACTCGTCCTCGGAACCGGCGAGGATGACGTCGCGCACGGCCACGTCCATGTTCTTCATCACCGAGGTGAGGAACATGTCGCAGCTCTCCTCGACCGACACGCAGCCGTCGGTGTCGACCCAGATGAGCTTGGCGGTGCCGCCCGAGGCCTCGATGGCCTCGATCGAGCCCAGGCCCACGGGGCCGGCCACCGGCATGATGATGTCGGCGCCCTGGTCGAGCAGGGTCTGGGTGGTCGCCCGACCCTTGGCCTGGTCGGTGAAGTCACCGGTGAACAGGCCGTCGTCGGCGGCGTTGTCCCAGCCGATGAGCTGGACGTCGGTGCCGTTGTCCTCGTTGTACTGCTCGATGCCGAGCTGGAAGCCCTTCATGAAGATGTTGACCGTCGGCAGGTTGATGCCCCCGTAGGTGCCGACCTTGCCGGTCTCGCTCACGCCGGCAGCCACGTAGCCGGCCAGGAACGCCGCCTGATCGGTGGAGAACACGAGCTCGGCGACGTTGTCGAAGTCGCGGTCCTCCTCGGCCGCCACGTCGAACAGGTCGTTGTCGACGATGGCGAAGAGCTGGTCGGGGTTGGCCTCGGCCGCCTCGGCCGTGGCGTCGCCCAGCAGGAAGCCGACCGTGACGATCATGTCGCAGTCCCGGTCGATCAGCGCCTGGATGTTCGGCGTGAAGTCGGCCTCGCTGGTGGACTCGAGGACGTTGTCGTCGAAGTCGCCGCCCAGCTCGGTCGCCGCGTCCTGCAGGCCCTTGAAGGCCGTCTGGTTGAAGGACCGGTCGTCGACGCCGCCGGTGTCGGTCACCTGGCAGGCCGTGTAGTCGCTGCCGCCGCCACCGCCACCCGACTCGCTGCTCTCGTCGTCAGCCGCGTCGTCGTCGTCCCCGCACGCCGCTGCCACCAGCGTCAAGCCGAGCAGCACCCCGAGGACCTTCACCCACCGTCTCTGCCGCATCTCGTTCGCATCTCCCTGTCGTGGAACGGGTGGCCCGGGGGCCACGGCCCGCAGAGTAGTCACAATTCACACCTGGTCAGGGCGATCACCGCCGCCCTGACAGTCCTCGTCAGGGGTGGCAGGGCACATCGGTCACCGGTCGCGTTGCGGGCGCTACGGTCGACGACCGTGATCGTGGAGCCCGCCGACCCGTTCGACCGCGCCGCCGCCGCCGCCCGCGCCCTCGCCAAGGCCACCGGGGTGGAACGCCACGACGTGGCCGTCGTGCTCGGCTCGGGCTGGCGCCCCGCCGCCGAGCGCCTCGGCGACACGGTGGCCGAGCTCGACGCCACCGGGCTGCCCGGGTTCCCCGCCTCCACCGTCGCCGGTCACACCGGCACCGTGCGGTCGGCGCAGACGGCCGGCGGTCGGCGGGTGCTGGCCTTCGTGGGTCGGGTCCACGCCTACGAGGGCCACGACCCCGCCACCGTGGTGCACGCCGTGCGGACGGCGCATGCCGCCGGCTGCCACGCGGCGGTGCTCACCAACGCCGCGGGCGGCATCCGCGCGGACCTGGCGGTCGGCCAGCCGGTGCTGGTGGCCGACCACCTCAACCTGACCGGCGGGTCGCCCGTGTCCGGGCCGCTGGCGGGCCAGGTGCCGGCCCGGTTCGTCGACCTGACCGAGGCGTACTCCCTGCGGCTGCGCGAGCTGGCCCGGGCCGTCGACCCGTCGCTGGCCGAGGGCGTCTACGCCGGGCTGCCGGGCCCCCACTACGAGACGCCGGCGGAGATCCGCATGCTGCGGACCCTCGGCGCCGACCTGGTCGGGATGTCGACGGTGTGGGAGGCCATCGCCGCCCGCCACCTCGGCCTGGAGGTGCTGGCCCTGTCGCTGGTCACCAACCTGGCCGCCGGCCTGAGCGCGGCACCGCTCGACCACGCCGAGGTGCTGGACGCCGGCCGGGCCGCCGCCGAGCGGATGGGCGACCTGCTGGCCGCGGTCGTGGACCGGCTGTAGCCGATGGCACCCGACGTCGCCGCCGCCGCCCGCCGCTGGCGGGACGAGGACCCCGACCCCGAGACCCGGGCCGAGGTCGACGCGCTGCTGGCCGCGGGCGACGAGGCGGCGCTGGCCGACCGGTTCGGCGCCCGGCTGCAGTTCGGCACGGCCGGGCTGCGGGGCGAGATGGGGGCCGGGCCCAACCGCATGAACCGGGCGGTGGTGATCCGGGCCACCGCCGGCCTGGCGGCGTACCTGGCGGCGGCCGGGCACGGCGGCGAGCCGGTCGTGGTGGGCTACGACGCCCGCCACCGGTCCGCCCGCTTCGCCCGGGACGCGGCCGGGGTGCTGGCCGCCGCCGGGTTCCGGGTCCACCTCGCCGACCGCACGCTGCCCACCCCGGTGCTGGCCTTCGGGGTCCGTCACCTGGCGGCGTGCGCGGGCGTCGTGGTCACCGCCAGCCACAACCCGCCGGCCGACAACGGCTACAAGGTGTACCTGGGCGACGGCGCCCAGATCGTCCCGCCGGCCGACGCGGAGATCTCCGCCGCCATCGACGCGGTGGGGCCGCTGGCGTCGGTGCCGGTGGTGGCCGACGGCGATCCCCGCATCACCCCGGCGGGCGGCGGGCTGGTCGACGCCTACGTGGCCGGGGCGCTGGCCGCCGCCGCCCCGCCCGGGCCCGAGCGCGACCTCCGGGTCGTGTACACGCCGCTGCACGGCGTCGGCCGGGACGTGCTGGTGGCGGTGCTCACCGGGGCCGGTTTCCCGCCGCCGGCGGTCGTCCCCGAGCAGGCCGAGCCCGACCCGGCGTTCCCGACCGTGGCCTTCCCCAACCCCGAGGAGCCCGGCGCCCTCGACCTCGCCCTGGCCCTCGCCGCCGCCGGGGACGCCGACCTGGTGGTGGCCAACGATCCCGACGCCGACCGGCTGGCCGTGGCCGTCCCGGTGCCCGGTCCGGGCGGCGGGTGGCGGGCCCTGACCGGCGACGAGATCGGCGTCGTCCTGGCCGACTGGCTGCTCGCCCGGGGGGAGGGCGCCGACCGGCTGGTGGCCACCACGGTGGTGTCGTCGTCGATGCTGGGCCGGCTCGCCGCGGCCCGGGGTGTCGCCTACGCCGAGACCCTCACGGGGTTCAAGTGGATCGCCCGGGCCGCGCTCGACCGTCCCGGCACCCGGTTCGTGTACGGCTACGAGGAGGCGCTGGGGTCGTGCGTGGGGACCCTGGTGCGGGACAAGGACGGCATCACCGCGGCGCTGGCCTTCGCCGGTCTGGCGGCCGCCGAGAAGGCCCGGGGCCGCAGTGTCCTCGACCGGCTGGACGACCTGGCCCGCGAGCTGGGGGTGCACGCCACCGGGCAGCGGTCCGTGCGGGTCGACGGTCCGGGAGGGATGGACCGCATGCGGGCGGCGGTCGACCGACTGGCGGCATCGCCGCCGGCGGCGCTGGCCGGCGTGGCGGTGACCGGGGTCGAGGACCTGCGGCTCGGCCGGCGCCTGCCACCGACCGACGGCGTGGTGGTGCGGGGCGAGGGCGTGCGCCTCGTCGTGCGGCCGTCGGGCACCGAGCCCAAGCTCAAGTGCTACGGCGAGGCGGTGGTCCCGGTGGCCGGGGACGACCTGCCCGCGGCCCGCGCCCGGGCGGCCGGGGTGCTGGCGGCGGTGCTGGACGAGGCGGTCGACCTGGTCGGCTGACGCATTCCGGCGGAACGGAGCAGGTCAGGCCGTGCCGAACAGGCGGTCGCCGGCGTCGCCGAGGCCGGGCACGATGAAGGCCCGCTCGTCCAGGTGGCTGTCGACCGCCGCCGTCACCACCCGGGCGACCAGGCCCGACTCCTCGATGCGGGCGAGGCCCTCGGGCGCCGCCAGCACGCACACCCCGGTGATGTCGCCCGCGCCCCGGTCCACCAGGATCCGGCAGGCGTGGGCCAGCGAGCCGCCGGTCGCCAGCATGGGGTCGAGCGCCAGCACCGGGCGGCCCCCGAGGTCGGCGGGCACCGAGTTCATGTACGGCTCCGGCTGGAACGTGTCCTCGTTGCGGGACACGCCGATGAAGGCGGTGTCGGTCTCGGGCAGCAGGCGCAGGACCGCCCCGTGGAGGCCGAGGCCGGCCCGCAGCACGGGCACCACCAGCGGCGGGCGGGTGATGCGCACGCCCTCGGCGGGGCCCATGGGCGTCGTCAGCGCGACCGTCTCGTACGGCAGGTGGCGGCAGGCCTCGTAGACGAGCATGCCCGCCAGCTCGTCCATGGCCAGCCGGAAGTTCGCCCGGTCGGTGGCCTCGTCCCGGAGCCGGGACAGCAGGCGGGCGGCGAGGGGGTGGTCGACGACGGTCAGCTCCATACGGCCCGCAGTCTCGCGCCCGCGCCCGCCGATGTCCGCCGGCCTCAGCTGGCCGTGGCCGCCGCGAAGGCCCGCAGCTCGCGCTCGACGTCCCCGCCGCCGGGCTGGAACGCCACCTCGGTCACGCCGAGTGCCGCCAGGCCCTCCACCCGGGACCGGACCTCGGTGGCCGTGCCGGTGAGCGTGAACGTCGGGATCATGGCCGCGGCGCCGGCCGCCAGCGCCACCCGGTCGCGCTCGCTCAGCTCCACCAGGTGCCCGGCGTGGGTGGCCAGGTGCCGCACGTCCTCGGGGATCGCCTCCAGCGCCTCGCGCCACGCCGCCCCGCCGGGGAGCGCGTCGACCGCCGGGGGGCCGCCCCGCTCGTACATCCCGTGCAGCGCCACGGCCATGGCCGGGCCCGTGCACTCGAGGACCCGGTCGGCGGCCGGGTCCTCGCCGTCGTCGAGCACCGTGCCGAACTGCAGCAGCGCGCTCCACCGCCCGGCGGCCGCCGGGTTGGGCAGCCCGGCGGCGAAGGCCCCGTCGCCGAGTTCCGCGGCGGCGGCGGTGCCACGCGGGCCGTCGGCCCCGAGGAGGATGGGCACGTCGATGGGCCGGGGCGCCCCGTAGCCGTCGGGGTGGATCATGGCCACGGGCCGGCCCTCCCACTCGACCGTCTCGCCCGCCAGCAGGCCCCGCAATGCCCGCACGTAGTCCGCCACGTCGGCCCAGCGCATGGCCCGCTGGCCCAGCACGTGGCGCCCGGTGAACCCGGCGCCGAGGGCCACCGCCACCCGCCCGGGCGCCAGCTCGGCCAGCGTGGCCACGGCCGCGGCGTTGACCATGGGGTGGCGCAGGCTGGGGACCAGCACCGCCGGGCCGAGGCCGATGGTCGCCGTGCGCTCGGCCGCCCGGGCCAGCGTCATCCACACGTCGTGATACAGGGCGGGGGAGTCGTAGAGCCAGGCCCGCCCGTAGCCGAGCTCCTCGGCCAGGGCGACGTGGTCCGGGGTGTCGAGCCCCGGGGGGAAGGCGGCGGAGATCGTGAGCGGCATGGCGTGAACGTAGCCAGCACCGCGGCCGGCGTCGCCCGGTGGGACCGGCGGCGGGCACCGGTACGGTGCCACCCGTCCGCCGCCCGCCACCGACCAGGAGCGCCCGATGTCGCCATCCGCCTCACCCGCCGGGGCCGCCGGCACCGTCGCCGTCGGCGACCGCCGCGTCAACCGCCTCGGCTTCGGTGCCATGCGCATCACCGGGCCGGGCATCTGGGGCCCGCCCCGCGACCGCGACGAGGCCCGGCGCGTGCTGCGCCGGGCCGTCGAGCTGGGCGTCGACTTCATCGACACCGCCGACTCCTACGGCCCCGACGTGAGCGAGGAGCTGATCGCCGAGGCTCTGTCGCCCTACCCCGAGGGCCTGGTCATCGCCACCAAGGGCGGGCTGGTGCGCCCCGGGCCGGGGCGGTGGGACGCCGACGGCCGGCCCGAGCACCTGCGCGCCGCGCTGGAGGGCAGCCTGAAGCGGCTCGGCGTCGAGCAGGTCACCCTCTACCAGCTCCACCGGCCAGACCCCGCCGTGCCGTTCGAGGAGTCGGTGGGCGAGCTCGTGCGGCTGCGGGACGAGGGCAAGATCGCCCACATCGGCCTGTCCAACGTGTCGCCGTCCGAGCTGGCCCGGGCCCAGGCGCTGACCCCGATCGCGTCGGTACAGAACCGCTACAACCCCACCGACCGGGGCTCCGAGGCGCTGGTCGAGGCGGCCGAGCGTGACGGCTTCGCCTTCATCCCCTGGGCGCCCGTCGGCGGCCAGCGGCCGGGCGAGGGCCGGGCACTGGCCGCCGTGGCCGGGCGCCACGGGGTGTCACCGGTCCAGGTGGCGCTGGCCTGGCAGCTGGCCCGCTCGCCCCAGGTCCTGCCCATCCCCGGCACGTCGTCGGTGGCCCACCTCGAGCAGAACGTGGCCGCGGCCGCGCTGGTGCTCGATGCCGAGGACGTCGAGGCGCTGGGGGCCTGACACGCGGAGCGGCCTTCACCCGCCCGGGGTGACGACGCCTGCGGACCCGCCGGGTGACGGTGGGCCCGTGCACTACGAGGTCCGTGTCCGGGGACGCTTGAACCGCACCCTGGCGAGCGAGTTCGAGGAGCTGGCGCTGGCCGCCCAGGTGGCGCCGGTCGAGACGGTCCTCACCGGGCCCGTCGAGGACCAGGCCGCCCTGCACGGGCTGCTACGGCGGATCGAGGCCCTCGGCCTCGAGCTCCTGG